>CP032508.2:1941000-2264500 GCA_009497875.2 gamma proteobacterium SS-5 | reverse complement strand
GCGAGGAGCACCGCACCACCGAGGCGCGGGACATCGCCGACCGCCTGATGGCCAGCTTTGGCTCCATCCTGCTCTACTGGTATCACTACGCCATCAACGGCCGGGTGATCGAGGTGGAAACCGATGATGACAGCATCGGTGGCCATTTCCTCCATCTGCTGCACGACCGGACCCCCAGCGATGAATGGGTGCGGGCCATGCACACCTCACTAATCCTCTACGCCGAGCACGAGTTCAATGCCTCCACCTTCACCGCGAGGGTCATCTCCGGCACCAACTCAGACATCTACTCCGCCATCACCGGTGCCATCGGTGCCCTGCGCGGCCCCAAGCACGGCGGCGCCAACGAGGCCGCCTTCGAGATCCAAAGCCGCTACGACAACGCCGACCAGGCCGAGGCGGACATCCGCCAGCGCGTCGCCAACCGCGAGATCATCATCGGCTTCGGCCACCCGGTCTATACCAAGAGCGACCCGCGCAACGAGGTGATCAAGCGCGTCGCCCGTCAGCTGGCCGAATCCCAGGGCAATATGAAGATGTACAGCATCGCCGAGCGCCTGGAGCAGGTCATGTGGGAGGTGAAGACCATGTTCCCCAACCTGGATTGGTTCTCCGCCGTCAGCTACCACCTGCTGGGTGTCCCCACCGCCATGTTCACCCCGCTGTTCGTCATCTCACGCACCTCCGGCTGGGCCGCCCACGTCATTGAACAACGCCTGGACGGCAAGATCATTCGCCCCAGCGCCAACTACGTCGGGCCGGAAAACCTGCGCTATGTACCTATAGAAGAACGCCAGTAATTGCTGCCATGAAGTCTCCAGCGCCCTGTCTGGTCAGGCATTCGGGAGTTGCCAAGCCCCAACGGCCACCCCTGCCGGGGCTGCTCCTGGTCGGCCTGCTGGCCGTGCCTGGGGTCTTGGTCGCGGCAACGCCCAGCATCCAGATCGACGGCCTCAACGCCACCCAACTGCAGAATGCCCGTGCCTTCCTCGGCCTCAGCGGACTCAAGTGCGACACGGCCCAGTGGCGTCTGCAAAGCGCCCTGGACAAGGCCCCGCAGGAGATTACCCAGGGCTTGCAGGCACTGGGCCATTACCGGCCCAAGATCAGCGGCGGCCAGCTTAAGCGCGAGGCGGGCTGCTGGTCGGTCAATTACCGGGTGGACCCCGGCACGCCGGTAAAGCTGGCCGAGGTCGATGTCCAAATCCAGGGCGAGGCCAGTGATGATCGTCGCTTTGCCCGCCTGCTGCGCGATCTGCCCCTGAAGCCCGGCCAGGTGCTCAATCACGGTGCCTATGAAGACCTGAAGACCCAACTGCTGTCCCTGGCCAGCCAGCGGGGTTATTTCGAGGCCCGCTTCAGCGACCACCGCCTGCTGATCAAGCCCTCCAGCGGCCAGGCCTGGGTCCATCTCAGACTGCAATCGGGCAGCAGATACCGCTTCGGCCAGATCAGCTACCAGCAAGAGGGCCTGAATGAGGCCCTGCTGCGCCGTTACGAGGACTTTGAGCCGGACGAGCCCTTCAGCACCAATAAGCTCAACCGCTTCCAGCAGGCCCTGATGGCCAGCAACTATTTCGATAATGTCATGGTCAAACCACAACAGGACCGGGCCAGCAAGCGGGTCAATCTCGAAGTGGAACTGACCGGGCGCAAGCAGCTGGCCTACGGCATAGGGCTGGGCTTCAGCACCGACGAAGGCCCCCGCGCCAGCTTCGATTTTGAAAAACGCTACGTCAACAAGCGCGGCCATCGCTTCCGCACCTCGGGCAAGCTCTCTGCCATCGGCGGCAACCTGATCAGCTCCTATGCCATTCCCCTGGATGACCCCACCCAGGAATGGCTGACCTTCTCTGGTCAGTTCGAACAAGAAGAAACCGACAGCAGCGACCGCTACACCTTCTCCCTGGGTGCCAAGATGACCAGTGATCTGGGTAACAACTGGCTGCAAACCCTGGCTTTGGATCTGATGCACGAGGAATACGAGGTAGGCAGCCTCAAGGACCACGCCACGCCCCTGGTGCCCTCCATCAGCTGGGAACAGACCCGGCGCAAGGGCCGCAACCTGATCCGCGAGGGGCACCAATTCAAGCTGAAACTGGCGGCAGCGCCGGTGGACTTCTCCAACGGCTCGCGCTTCGTCCAGGCAGAAGGCTCGGCCTTTTGGATCGGCACCCCCTGGGAGAATGGCCGCATCCTGGCCCGTGGCCAGCTGGGCGCCACCTGGGCCGAGGATGCCGAGCGGCTGTCGGTGTCCCACCGCTTCTTTGCCGGTGGTGATCGCAGCATCCGGGGTTACGACTTTGAAAGCCTGGGGCCAAAAAACCCCAGCGGCGAGGTCATCGGTGGCACCTACCTCGCCGTGGCCAGCCTGGAGTACGAACACCGCGTCCTGTCCGACTGGGCGGTGGCGGCCTTCGTCGATAGCGGCAACGCCTATGACGATGACCTGAACGACATCTACACCGGTGTCGGCCTGGGTCTGCGCTGGTTCTCGCCCATAGGCCCGATCAAGCTGGACCTGGCCCACCCCCTGGACGACCCGGACAATGATTTCCGCGTACACCTATCCATAGGACCGGAGTTCTGACTCCACATGGCGGATGCGGGCTTTGTAAAGGGGGGGGGGAAGTAGGCCTCCCCCTTTATTAAAAAGGGGATTGAGGGGGATTTTGGCCTCCCCCTTTGCAATCCACCCGTCTGCCGAGTTAGCCCCAGGGAACCACCCCATTGCCTCAAACCTCAGCCTCATCCCCCCTGGCACGCAACATCCTGCGCCTTGTCTGGCGTCGCCTGCTGGCACCGGCGCTGCTGTTGGCCTTGGGCCTGCCCGCGCTGCTGTTGGGCCTGGCCGCCAGCGAGTCGGGCAGCCGTGGCCTGCTGATCCTGGCCCAGTCCTTCACCCCCCTGCGCATCCCCGCCGAGGGCATCCAGGGCAGCCTGCTTGGCGAGCTGCAACTCAAGCGGCTGCACTATGCCGCTGAAAACGGCCAGCGCCTGGATTTGGCCCAGCTGCGCCTGCAATGGAACCCCGCCGCCCTGTTGCAGGGCCGTCTGCACCTGCAGGCCCTGGAGCTGCAGGGGCTGAACCTGCAACTGGCGCAGACCGATGCCGATGCCGAGCCAGAGGCCACGCCAGCCTTCCAACTGCCCGCATTGCCCCTGGCCCTACAGCTTGATCTTCTGGTACTGGAGCAGGCCCAGCTGCGGCTGGGGGAGCAGCGGCATCGGCTTGAGCGCCTGCAGCTGAGCGCCCACAGCCGGGGCCAGCAGCTGATCATCGACCGGCTGCGGCTGGATCAGGCCGGGCCCATGCGCCAGCTCAATCTACAGGGCGGCGTGGAGCTGCGCGCCCCCTACCCCATCAATATCGGCCTGGCCCTGGCCGCCGAGCACCAGCAGACCGGGACGATCGGGGCCGAGGTCCGGCTCACAGGCCATCTGCAGGACTACCGGCTGGAGGCCAGCGCCCATTTCAGCGGGGCGCAACTGCCCGCCGTCCAAGCGCGGCTTCAGGCCCGAGGTGATTTGCAGCGGCTGCGTATCGAGCAACTTCGGCTGGCGACCCTACAGGGGCAGCTGCAACTAGAGGGCCAGCTGGGCTGGCAGCCGCAGCTGAGCTGGGACCTGCGGCTGGAGGCCCAGCAGCTGCAGCCGGGCAGCCATTGGCCGGAGATCCCCGGCCGCCTCTCCGGCCGCATCCACAGCCAGGGTCTGCTGGATGCCCAGGGGCCACGTTTTGAGGCCCAGATCGAACGACTGCAAGGGGAGATCAACCAGCAACAGCTGTCAGGCTCCGGCCAGCTCAGCTATGCCGCCCAGCGTCTGCAGATAGATCAATTGCAGCTCCAGGCCGGTGATAACCGCCTGCAACTGCAGGGCAGTCTGGCTGAACAGGCGGACTTTCAGCTGCAACTAGAGGCCAACCACCTGGCCGAGCTGCTACCCCAGCTGCAAGGGCAAGTCCAGGCCAGCGGCCGGGTGCAGGGCCAGCTGAGCGCGCCCCAGCTACAGCTGGAGGCCAAGGCCAGCGACCTGGCCTATGGGCCGCAACGTATCGGTCGGCTGGAGGCCGCTATCCGCTGGCACCCGCAACGCCCCGAGGACTCCCACAGCCGCCTGCGCCTGGAGCAGATTTGGCTTGGCGAGACCCTGATCCAAAGGCTCCAGCTGGAGGGGCCGGGCAACCTGGCCAGTCACGACCTCAACCTGGAGCTGGCCATGATGCTGGCTGGCGAACAATCCGCTGAGGCCCTCAGCGGCAAACTGCGCCTCAAGGGCGGCTATGCCCCCCAGCTGCAAGGCTGGAGCGGCCAACTGCTCAGCGGTCATCTACAGCTCCCCCAGGTAGGTCAGTGGCGCCTGCAACAGCCCTTTGCCCTGCAGGCCAGCGCCAAGGAGACCCGGCTGGCGCCCCACTGCTGGCGCAACCAGGCCGCCTCCGCCTGTCTGCAGGCCGGGCTGGATGCCGCTGCCAAGCTATCGGGCCAATTCGATCTCAAGGGCGTCTCCCTGGCCCTGGCCCAGCCCTTTCTGCCCCAAGGCGACACCATCAGTGGCGAGCTGGACCTGACCGCCCGGCTGGGCGGTGATCTGACCGCGCCCCAAGTCGATCTGCGACTCAGCCTGCCCCAGGCCGATTACCGCCCCAAGCTGGACGCCACCCCGCTGCAATTGCAACTGCGCAAACTCCAGCTGCAGGCTCGCTTGCAGGGGCAGAGGCTACAGGGCGACTACCGTTTTGAATTACGCGCCAACAGCCGCAAGGAACAGGGCCAATGGGGCCAGAACAGCGGTCGTCTGGGCCTGGACCTGGGCCAAACCCCGGCCTTTCGCGACAGCCAGCTGCGCCTGGACCTGCCTGATATCAGCCCCCTGGCGGTGTTCCTGCCCAATATCCAGGACCTTAAGGGCCGTCTGGCCGTGCAGCTGGACCTGAACGGTCCCCTGCAACAACCTCGTATCAAGGGCGAGGCCCACCTGCAGCAGGCCGGGCTCAAGGTGCCAGACCTGGGCATCCAGGTGCAGGACATCGAGCTGCGCCTGGGCTCGACCGCCGGCACACCCCTGAACATCAACGGTCAGGCCCGCTCCGGCAACGGCCGACTCCAGCTATCCGGCCAGCTGGACCCCAGCGCCACGCCCCTGCGCCTGGCGCTGAACATCCGTGGCGAGCGCTTTCAGGTGGCGCGCATCCCCCTGGTTGAAGCGGAGATCAGCCCGGACCTGGCGCTCAACCTGCGCGACAACCGGCTGCGCCTGAGCGGCAAGCTGCATCTGCCCAAGGCCATCATCGGCCTCAAGGAAATCCCCCAAGGCTCGGTGGCCCTGTCTGACGACGCCGTGATCCTGGACGAGAAAGACAAACCACAGAAAAAAGACCTGCCGGCGGCGCATATCGCCAGTCAGATACAGCTCAGCCTGGGGGATGAGGTACGCTTCAGCGGCTTTGGTCTGAAAACCGATATCCGTGGCGGCATGGAAATCAGCACCACGCCCGGCCACCCGCCCCAGGGCAACGGCACCCTCAGCCTAGTCAATGGCCAATTCAAGGCCTTCGGCCAGGACCTCAAGCTGGAACAGGGCCGCTTCCTCTTCGCCGGGCCGCTAAACAGGCCGAGCCTGGACATACGCGCCGTACGCGCCGATCTCACCGACATCAAGGCCGGGGTACTGGTCAGTGGCCAAGCCAGCAACCCCAGGGTGGAGGTCTTCTCCCTGCCGACAAAATCCACCGCCGAGGCCCTAGCCTACCTGCTCACCGGCTCCGGCCTGTCATCCTCCAGCTTCGACGAGGCCGCCGCCATCCGCAGCGCCGCCTGGTCCATGGAACGGGCCGGGGCCAACATGCTCACCAACTCCATCGCCAAGAAACTGGGTCTGAGCGAGGTCAGCTTCGGCGGCGACAGCCTGGAAGACAGCGCCCTGAGTGTAGGCAAACGCCTCAGCCCTGACCTCTACGTGCGCTACGTGCAAAACCTGTTCGACAACGAATCCACCGTGGAACTGGCCTACAAGCTGAACAAGATGCTGGACATCAAGCTCTATGGCGGTAGCAATCAGGGGGTGGACCTCTATTATCACCGGGAAAAATAGGTATCGAGGAAATTGGGGTCAGGACTAGAATAGAAGCCTTTAATCGGCTAAGTAACGATAAAATGGTTGAGTCTAGATTTTGACTATAAACCCTGTTCGTAAGTACTCAGGCCATTAGGCTCCTCACCCCTTTGAATAAACGACTGTAGGGATGCGTCAGGTGGAACAGCTGTGGAAACTACCTCAGCCCTTGGCGACCGGTTATTGCCCCTAACCAAAGAGGGGGGTTTAATGGGTAGAGAATTGACCTTCCCCTTTGCAAAAGGGGGATTGAGGGGGATTCTGGCTGAAGAAATCCCCCCTACCCCCCTTTGCAAAGGGGGGAATTAGAGGCTCTGTCCTTAGAGATGAGAGTGAGGAGTAGTTACCCCTGTTCTTTCCTCCAAAGCTGGAAATGGCTATAATTCTAGACCTGACCCCGAACCGTGACCCCGAACCGTCTCCTGTCCTCCGTATGGGCTTGCTGCTAGAATACGGGTCTTGACAAGCTGAACGGATGGAAATTCGGATGAGCCGTTTTACTTCTAGCATCAAAATCCTGAACACTAGGAACTGGCCCTCTGCGGGCAAGGCCGCAGTGAGCTTTGGGCTTGTTGGCCTGGCATTGGCCGGCCCGCTGTTGGCCGATGGCTGTAACCCGCAACCCTTCTCCCGCTGGTTGGATGGGGTGCGGCAGGAGGCCAGGGCCCAGGGCATCTCCGGCAAGACCCTGGACCAGCTGGACGGCCTCGGCTACAGCAGCAAGGTCATTGCCATGGACCGCAAGCAGGGCGTCTTCGCCCAGACCTTTCTCACCTTTGCCGGGCGTATGGCCAACAACTACCGTCTGACCCACGGCAAGAAATACATGCGCGAATACGCCGACCTGTTCCAGCGCCTGGAGGCCGAATATGGGGTTCCGGCGGCGGTGATCACCGCCTTTTGGGCCCTGGAGACCGACTTCGGTGCCAATACCGGCAACTTTGATACCCTCACCGCCCTGGCCACCCTGGCCCATGATTGCCGTCGGCCCGAGCTGTTCCGGCCGCAGCTGCTCGCCGCCCTGGAGATCCTCGATCGGGGTTATCTGAGCCGGGAACAGATGAAGGGGGCCTGGGCCGGTGAGCTGGGACAGACCCAGTTTCTGCCCAGCGATTACCTCAAGCACGGTCAGGATGCCGATGGCGATGGCCGTATCGATCTGCTCAAGAGCAAGGCCGATGTGATTGCCTCCACCGCCAGTCACCTGGCCCATCTGGGCTGGCGCAAGGGCGAGCCCTGGCTGGAGGAGGTCAGCGTACCGGCCCAGCTGGACTGGGAGCAGGCCAACCTGGAGACCCTGCTGCCGGTGAGCACCTGGCTGCAATGGGGGGTGCGGCCCATCCGCGGCAAGCTGCGCGGTCAGAATCTCAAAGCCAGCCTGCTGCTGCCCATGGGCAAGGATGGCCCGGCCTTTCTTGCCTATGACAACTTCCGCATCTATACCGAGTGGAACAAGTCCCTGGTCTATGCCACCACCGCCGCCTACCTGGCCACACGCCTGGCTGGCGCAGGGAAGGTGGCTGTCGGCCGCGCCGAGGTGGCCAGCCTGAGTCTGGCGGAGACCAAGGCCCTGCAGCGCCTATTGCAGGATAAGGGCCATGACGTGGGCAAGATCGATGGCATCATCGGTGCCGGGACCCGTGCTGCGGTGCGCGCCGAGCAAAAACGCCTGGGTCTGCCCGCCGATGGCTACCCCACCCAACCCTTGCTGGCCGCCTTGCAGGGTGACCCGACAGCGGCCAGCAGGGCCTTGCCCCCTTCCGCTGGCTATTCTGCGCCATTTATTCATTGAGTGTAATTGCTACCCGTCATTCCGGCAGGGATTGCCGGAATCCATTTGCCAGGGATGCTAAGGCCTGACCCCGGTGCAGCCTGGTATCCATGGCAAGCCCGCTCCCGCCGGGCCTACCCTATTGATCGGGTAAAAAATGACCCGCTTGAGCTGGAACAAATGGGTAAAGCTCCCGTTACCATTAAGTTACTTTTCGCGAGTAATATCCGGATCCTTGGGGCTGATCCAGAAATCAGACCCTCTTGAATATCGATAACAGTATGAGTGAGAGTGGAAAACCTCTGTATATCTGCCTGATCAGCGTACACGGTCTGATCCGTGGCCATGACCTGGAACTGGGGCGGGATGCCGATACCGGCGGCCAGACCAAATACGTGGTGGAGCTGGCTCGCACCCTGGCAGAGAACCCCCAGGTGGACCAGGTGGACCTGCTGACCCGGCTGGTGGAGGACGATCTGATCAGCCCGGATTACGCTCTACCGGTAGAAGAAGTGCAGCCGGGCTTTCGTATCATCCGCATCGCTGCCGGCCCGCCGGGCTACATCTACAAGGAGCACCTCTGGGACCACCTGGACAGCTTCATCGATAACAGCCTGAACCATCTGCGCCAGCAAGCACGGCTGCCAGATCTGCTGCACAGTCATTATGCCGATGCCGGTTATGTAGGCAGCCGCATGGCCCTGATCCTGGATATCCCGCTGGTGCATACCGGCCACTCCCTGGGCCGGGTCAAGCGCCAGCGTCTGCTCGCCTCCGGCCTGTCCGCCAGCCAGATCGAGACCCGCTACCACATGGCCCGCCGTATCCAGGCCGAGGAGATGGCCCTGGCCACCGCCGAGCGGGTAATCACCAGCACCCATCAGGAGATCGAGGAGCAGTACGAGCTATACGACTACTACCAGCCGGAGCAGATGCGGGTCATCCCGCCGGGTACTGACCTGTCGCAGTTTCATCCGCCGGAGGGCAAGGAATGGCAATCGGCCATTGCCGCCGAGATCGGCCGTTTTCTGCGTGAACCAGAGCGGCCCATGATCCTGGCCCTGTCCCGCCCCGACCCGCGCAAGAACATCAGCGCCCTGGTGCGTGCCTATGGCGAGAGCAAGCCGCTACAGGAGGCGGCCAATCTGGTGCTGGTGGCGGGCAACCGCGATGACATCCAGGACCTGGAGGAAGGTGCCCAGGAGGTGCTCTCCGAACTGCTCATCCTGATCGACCACTATGATCTTTACGGCAAGGTGGCCTACCCCAAGCACCACAAGGCCGAGGACGTGCCCCTGATCTACCGCCTGGCCACCCTGTCCGGTGGTGTCTTCGTCAACCCAGCCCTGACCGAACCCTTTGGCCTGACCCTGATCGAGGCCGCCGCCAGCGGCCTGCCCCTGGTCGCCACTGAGGACGGTGGTCCCACGGATATCATCGGCAACTGCAACAACGGGGTGCTGATCAACCCCCTGGACCCTGCCGCCATTGCCGCCGGCATCGGCCAGGTGCTGTTCGACTGGGAGGGCTGGCAGCTGCATTCACGCCAGGGCCTGGAGGGGGTGCGTCGGCACTATTCCTGGGATGCCCACGTCGAGCACTATCTGGCCGAGACCCGCTCCCTGGCCGAGCGCACCTCGCCACCCCTGATCCGCCGCCCGGCCACCCAACGGCAGCAGACCTACAACAACCGGGCCATCTTCTCCGACCTGGATCAGAATCTGCTGGCCAATCCCGAGGCCCTGCCCGAGTTGATCCGCCTGCTGCGGCAAAACCGCAAGTGCGCCACCTTCGGCATTGCCACCGGGCGGCGGCTGGATTCCGCCCTGAAGGAGATGAAGCGCTACCAGATCCCCGAGCCGGACGTACTCATCACCAGCGGCGGTACCGAGATCTACTACGCCCCCAAGCTGACCAAGGACGAGGCCTGGTCGCGCCATATCGAAAAACAGTGGTCCCTGAAGAGCGTGCGCCGACGCCTGAACAGCCTGCCCGGCCTGGTGCTGCAACCCAAGTCCGAGCAGAGCCCGTTCAAGCTCAGCTACTACATCGACCCCAAGCAGGCCCCCTCGCTGGAGGAGATCAACCAGCTGCTGCATCAGGAGGAACTGGCCGCCAACGTGGTGCTCTCCTTTGGCCAGTATCTGGATGTGCTGCCGATCCGCGCCAGCAAGGGCATGGCCCTGCGCTACCTGGCCACCAGCTGGGGCCTGCCCCTGGAGCATGTCCTGGTGGCCGGCGGCTCCGGTGCCGATGAAGACATGATGCGTGGCAATACCATGGCCGTGGTGGTCGGCAACCGCCACCACGAGGAGCTGTCCAAGCTGGCCGACATCGACCGCATCTACTTTGCCCAGGGCGAGGGCGCGGCCGGCATCCTGGAGGCGATAGATCACTACCACTTCTTCCGCGACTGCGCGCTGCAACCCGAGGGGGCGGATTCGACCCGATGAAGCCCTCCCTGCGCCTGCTCGGCACCGACCTGGATCGCACCCTGCTGCCCAACGGGGTGCAGCCCGAATCACCCCAGGCCAGGCCCCTGTTCCGGCAGCTCTGCGCGCAGGCCGGGCTGACCCTGGCCTATGTCAGTGGCCGTGACAAGGATCTGGTGCAGCGGGCCATCTATTCCTACTCCCTGCCCCAGCCGGACTTCGTCATCAGCGACGTGGGCACCAATATCTACGATTTGCGCAACGGTGACTGGCAGTTGCTGAGCGACTGGCATGAACTCATCGCCCAGGACTGGAAGGGCCACAACCATGAACAGCTGTGTCAGCTGTTCAGCCCGGTGCGCGCCCTGCGCCTGCAGGAATACAGCAAGCAGAATACCTACAAGCTGAGCTATTACTTCAGCCTGCAAGACGATCAGGAACAACTCGACAGCCAGCTGAGCGACCTGCTGGAACAACGCGGGGTGGCCGCCAGCCTGGTCTGGAGCGTGGATGAACCGGCCGCCATCGGCCTGTTGGATGTGCTGCCGCGCCATGCCGACAAATACCACGCCCTGCACTATCTGCGCCGCCTGCTTGATCTACCGGTAGAATCCATCCTCTACGCCGGCGATAGCGGCAACGACCTGCCCCTGCTGATCTCATCGGTGCCCTCGGTGCTGGTGGCCAACGCCCACTCCAGCGTGCGCGACAAGGCCCGGGAGATGGCCGCGATCGCCGGCCACAGTGAACGATTACTGCTCGCCAGAGGCCTTGGGCAAATGAACGGCAACTACAGCGCCGGTATCCTGGAGGGGGTGGCGCATTTCTTCCCCGCAGCGGCCCAGCAGGTCTTGGGCCATGCGTGACAGGGATGATTGTTTCGTTCCGACCGCATCGGGTTACTGTGCGGCAGCCCTGGCAACTGTCGAATCCCGAGTGCCTGGATGTCCGTCCCTGTCAGAGCTTAGCGCTGGCATGATCACCCCTGGCGTTGTGGTCAACACCACAGGAGCAATACATGAACCCAGATCCCAGCACCCAACCTGTACTCTTCGGCGAAGTCCTGTTCGACTGCTTTGATGACGGCAGCCGGATACTCGGCGGAGCCCCCTTCAATGTCGCCTGGCACCTGCAGGGCTTCGGCCTGAGGCCCATACTGATCAGCCGGGTGGGCGATGACCCCCTGGGCCATCAGATCCGCCGCCGCATGATCGACTGGGGCATGAGCAGCGCCGGGCTGCAACTGGATTCCCGCTACCCTACCGGCGAGGTACAGGTCAGGATCCAGAACGGTCAACCCAGCTACGACATCGTCAGCGACCGCGCCTGGGACCACATAGAGGCAAGGGCCCTGCCGCCGCTGCGGCCCGGTCTGCTCTACCACGGCAGCCTGGGTCTGCGCAGCGATGACTCCGCCGCCTGCTTCGCCCGTCTCAGCCAGGACTGCCCGGTGCCGCGTTATTTCGACGTCAACCTGCGGTCACCCTGGTGGCAGGCCGAACAGGTGCTGCAACTGATCGGCCAGGCCCACTGGCTAAAGATCAACGACGAGGAGTTAAACAGCCTGGTCAGCCAGGGCGCGGACCTGGAGCAAAAGGCCAGCGCTCTGCTGCAAGACAACGGATTGCGCTGGATCATCGTCACCCAGGGTGCCGCCGGGGCCTTTGCCCTGGATGCCGAGGGCCATTTCAGCCAAGTCCGCCCAGAGGCCGATATCCAGGTGGTTGACACCGTTGGTGCCGGTGACGCCTTTGCCGCGGTCAGCCTGCTGGGCCTGACGCGCCACTGGCCTGCCGAGCTGATCCTCCAGCGCGCCCAGCAGTTCGCCTCGCTCATCGTCGGCCAACGCGGTGCCACCGCCGCCGACCCGCAGCTGTATAGCTGCCTGCACAAGACTTGGGAGCTGTAATATGTACGAACAGGTGTCCCACTCCCTGCTCAATGACATCCTCGACGCCCTCACGCCGGAGTTGCAGCGGCAGGACCTGCGCTATTTCTACACCCGCCTGGGGGCGAATTTTTACGCCATCTATTCCCTGTTCCATCATCTCTACGGCCAGCGTGAGGACTTTCAGGAGCAAATTATCCAGCTGGTGGAGGTAATGGCGCGGCGCTATGTGGAGCGCTCCGATGAGCTGTTGCAGACCGACCACGGTCGAGAGAAGGAGCACAACTGGTTTCTCAGTCAGGAGTGGGTGGCCATGGCCCTGTATGCCGATGGCTTTGCCGAGAACCTGCAAGGGGTCAGGGACCACGTTCCCTATTTTCAGGAGCTGGGGGTGAACATGGTGCACCTGATGCCCATGCTCAAATGCCCCAAGGGGGCTAGCGATGGCGGCTACGCGGTGAGCGATTTCCGTGACATCAATGCCCGCTACGGCAGCATGGACGACCTGCTGGAGCTGTCAGCCGAGTTGCGCCGACGTGAAATATTGTTGGTGCTGGATGTAGTGGTCAACCACACATCGGACGAACACGAGTGGGCCGAACGGGCCCGCCAAGGCGAGCAGAAATATCAGGATTACTACTACGTCTTCGCCAACCGTGACCTGCCCGACATGTTCGAGGAGACCATGCCGGAGATCTTCCCCGAGACCTCACCGGGTAACTTTACCTGGGATGCGCGGATGCAGCGCTGGGTGATGAGCGTGTTCAACAGCTATCAGTGGGACCTGAACTACAGCAACCCGGCGGTGTTCATCGAGATGATCGACATCCTGCTGTTCTGGGCCAACCGCGGTGCCGACGTGCTGCGCCTGGATGCCGTGGCCTTCCTCTGGAAGAAGGTCGGCACCAACTGCCAGAACCAGCGCGAGGCGCACCTATTACTGCAACTGATGAAGGACTGCTGTCAGGTCACAGCCCCTGGGGTATTGTTCATCGCCGAGGCCATAGTCGCCCCCTCGGAGATCATCAAATACTTCGGCGAGGACGCGGTCATCGCCAAGGAGTGCGAGATCGCCTACAACGCCACCTTCATGGCTCTGCTGTGGGACGCCACCGCCACCAAGAACGCGCGCCTGCTCAACCAGGGCATCCGCAGCCTGCCGCACAAGCTGGATCGGGCCACCTGGCTGAACTATGTGCGCTGCCATGACGACATCGGCCTGGGCTTTGACGATGAAGACATCCGCCGCGTGGGCTACGAACCCATCGCCCACCGGCGCTTTCTGGTGGACTACTTCACCGGCCAGTACGAGGACTCGGACGCCCGCGGCCAGCCCTTTGGCCGCAACGAGAAGACCGGCGACGCGCGCATCTCCGGCTCCCTGGCCTCGCTGGTAGGGCTGGAAACGGCGGTGGAGCGCAACGATGAGGCCGCCATCGACCGTTCCATACGTCAGATCCTGCTGCTGCATGGCATGATCCTGGCGTTCGGCGGCATCCCCCTGCTCTACTACGGCGATGAGATAGGCACCATCAACGACCGCAGCTTCCTTGAAGACCTGGAAAAGGCCAACGACAATCGATGGATGCACCGACCGCGCATCGACTGGGACAAGGCAGAGCAACGCCACCGCCACGGCTCGGTGGAGCAACGCCTGTTCGATGGCCTGAAGAAGCTGATCGAGATCCGCAAGACCATCCCCGCCTTTGCCGATTACAACAACCGTGAACTGCTGCAGGTAGAAAACCCGCACCTGTTCGCCTTCCTGCGCAACCACCCGGAGCACCTCAACGAGGTGATCCTGGTGGTGGCCAATTTCGATGCCCACCCGCAGTATCTCAACCTGGACGACCTGGGCCTGCGTGGCCGCTTCCATTTCCGCCAGATGCACAACCTGGCCGGCGGCAGCACCCCGGCCCTGTTCAAGGATCAGCTGGTGATCTCGCCCTTCAGCTTCTACTGGCTCAGCGACCAACGCAGCGCCGGGCTGATTTGACTCAAAACCGCCCCAGGGCCGGCCTGAGCCAGATGTTCACATAGGCGAGGAAGAAGGTGGCGAAGCTGAGGATCCAGATGGTCTGCGACAGGCCGATCATCAGGCCGTAGAGGCCAGGCAGCAGGATGGGGCCGAATACCCGGATCAGACCGCCGATGGCCAGGGCGTAGAAGATCGGCGTCAGTATCGGCAGCGGCTCCATCACGCTGCGGCCGCTGTGGCCCAGGCTGGCGCGGGCCATCATGCCCAGGGTGACCAGGCCGATACCGCCGTAGGTGATGGCATGCCAGGCGGCAAAGGGTGCCAGACCCTGCCAATCGGCCAGGGCCTTGAGCAGCAGCCCCAGGGTGACAAAGGCCAGTGCCGCCCAGAGCACCCAGATCAGCGAATGCCGCCACATACCCGGCGCATACCACCAGGCCAGGCGAAACAACTGCACCCCACCGGCCAGCAGGGCAAAGCCCGCCGTCCACAGCGAGGCCGGGGCCAGCATCTCCGCCAGCCAAAGGCCGAGGATGCCCACCAGGCTGGTCAGATCCACCCATTTGGCATTGCGCAGGCGATGATCCAGCCCCATGCCGCGCTCGATGAAGAAGGGGATCACGCGCCGTCCCATGGTGAACACCAGGGACATGAGGATCAGCACCCCGGTGTAGAGACCCATGCGCATACCATCCGCCACCAGCCCGGCCCAGCCGAGCAGGAACAGCACATTGCCCGCGCCCAGCAGCAACACCTTGGAACCGAAGATGGCCAGGTTGCGCCACTGCCGTACCCGGTACATGGGGCTGCAGGCCGCCGCCAGCAGGCCGGCGTAAAAGACCAGTTCGATCAGCAGGCTCAGCCACCAGGGGGCGTGCAGCAGGAAGGCCAGCCGCGCCGCGATCCAGGCTGCGGTGAGCAGCATCAGGGGCCTACCCTGGATGGTCTGGATCCCGGTCCAATTCATGATGGCGGTGAGCAGGAAGCCGGACACCACAGCAATGCCAAAGCCGAACACCATCTCATGGGCGTGCCAGTAGTTCGGTGTCATGCCCGCCGGTACCCAGTCCAGGTGCAGGAAGTACACCAGCATCCACAGGCCAGAGGCCAGCGCACCATAGAATGAGGCGAGCAAGAAGAAGGGGCGAAAGCCCAGCTCCCACAGGGCCAGGCGCTGCTTGGGCTTGGCCTCCTGTAAATGTAATACGGTCATTGGTTATCCTCTGGGGTCCGTGACTTGCGGACTCGATAGACAGGCTGAAGGCTAACTCTTGACCCCCACGCCACGGTCGAGCAGTCTGAGGCTAAATACGGCCAGGACCATGATGAAGATCAAGATCATACCCAGGGCAGTCCAGAGGGAAATATCGGAAACCCCGAGCAAACCAAAGCGAAAGGCATTGACCATGTAAAGCACCGGGTTGAACAGGGAGACCTGCTGCCAGAAGGGCGAGAGCAGATCGATGGAATAAAACACCCCACCCAGATAGGTCAGCGGGGTGAGAACAAAGTTGGGCACTATAGTGATGTCGTCAAAGCTCTTGGCATAGACGGCGTTGATGAAGCCGCCCAGGGCAAACAACACCGAGGTGAGCAGAAACACCACCAGGGTCACCGCCACCGAATGCAGCGGCGGGTCGGCAAACACAAAGGCCACCGCCATCACCAACAGGCCCACCACCATGCCACGGGCCACGCCGCCGCTGACAAAGCCCAGCAGCACCACCCAGTTGGGCATGGGCGAGACCAGCAGCTCCTCGATATGGTGCTGAAACTTGGCCTGATAGAAGGACGACACCACATTGGCGTAGCTGTTGGTGATCACCGCCATCAGGATCAGCCCCGGCACTATGTAATCGATATAGCGCACCCCGTCCATCTGGCCGATCTGCTCGCCGATCAGGCGGCCGAAGATGATGAAATACAGGGTGGTGGTAATGGCCGGCGGCAGCACCGTCTGTACCCAGATACGGGAGAAGCGCAGCACCTCCTTGATCACCAGGGTGCGGTAGGCAATCCAGTAGGGGTGCTCAGCCATTGGCCTTCTCCCGTCCCTGCTGCAACAGGCCGATGAACAGCTGCTCCAGACGATTCTGCTTGTTGCGCAGGCTGGCCACCTCTATGCCCTGGGCATCCAGATGGGCAAACACCCGATTCAGGCTCTGACCACGGCTGATGCACACCTCCACCACTCCAGGCTCGGGGTGCGCCAGCCAGTAATCCGGCAGGGGGGCCACCTGGGCCACCGGTTGTTTCAGGTTCAACATGAAGCTCTCGCTACTCAGCCGGGTAAGCAGTTCCTGGACGTTGGAATGCTCGACGATCTCCCCCTGGTTGATAATCGCCAGGGTGCGGCACAGGCTCTCGGCCTCTTCCAGGTAATGGGTGGTGAGGATGATACTCACCCCTTCCTCATTGATACCGCGCAGGTAGTCCCACATGGAGCGGCGGATTTCTATATCCACCCCGGCGGTGGGTTCGTCCAGGATCAGCAGGCGCGGTCGGTGCATCAGGGCGCGGGCGATCATCAGGCGTCGCTTCATGCCGCCGGACAGATCCCGTGCCTGCTCGGCACGCTTGTCCCACAGCTCCAGCTGCTTGAGATACTGCTCGGCCCGGCCCCAGGCCCGGCGCCGTGGGATGCCGTAATAACCGGCCTGATTTACCAGGATCTCGGCCACCGGCTCGAAGGGATTGAAGTTGAACTCCTGCGGCACCAGGCCGATCTGCCGCTTGACCCCGGCCGGATCACGCCGCAGGGAGTGGCCAAACACCTGCACATCGCCACCACCGGGGTTGACCAGGGAGCAGATGATGCCGATGGCGGTGGACTTGCCGGCCCCATTGGGACCAAGCAGGGCAAAGAAATCACCCTCGGCCATATCCAGGCTGATGCCCTTGAGCGCCTGCACCCCACCGGCGTAGGTCTTACTGAGGTTTTGAATGGAGAGCGCGTGCAAGATGATTGGTCTATATGGGTTCTGAACTTGGGACTGGGGTAGTTTGCTTAGCCTGTAGCCCGGATGCAGCGCAGCGGAATCCGGGCTTAGCGCTACGCGAAAAGGCTGGCATGATACCCCGCGCAGCACGCAGCGGCCAGTGGTAGCCGAGCCTGATCGCACAGGCGGACTGACCCAAATCAATGTATTTGTGTCCAGCAGGGGCTAGAGTTAAGCCATTGCCACATCGGGCCGACCTGGGGACACCGCAGGTGCGCATCCCGAGCTACCCAGTCAGTAGGAAGCTGAAGGCATGAACCCTTGCCAGCCTCACTCCGGCTAGGAGCCTGTCGGGTTTAGGTGCCCGTAGCGAGCAAGGTGGGAGAGCGAGAACAAATTTTCACGATTTTGAGGCGCATAGTGGACCTACGCAACGAAAAATCGGGGAAATTTGGGCCGTTCTTCCCACCGGCGCAGTAGGAGCATCCTAAATCCGACAGGCTCCTAGTATTTCCCGCTTAAGGAGCGTGATTCATGACCGACTACAGCCAATTCATTGCCATTGATCCCGATGTTCGTGGCGGCAAACCCTGCATCAAGGGTACGCGCATTACGGTGTACGACATCCTCGAATACATGGCAGGCGGGATGAGCGAGTCGGAAATCCTGACCGATTTCCCCAGCCTCCAGACGGTGCACTTGCGTGCTGCACTGGCCTTTGCCGCCCAGCGGGAGCGCCGTTTGGCAATGGGTGTGGCGCATGAAATTGCTGCTTGACTGTCACATACCCCGTGAAACCCGGCCGCCGCCTACTCATCTTCCTGCTGCTCAGCCTGGCCATTGCCTTGGCCAACGGCCTGTTTATCTACATCAACTACCAGTACGCCAGCAAGCAGCTGCACAACGAGCTGGCCCAGCAGCAGGACGCCTATGGCCGCGCCTTCCTCGCCCAGCAGAACAGCGCCACCGACAACCTGCTCATGCTCGCCTCCCTGGTCAGCAACAGCAGCAAGCTACAGCAGCTGTTTCTGGCCGGTAAACGGGCGGTAGCCGCCGAGGGCGGCGGCCCCGGTGGCGAGCGGGCCGCCGCCCTGCGCCAGGCCTTGCTGGAAGAGATCGGCCCCAGCTGGAACAAGATCATGCAGGACCTCAAGGGCCGCCAGCTGCATTTTCATCTGGCCCCCGGCTCACTGAGCTTTCTGCGCGTGCATCGGCCGGACAAGTTCGGCGACCGCATGGACAATACCCGCTTCACCATTGTCGATACCAACCGCGAACAACGCCCCAGGGTCGGTTTCGAGACCGGTCGGGTCTATGCCGGTCTGCGCGGCGTGGTGCCGGTCTGGGCCACAGACCCGGACAGTGGCAAGCCGGTGCATGTGGGCGCGCTGGAGGCTGGCAGCTCCTATGCCAACCTGCTGCAAAGCATGGACCGCCACTTCAACATGGGCGCTGCGGTGCTGCTCACCCGCGCCCACATCGAGGGCGCGGTGTGGCCAAAATTCATCCGGCAGAAATACGGCCCGCCCATACCCGGCTGTGATTGCTATCTGGAGGAGACCTCTCGCCCCGAGGTGCGCGACATCATCCAGGCGGCCATCACCCAATCCGGCCCCCTGTTCCGTGATTCCAAGGTGCGTCTGCTGCGCCGGCAGGGGCGCACCCTGGCCCTGTACGGCCTGCCCATCCGGGACTACCTGGGCAGCAAACAGCCGCAACGGCCAGCGGTGGGCCAGGCCCTGTTCTGGCGTGATATCAGCGATCTGATGGCCAGTTTCGAGCAGGGCCTGTGGCGCAACATCGGCCTCGCCCTGCTCAGTTTTCTGCTGCTGGAGGCGTTGCTGTACGTCGCGCTTCGCGCCATCGGCCGCCGCCTGCAACACGAGGTGGAGCTGGCCACCCAGCGCCTGAACCAGGCCCAGCAGATAGCCCAGCTGGGCAATTGGGTGGTGGAGCACGACACTGATGAGCTGTGGTGGTCGGATGAGGTGTACCACATCTTCAACCAAAAGCCCGGCCAATTCCGCCCCAGCCTTGAGGCCTTTTGGCAAATGATCCATCCACAGGACCGCAACCTGCTGCAACAGACCTACACCCACGCCATACTGGCCCATGAGGACTTTGCCCTGGAGCACCGCCTGCTGTTGGCGGACGATCAGATCAAATGGGTGCAACTACGCGGCCACAGCCTCTATGCCGAAAACGGCCGCCCCCTGAGCACCCACGGCACCCTGCAGGACATCAGCGAAACCAAGCGCCTGCAACGCCAGATGGAGGACGCCTGGGCCAGGGCCGAGGCGGCCAATCAGGCGAAGAGTGAATTCCTGGCCAACATGAGCCACGAGATCCGCACCCCGATGAACGGCGTCATCGGCATGACCAACCTACTGCTGGACGAGCCCCTCAGCCCCAGCCAGCGGGAGCAGGCCGAGACCATCAAGACCAGCGCCGAATCCCTGCTGGTGATCATCAACGACATCCTCGATTTCTCCAAGATCGAGTCCGGCAAGCTGAACCTGGAATCGGTCAACTTCGACTTGCCCCGTCTGCTGCACGACATCGCCGCCCTGATGCGGGTTAGCACCGAAGACAAGGGCCTGCTGCTGCAACTGGACCTGGCCGACGATCTGCCCCAGTGGTGCCGGGGCGACATGGGGCGGATTCGCCAGATTCTGGTCAACCTGCTCAACAATGCCATCAAATTTACCGAAAGCGGCAGCATCCGCCTCAGCTGCCGCCGCCTGCAACCGGATTCAGACCCCCATTGGCTGCATTTCAGCGTCCAGGACAGCGGCATTGGCATGAGCCGGGAGCAGCAGGAGGGGCTGTTCCAGCGTTTCAGCCAGGCCGACAGTTCGACCACGCGCAAGTACGGCGGCACCGGCCTGGGGCTGGCCATCAGCAAACAACTGACGGAATTGATGGGCGGTCAGATGGCGGTGGAAAGCCAGCTTGGGCAAGGCTCCACCTTCAGCTTCAGCCTCCCCCTGGGCGCAGGCCAGGCCCAGGCCAAGGACAGCGGGCCAAACCTGCGCACAGGCTTCAGCGCACGGGTGCTGGTGGTGGATGACGTCAGTACCAATCAACTGGTGGCCCGCGGCCTGCTCGAACGCATGGGGCTTGAGGTGGACTGCGCCAACAACGGTGCCGAGGCCCTGCAACGGCTGAGCGAGGACGATTACGACCTGGTGTTCATGGACGCCCAGATGCCGGTGATGGACGGCTACCAGGCGGCGCGGCGCATCCGTGACCCCGCAAGCCCGGTGCGTAACCACCAGATAGCCCTGATCGCCATGACCGCCAACGCCATGGAGGGCGCGCGCGAGGCCTGCCTTGAGGCGGGCATGGACGACTACATCAGCAAGCCGGTCCAGCCAGACCAGCTCCAGGCCATGCTGCAACGCCACCTGGTCGAGGCCCAGCAGACCAGAGTGGCCGATACCAGCGAGCTGCCAGCGCCCCCACCAGCGCCCCTGTTCGATTACCACCAGTGCCTACAGCAGATGATGATGGGCGATGCCGAGATCATGACCCAGGTACTCAAGGATCTGCAGCAGGGCCTGCCACAGATGCAGCAACAGCTACAGCAGGCCGTGACGGCGCAGGATGCCCAGGCCATAGGCCGCCTGGCGCACAAGATCAAGGGGGCGGCAAGCAACCTGGGGGCCAGCCACTTCTGCGCCCTGGCCCAGCGCCTGGAGCTGGCAGGCAAAGCGGAAAGGTTGGAGGACACGGCAGGCCTCATGGCCCAGCTGGAACCCCTGCAGCAGCGGCTGCAAGGGGATATTGAGCGGGCCATTGAGCAACTCAGGCAGGGCTCGAGCTAACGGACATGGAGCGGGCGGCATCACCTCGGAACATGAAGCCCCCCTAGCGCGGGGTTCGGGACTGGGGACGCGGGAGTTGCCACGGATATTTCACACTAAACCCCAGGCCGAAAAAAGGGTATCATTCCCAGCGTTTATTTCACTCGTTCAGCAACGGCTGTCTGGCCGGGCGTTATCCCGGCCTGTGTCAAGCCACCCGCTCGCCAAGCGGGCTTTCATATCTTCCGGGACCCTGCCGCTCGCCCCTCGATACCTACAGGAATATCCATGACCCTTCGCACCCTTGCAAGCCTTCTGCTCGTTGCCCTGGTTTTTGGCGGTTACTACGGCTGGAAGACCCTTCAGGCCGAGCAGCTGCAACAGGCCATGGCCCAGCGCCCGGCCCCGGTGCAGACCGTTTCCACGGCAAAGGTGACCCATCTCAGCTGGCGTCAGCAGATCAATGCCACGGGTAATCTGCTGGCACGCCGCTCCGTCGAGCTGGATGCCCAGGAGGGCGGCATTATCACCGATATCTATTTTCAGTCGGGCCAGGAGGTGAAGGCGGGGGATGCGCTGGTGAAGATCGACGATACCCCGGAACAGGCGCAACTCAAGGGTGCCAGGGCGGCGCTGGATCTGGCCCAGGCCAACCTGAAACGCAAGCAGGAGCTACAGCAGCGCAGCATGGTGGCACCCTCGGATATAGATCAAGCCAATGAACAGGTAGAGGCGGCCCAGGCCGAGGTGGACCGCATCCAGGACCTGATCAGGCACAAGCTGCTCAAGGCCCCCTTTGATGGGGTGTTGGGGCTGAAGAAGCTGGAGACCGGGGCCTTTGTCTCCATGGGCGCACCCATCGTTGAGCTGAGTGACAAGCGGAAGATGTTGCTGTACTTTTTTGTGCCGGAACGCTATCTCTCCCTGGTCCAGGTGGGCAAGACCGTCGAGTTCACCCTGGACGCCTTTCCGGGAGAACGCTTCACGGCCAGGATCAGCGCCAAGTCCAACCGACTGACCAAGAACAACCGCGCCCTGGAGGTGGAAGCCCTGGCCGATAACCCGGATGGCAAGCTGCTGCCCGGCATGTTCTGCTCCATTCAGATCCCGGTGAGCAAGCCCGAGTCGGTGCTGGTGGTGCCCAAGCTGGCGATTCTCTATAGCCTCTATGGCGATAGCGTTTTTGTGGTCACAGACCAGGGGGGCAAGACCCAGGTCAGTCAACACCAGGTCAAGCTGGGAATGGTGCGCGATGGCCAGGTGCAGGTACTGCAGGGCCTGAATGCGGGGGATGATGTCGTCATCGCCGGCCAGGGCAAACTAAAGGACGGCATGAGGGTGCAGGTGGACAATAGCGTCATGCCCCAAATCAACAACAACGGCAAAGGCCTCTGACATGGGCTTTACCGATATCTTCATCCGCCGCCCGGTACTGGCCCTGGTGGTCTGTACCCTGATCTTTCTGCTCGGCCTGAACGCGCTTCGCGAGGTTCAGTTGCGCCAGTTCCCGCAGCTGGACAAGAGCACCATCTCCATAGTAACCGCCTATCCGGGGGCCAGCGCCAAGCTGGTGCAGGGCTTTGTCACCACGCCCATCCAGCAGGCGGTGGCTGCCATCGAGGGCCTGGACTACATCTCCGCCAGCAGCAGCCAGGGCATGAGTCAGGTCAGCCTCTATCTGCAACTGGGTGCCGATGGCAATGTCGCCATGACCGAGGTATTGACCAGCATGGCCGGCATCAGGGGCGAGTTGCCCGAATCGGCGCAGAGCCCCTTGGTGACGCGGGAGACCGGCAGCGATACCGGCCTGCTCTATCTGAGTTTTTACAGCGACCTGCTCTCGCCGGAGCAGATCACCGAATACATCAACCGCGAGGTAAAGACCAAGCTACAGTCGCTGAATGGGGTGGCCGAGGCCAAGCTCATGGGGGGCAAGGCCTTTTCCATGCGTATCTGGATCGACCCCCAGCGCCTGGCCAGCGTCGGCCTGGACATACCCCAGCTGGTGGCGGGCCTGAGGGCAAACAATGCCATGTCCTCGGTGGGTTCCAGCGAGGGCGATTATGTGCAAATCAACATCAGTGCCGACACCGATCTGCAGACGGTGGAGGACTTCGAAGATCTGGTCCTATCCCGCACCGATGACCGCTTGATTCGCCTGAGCGATGTTGCCCAGGTTGAGCTGGGGGCGGAGAACCCCTACTCCGAGGTAATCCACAACGGCAAACGGGCCGTGATGCTAAGCATCAGCCCCACGCCGGGGGCCAACCCCCTGGATGTGGCCAAAACGGTGAAGCAGGAATTGCCCGAGATCCAGCGCCTGATGCCCAAGGGGCTGGCGGTGAAGCTGATTTATGACGTCTCCGACTACATCAACGCCTCCATCGATGAGGTCATCAGCACCTTGCTGGAGGCCATCGCCATTGTGATCCTGGTGGTGTTTTTGTTTCTGGGTTCCTTCCGTGCCGTACTGGTACCCCTGGTCACCATCCCCCTATCCATCGTCGGCGTGGTCTTTTTGATGCAACTGCTGGGCTTCTCCATCAACCTGCTCACCCTGCTTGCCCTGGTGTTGGCGGTGGGCCTGGTGGTGGATGACGCCATTGTCATGGTGGAAAACATCAGCCGACATATCGAGGATGGCCAGCCCTCCCTGCAGGCGGCCCTGCTCGGGGCGCGTGAAATGGCCGTTCCCATCATCAGCATGACCCTGACCCTGGCCGCCGTCTATGCCCCCATTGGCTTCATGGGGGGGCTGACCGGGGCCCTGTTCAAGGAGTTTGCCTTTACCCTGGCGGCGGCCGTATTCATCTCCGGCGTGGTCGCCCTGGTACTCTCGCCCATGATGTGCGCCAAGGTACTCACCCCCTCCCAGCAAAGCCCGCTGCAGCGTTTTATCGAGCGCCTGTTCGGCCGCATCCAGGAGGCCTACCGTGGCCAGTTGCACAAGAATCTGGAAAACCGCGCGCCGGTATTGATCATCCTCTTTGCCCTGCTTGCCGCTATCCCCTATCTGTGGACCAGCAGCCAGGCGGAACTGGCCCCCACCGAGGATCAGGGCGTACTCATGTTCAGCGGCGCAGCACCCAAGAGCGCCAGCTTTGCCTTCACCCAGACCTATTCCCAGCAGATCGGCGACAAGGTCGGCTCCATCCCCGAGACCGAAGATTATTTTCTGATCAACGGCATGCCTGGTCCCAATGGGGTATTCGGCTTCCAAATCCTCAAGCCCTGGGAGCAGCGCCAGCGCGGCCAGATGCAGATCCAGCCCGAGCTGCAGGGCAGGTTGGCCCGGGTTGCCGGGCTGCAGATGACAAGCTACCCCATGCCCACCCTGCCCGGTTCCAGCGGCGGCCTGCCGATCCAGTTTGTGTTCAGCGGTAACAAGACCTTTGAGGAACTCTATGCCCTGGGCAATAGCCTGCAGGAAAAGCTGATGGCCTCAGGCCTGTTCGCCTATGCCGATATGGACCTGAAATTCGACAACCCCCTGGCGGCCATCTCCGTGGACCGGGACATGGCCAATGAGCTGGGCCTGAGCATGGAGACCATAGGTCAGACCCTGGCCCTGGGCATGAGCGGCGGCTATGTCGATCGATTTGACCGGGATGAGCGCAGCTACAAGGTCATCCCGCAACTACAGGCCGACTGGCGCAACGACCCCGAGTTGCTCAAGGACCTGCAGATCCGCACCGATCTGGGTGAACTCATCCCCCTGGGCTCGGTGATCGATATCAACACCCGCGCCGGCCCCGAGAGCCTGGCCCAGTTCCAACAACTCAATGCCGCCACCCTGTCCGCCGTCATGCTGCCCGGGGTCAGCATGGGTCAGGCCCTGGCCTATGTGGAGAAACTGGCAGCGGAAGAACTGCCCCAGGGCGTGGGCCATGACTGGAAGGGCGAGAGCCGCGACTACATCAAGGAGGGCGACAGCCTGATGCTGGCCTTTGTCATGGCCCTGGTGGTGATTTTTCTTGTGCTGGCAGCGCAGTTCGATAGCCTGCGCGATCCCTTTATCATACTGCTCACCGTACCCATGGCCATGGCGGCGGCCCTGGTGCCCATCAATCTTGGCTTCAGCACCATCAACATCTACACCCAGATCGGCCTGGTCACCCTGATTGGGTTGATCTCCAAGCAGGGCATTCTGATGGTCGAGTTTGCCAATCAGCTACGCATCAACAAAGGCATGAGTGCCGTTGAGGCGATTATCGAATCCTCCACCCTGCGCCTGCGGCCAATCCTGATGACCGCATCGGCCATCATCATCGCCGTGATCCCCTTGATGCTGGCCAGTGGTGCCGGTGCCGTGGGCCGCCGCGATCTGGGCACCGTGGTGTTTTTCGGCATGCTGTTCGGCACCCTGCTGTGCCTCTATACCGTGCCTGTAATCTATAGCTATATGGCGAAACAGGACTCGAAGTGATGCCTGTAGCAGCATAGAATCAATGCTTGACGCTGCGTACCGATAATGGGGCTATATCTGTCCAGTTTTCATTGATCCAATCCAGGCATTCCTGCCTTGGCCCAACCGGCCCAACCTGCTGCCATCCTGCCGGAATCGGCTGCGCCGAGGGCCAGATCGAATGCTGCTCCTCGTCATTCACCAACACCTTGAATTCATCCCCATCTATTGACCAGTTACTCATGCCACTACCTCTTTAATCTTATTCAAGTCACCTGGAAACCACTCATCCCCGCCCCCGTTTGAGGACCAAAGGCGAGCGGCATCCCCTCATCACATAATACACAATCCCCGGCCTGCACTCCCCTACCCCCCATTGCCAAAAACCCAATGCCTGGTCGCAATCTCAGCTCTCACTAAAGGGGGCCAGAGAGGATTTCGTCAATCCCCCTCAATCCCCCTTTTGCAAAGGGGAGGACACCCCCCCTTTTTACAAAGGGGGGCAGGGGGGGATTTCTTGGGGCAAAAAACCGCTCACCAAGGGCTTAACGGCCTGAGTGGTTGCGCATTTTGTTTGATCAAAAACATCAAGTTAAATAATTTTTCTTGAAATAAGATTAAATATGTCCTATTTTCCCTCTGAGATTCCTCTCTTTTTCAACATCTCTTCGGGAAGCATCATGCACAAGAAAACACGACTCGCCCTGGCCCTGGTTCCCTTCATCACTGCCGGTTGCACCGGCCCCGATCTCAAACCTGAGCCGCCCCTGAAGAAACTCAGCAACGCCGGTGACTCCGGCGGCAGTGCCCTGGCCATCAATCGCAACAGTGACCGCCTGGCCTCGGGCGGCTGGTCGGGCAAGCTGAAGGTATGGAATCTGCCCAAGGGGGAGACGCAAAAGATCTGGCAGGCCCACGCCGAGTCGGTGGCGGGCATAGCCTATGGGCGCGATGATGGCTATCTGGTCAGCGCCGGTTACGAGGGGGATATTGCCGTCTGGCAGCCCGATGGTCAGCCGATCAAGCGCTGGGCCTCCGGCTCGCCGATCACCGCCTTTGTCATGGCCCCAAGCCGCACCGAGGTGGTCACCGGCCACAAGGATGGTTGGGTGCGCCATTGGCGGGTGCGGGACAATGCTCTGCTGGCGGCGCGTCAGATACAGCGGGATGAGATTCGCTCCCTGGGCGTGTCGCCGGATGGCGAGGAGATCGCCGTGGCGGATGAGGATGCCCACCTGAGCCTGTGGCAGCCGCAGAAGAACCTGCTCAAGCACTTTGCCCGCAGCCCCAGCTATTCGCGCTCCCTGGCCTTCTCGCCGGATGGCAAGAATGTCTATGGCTCGGGCTGGTTCAATGTCTATCGCTGGAATCGGGCCGACGGCAAGCTGGATGTGCTACCCACCGACCACCGTGGCATCATCAACAGCATCCACTTCACCCCCAGCGGCGATCTGGCCAGCATCAGCCGCCAGACCGACAGCTCGGTACTGGTACTCGATCCCCAGGATGGCAAGACCCTGGCGGCCTATGAGAAACACGATCTGTGCGGCGGCAAGCTGGCAGTATCGGCGGATGGCTGTTTCCTGGCCACCAACAGCGACGATGCCACAGTACGGGTCTGGGCCCTGCAGAACGGCTGCGCTATGCCGAAGCGGGAACTGATCGGCTCACGATAAACAGCAGGGTAGCGGCAACGACGATGGAGGGGCCGGTTGGAGTGTCCCATTGCAACGAACCGGCCAGCCCCAGCCCCACCGCCAGCAGGGCCATGAGGCTGGCCAGCAGGGCCATCTGCGGCGGGGTACGGCTGAAGCGGCGGGCGCTGGCGGCGGGGATGATCATCAGCGAGGTGATCAGCAACACGCCGATGATCTTCATCGATACCGCGATCACCAGCGCCACCAGCAGCATGAATACGAACCGCACCCGCTCCACCGCCACCCCCTCCACCTGGGCCAGCTCCTCATGCACCGTCAGCGCCAGCAGGGGCCGCCAGATGCGCCAGAGCAGCAGCAGGGCGACAAGCCCACCGCCCCAGATCAACAGCAGATCGGCATAGGTCACGGCAAGGATATCGCCAAACAGATAGGCCATCAGGTCGATGCGCGCATCCTCGATAAAGGCGATGGCCACCAGCCCCAGAGACAGCGAGCCATGGGCAATGATCCCCAGCAGGCTATCCAACCCCACCTGCCAGCGCCGTTGCATCCACAGCAACAGCAGCGCCACCGCCACCGCCACCAGCCCCACCGTCAGGTTCAGATCCAACTCCAGCAGCAGGCCCAGAGCCACCCCGAGCAGGGCGCTGTGGGCCATGGTGTCGCCAAAATAGGCCATCCGCCGCCAGACGATGAAGCTGCCCAGGGGGCCGGCCACCAGGGCCGTACCGGCACCGGCCAGCAGGGCCAGCAGGATAAACTCATCCATGCCCTGCCCCCTCGTCAATCACATTGCCGTGCAGGTCGTGGCGGTGGTTGTGGTGATGGGTATAGACCGCCAGCCCGTGCACGGCGCTGGCACCGAACAGCTCCAGATAGGCCGGATGTTGGCTGATGGCCTCGGGGTGGCCGGAGCAGCACAGGTGGCGATTGATGCAGAGCACCGTATCAGTGGACTCTATCACCAGATGCAGGTCGTGGGAGACCATGAGCACGCCGCAGCTCAGGCGGTCGCGGATGCGGCTGATCAGGGCGTAAAGCTCGGCCTGGCCGGCCACATCCACCCCCTGCACCGGCTCATCCAGCACCAACAGCTGGGGTTGGCGCAGCAGGGCGCGGGCCAGTAGCACCCGCTGCGTCTCGCCGCCGGAAAGCCCCGCCATGGGCTGTTGCAACAGATGGGCAATGCCCAGTTCAGCGGCGGTCTCGGCCAGATGGCGGGCCTGGGTGACGCCCGAGAGCCCCAGAAAACAACGCGCCGACAGGGGCAGGCTCTCATCCAGCTTGAGCCGCTGGGGCATATAGCCGATGCGCAACCCCGGCTTGACCCAGAGCTGGCCCGCGCTGGGGGCCAACAGCCCCAGCACCAGCCGCACCAGGGTAGATTTACCGGCGCCGTTAGGCCCAATCAGGGTAACGATCTCGCCGCTGCGCACCTGCAGTTGAATATCGCGCAACACCTCGCGCTGGCCGAAGCTGGCGCTCAGGCCCTGGGTAGAGATCAAAAGGGAGGCATCGGCGGCCACGGCGCACCTCAGGGGAAAGACCCCTATGGTGCTACAGACTCAGGGCAAAAGGCAACGCTCAGATGAACTGGCCCAGATTCAGTGCCACTTCCAGACTATCGATCACCTAGACAACACGAGATCCTTGCAATTCCACTGCGGGTTAAAGCCTTTAGTTGAGACCCCCGCTATTCCCCAGCCAACAGCCGTAATCCTAAAAAGAGCATTTGGCCACAGAACCACAGAGTACACAGAGAAAAATCAATGTGTTGGAAAGCGAACATTCAACACCTTCTAGGTGAGCCTGGTCTGATATGTAACTCTTTGAAACAACTCTGTGATCTCGGCTCTGGCTCCAGGCTTCGCTCTACCTCCTCCGTCCCTGGAGTCGTCGGCTCTGGCTCCAGGCTTCGCTCTACCTCCTCCGTCGGGCCTACAGGGAGGTAGGTCATGCCAAACCGATGACTGGATCATCGGTGGCCCTGGAGTCGTCTGTGTCTCTGTGGCTTAACTGAGGAATATAGGGTAATGATTGAGCCGTAAAGCAGCACCCATTCGGGAGCACGAGCAGCGTGCCCTCGCGCCTACTCACCCACCTACTCATCCCACTCCAAGATCAGGATGGGTGTCACTCAGGGTTCCCAGTGGGTTTTGCTCGCCTGCAACAGTGCCTCCCAATCATCTGGTGGATGGCCGGAATTGAGCATCTTCTGAAAAATCACGTAAGGATCGGACTTACTGCCTGCAGATCGCAGACTCTCCGTGTCATTGACCCAAGCGAAGATGATGATGCGGGAGGTCGAATCAAATCGAAAGAACAGACGGAAACGCCTGCCGATTTTGCCTCGGCGCCAATGGCGATAAGCTGGGCCCAGGGTCTTGCCCTGACGGAACTCATCACTGGCAGGGTCAGTCGGCACCCGTTCGAGAATCAGCTTGCTCAGGGCATTGAAGAGCTTAACATTGGCATTCTGACTCGCCGCCCCTTCGGGATCTTGCTTCTTGGCACGGGCGGCTGCGGCATCCAAGCGGCACAACTGCTCAATCAGGCAATCGTGAAACAGCAGCTTCCAGCCATGGCGCTCAATCACAGAGCCACATCACCCTGGATTTCTTCATCCCAATCCACCGGTTTGCCCAGGCTGGCCTGCATCGAGTCCAACAGCTCAGCAGGCAGATTACCTATGCCGTTAGCGGTACAAATATCCCGCTCCAGCAGACTCAGGAATTGAGCGATGGCGGGATCGGTATGCTGCACTTCTTCTACTCGACTAACAGTCACCCGCCCCCCACTAAAGTCAAATGCCACCTTGCTGCCCACCTCAACCCCCAAAGCCTGACGAATGGGTTTCGGCAGGGTAATCTGGCCTTTTGAAGTAACTGTGGTCACTTCATGAATGCTGGACATGACAATTTCTCCAAAACTCTGCGGTCATCATCCGGGCTAGGATATTCCTTGGCCCTTTGTGGTACGGCTAAATCAAGGCTTCAGGCAGCCAACCAAAGCATCTGTCAGATTCTCCAGCAACGCAAAGTAGGCCTCCTTGCCGGCGACAAGCTCCGCTCCCAGGGGGTCGAGCACACCCTGACGCAGGCCCAGGTCCTCGGCCAGGCGCTGGGCCAGCTTGGGGGAGAACTGTGGTTCGTTGAAGATGCACTGCATCCCCTGAGCACTGGCCTGTTGACGCAGACGCTGCACGCTGGCCGCGCCCAGCTGGCGCTCGGGGTTCAAAGTCAGCGCCGTTGTCGGCCCCAGGCCATAGTGGCGCTCAAACCAGCCGTAGGCGGCGTGATAGACCAGATAGGGCTTGCCCCTTAGGGGCTCAAGGCGCACGCCCAGATCCTGATCCAGCCGGTTCAGCCGCTCAAGGGTGTCGGCGGCATTGGCTTGGTAGCGAGGGGCATTGGCCGGATCGAGGCGGGCCAGCTCGGTGGCAAGCAGGCCGGTGATGCCCTTGGCCATCTCGGGGGAGAGCCAGATGTGTGGGTCCAGGCCGGTATGCTGTGCATGCTCGTGTTCATGGCCATGATCGTGCCCTGGCTCTGGCTCTGGCTCTGGCTCTGGCTCGGCCTTGGGCATGAACTCCCGGATGGTCGGCTGGCGCAGCAGCTCCAGCTGCCCTGCCCCCTTGCCTGCGGCCTCGATGACTTTGAGCAGAGGCCGCTCCATCTCCCGACCCACCCAGACCAGCAGATCGGCCTGCTCTAGCAGGCGCCGGTCCGAGGGTTTGAGGCTAAAATTGTGCGGCGAGCGATTGGCCTCCAGCAGCAAGGCCGGTTCGCCTATCCCGGCCATGACATTGGCAGCAAGGGAATGCAGGGGTTTGATGCTCACCACCACCTGGGGCGGTGCCGCCAGAGCGATGGTGGCGCTTAGCCAGCACAAGCCGAAGAAAAAGATTTTCATCATCTGGGTCAGTCCCAATTGGCCGCAGCGGCACAGCTACTCTAGGAGCCTGTCGGATTTAGGATGCTCCTACTGTGCCGGTGGGAAGAACGGCCCAAATTTCCCCGATTTTTCGTTGCGTAGGCCAACTATGCGCCTCAAAATCGTGAAAATTTGTTCTCGCTCTCCCACCTTGCTCGCTACGGGCACCTAAACCCGACAGGCTCCTAGCCCGGATGCAGGCGATAGCCGGAATCCGGGGTTGGCATCCCCGGATTCCGCTGCGCTCCATCCGGGCTACAGTTGGCTGGCAGCTGGCCGCTGACGGCTGGCGGCTTTACAACGCCTGCGTGCCCGCTGCGCCCTCGCTGAGCAGGGCGGCGTGGGCGGCGGCCAGGCGGGCGATGGGCACCCTGGGGCCGGAGCAGGAGACGTAGGTCAGACCGATGCGGTGGCAGAACTTGATCGAGGCCGGGTGGCCGCCGTGTTCGCCGCAGATACCCATCTTCATCTCCGGGCGGGCCTGGCGGCCCCAGTTCACCGCCAGCTCCATCAGCTTGCCCACGCCCTTGAGGTCCAGCACCTCGAAGGGGTTGTCCTGCAGTATGCCCTTTTCGTTGTACATGGGCAGGAACTTGTTCTCCGCGTCCTCGCGGGAGAAGGAGAAGGTAGCCTGGGTGAGGTCGTTGGTGCCGAAGGAGAAGAACTCGGCCTCCTCGGCCAGGCTGTCGGCGCGCATACAGGCACGCACCACTTCGAGCATGGAGCCGAACTTGAAGTTGAGGCTGACGCCATAGTGGGCCTCCACCGCCTGGCGGATGGAATCGACAATGTGCTTGACCCGGTTCAGCTCCTGCACGGTACAGACCTGGGGCACCATGATCTCCGGGAATACCTCCACGCCCTCGCGGGCGCATTCGGCGGCGGCCTCCAGCACGGCGCGCACCTGCATGGAGTAGATCTCCGGGAAGGTGATGCCCAGCCGCACGCCGCGATGGCCAAGCATGGGGTTGACCTCGGACAGGGCGCGGACCTTCTTCAGCATGGTCTCCTTCTTCTCGATCGCCTCGTCCACCAGACGCGGATCGGCCATCTTGCTCACCTGCGGGTGGGTGTCTGCGGTGCGGTACATGAAATCCACCGCGTCGGAGAGGATGTTCATGCCGCGCACCGTTTCGCGCAGGTGTTCGAGCTGATCCAGCTCCTCTTCCAGCTGATGCTCGGAGGGGAGAAATTCATGGATCGGCGGGTCCAGCAGACGGATGGTCACCGGCCGACCGGCCATGGCCTTGAGCATGCCCTTGAAGTCCGAGCGCTGGATCGGCAGCAGCTTGTCCAGGGCCACCTGGCGGGCACCGGCCTCCTCGGCGAGGATCATCTCCACCACCACGGGCAGGCGATCCACGGCGTTGAACATGCGCTCGGTACGGCACAGGCCTATGCCCTGGGCACCGAACTTGACCGCCTTTTCGGCGTCGTCCGGGGTATCGGCATTGGCCATGACCTTGAGGCGGGCCTCTTCGTCGGCCCAGCTGAGCAGGGTATCCAGTTCGTTGGAGAATTCGGCCTCTTTCATCGCCACCTTGCCGATATAGACATCGCCGCTGGTGCCGTCGATGGTGATCAGGTCACCCTCGCTGATGGTGGACTCGCCGATGAAGGCCTTGCGCATCTGCACATCCACCTGGATGCCCTCGGCCCCGGCGACGCAGGGCTTGCCCATGCCACGGGCCACCACGGCGGCGTGGGAGGTCTTGCCGCCACGGGAGGTGAGTATGCCCTGGGAGGCAAAAAAGCCATGGATGTCTTCCGGTTTGGTCTCTTCGCGCACCAGGATGACCTTCTCGCCGCCATGGCCGAGCAGCTCGGCGCGGTCGGCATCGAATACCGCCACGCCCACAGCCGCACCGGGGGATGCGGGCAGGCCACGGGCCACGGGCACGGACTTGTCGCTGGGGTCGAGACGGGGGAAGAGCATTTGCTCGAGCATTTCCGGCTGGATACGCAGCAGCGCCTGGCGGCGGTCGATCAGACCCTCGCGCACCATTTCCACCGAGGTACGCACCAGGGCGGCGGCATTCATCTTGCCGTTGCGTGTCTGCAGGCAGTAAAGCTGACCCTTTTCTATTGTGAATTCAAAGTCCTGCACTTCCTTGTAATGGGATTCGAGCTTGTTGCGCAGCTCCACCAGCTGGCGGTAGAGGTCGGGCATTTCGTCGTGCAGGGCATCGATGGGCTTGGGGGTGCGGATGCCGGCGACCACGTCCTCGCCCTGGGCGTTGGTCAGGTATTCGCCGAACATCCGGTTCTCGCCGGTATCGGGATAGCGGGTGAAGCCGACGCCGGTGGCGGAATCATCGCCCAGGTTGCCGAACACCATGGTGACCACGTTGACCGCGGTGCCGTTGGCCATCTCCGGGGTGATCTTGAACTCACGCCGGTAGTCCACCGCGCGCTTGCCCATCCAGGAGTTGAACACGGCCTTGACCGAGATCTCCAGCTGCTCGTAGGGGTCGCTGGGGAAGGGCTTGCCGGTCTCGCGCTCGACCACGTCGAGGAAGCGGTCGGCGATCTCTTTCAGATCCCGCGCCGACAGGCCCACGTCCTGCTTCACCCCGGCGCGCTTTTTCACCTCGTCGAACTCCTTGTCGAAGGCCTCGTCCGACACGCCCAGGGCGACCTTACCGAACAGCTGGATGAAGCGGCGGTAGGCGTCAAAGCCAAAGCGTTCGTTGCCGGTCTGTTTGATCAGGCCGCGCAAGGTATCCTCGTTCAGACCCAGATTGAGGATGGTATCCATCATGCCGGGCATGGACATGGCCGAGCCAGAGCGCACCGATACCAGCAGGGGGTTATCGACGCCGCCAAACTGCTTGCCGGTCTTCTCCTCCAGCTCCTGCATGTTGGCGCGAATCTGCTCCAGGGCGCCACCGGGCAGCTGGTGGTCGGCGTCGGCCAGGTAGGTCAGGCAGGCCTCGGTGGTGATGACAAAGCCCGGCGGCACATTCAGGCCGATCTGGGTCATCTCGCACAGGTTGGCCCCCTTGCCGCCCAGCAGTTGCTTGTTCTTGCCATCACCCTGTTCGAAGGAAAATACGTAGCTTTTGATTGACATGAGATATCCCTTGATTGCTATGAAAATGACACTGAGCGCAGTAGAAAACGGCCCAAAGAATGAGAAAGTATGCGGCAAACGCCCGGTGATGGCATCCGAAAAATCATGACGATTTTCTTACGCCTACCAAAATAGCCAGGTATCTCAGCCATTGGCTTGGGTGGCTGCTCGGCCTGGGGTGGGCGGTCGGCTCTGCCGGACGACCTGAAAGGGCGTCGCTGATCCTGTTACCAGTAGCCCTGCCCCGTCGCGCAGCAAGCTGCCCTCCCACAAGGAACCCGGAAAGTGAAGCCAACGGGAGCAAGGGCAGCCTTGCCCGCACCGGGCAGGGGCCGACCCCAGCCCGGATGCATCGACCCTCTGTCCTCTGTCCTCTGTCCTCTGTCCTCTGTCCCCTGTCTTCTGTCCTCTGTCTTCTGTCCCCTGATTCACTCCGCCTTTTTCACGGCATCGGGGAAGCGGGCCTGGTAGGCCATGAGGATCTCGTTGGTCAGTTCCGCCTCTTCCCGTACCTCGAACACCACCATGTCGTTGCTCAGCAGGAGTATGTCAAAGCCCATGCCGAAGGCCACTTCCCGGGCCACGGGCTTGATTGCATCGCGGATCTCGCTGATCAGCTGGATGCGGTAGGCATTGAGGGCGGCATCGGCCTCGACCTGGCCCTGGCGGAACTTCACCGCCGTGGCCTGCTCCAGGGCCGCCGCCTTATTCGGCAGGTCCTTGTCCTTGGTCAGCTTCTTGCCTTCCTTCTCCAACTGGTCTTGCAGCCGTTTGCGAAAGTCATCCAGGTCCTTGCTCAGCCGCTCCTTCTTCGCCAGGATCTTCTTCTGCATGTCCTGCATCATGCCGGTCTGCTCGGCCACCTGGTCGATATCGAACACCGCCACCCGTGAGACCCCTGCGGCATTCGCCGTAGTGGCCAGCCTGGGTGCCGGGGCCGCTTGCTGGGCCGGCGTGGCGGCCATGGGCTCGCCCTGATCACAGCCGACCAGCACCAAGGCCACCAGGGCGACCACGTGGGTTTGGGAAATCTTCATGCAAACTCCTTAAAATACTGAATGAAATCAAATAAGAATAGTTTAGATACGAGCCCATGCAATACCTGCCCGCCGATTGCCCTGGCTTGCCATGCAGGCCCCAGCATCTACAATTGGTGGCCCAATCACGAGGAACAAGACCATGAACAAGACCCCGCTTCTGCTTGTCGGCACCCTGCTCGTCGGCCTCGGCCTGCCTGCCCAGGCGATGAAATGCATGCCGCTCTATGGCAACTGGTGCGGCCCTGGGCATCCGCCCAGCGGCACCCTGCCCGCGCCGGTGGATGAGTTTGATGCCGCCTGTATGCAGCATGATATCTGCACCAGCATGGGGCCGGATACCCCCTGTGATGTGCATTTTGTCAACCAGCTGCACGCCCTGGGGGCCAAGTATGGGTATTTACCGCGTCCCCTGCAATGGGCCGAGTATGTGATTCGCATCAAGGCCGGTGGCAACCCCTTCAGCGCCATGCCCACCCCGACCCCCTGGGATGCCATGGGGGCCATGGGCAGCCTGGCCACCCCTTGCTGGTAGGATGTCGAAGAAAAGGCGGGCCGGCCCTGGCTACATGAGTTCGCGCGGGATGATCAGGGTCTGCCCCACCCGGAGCTGATCGCCCGGGAGGGCGTTGTAGCTGCGGATCAGGTCCATGCTGACGTTGTATTGCTCGGCGATGGCCGAGAGGGTATCGCCCTGGCTGACCTCATGCCGCCCACCCTCGCGCTTGGCGCGCAGGGCCAGCTTGGTGCCGATCGGCGGGCTGTTGTAGAAATAGCTGCGGATGCCCTGGCCTATGGTGCGTGCCAGCTTGGCCTGGTGGGCCGAGTTGCGCAGCTTGCGCTCCTCCTCGGGGTTGGAGATAAAGGCCGTCTCGATCAGCAGCGAGGGGATGTCCGGGGCCTTGAGTACGGCAAAACCGGCCCGCTGCACCGCCTTGCCGTGGACCTTGCCGAATCGGCTCAGCTTGCCAAACACCTTATTGGCCACCTCGTTGCCCGCCTGCAGGGTGGCGCTCTGGGACAGGTCCAACAGCACCGAGGCGAGCATGTCGTCCTTGTCGTCCAGGGTCACGCCGCCCACCAGGTCGGCGGCGTTTTCCCGATCCGCCAGCCAACGAGCCGCCTCGCTTGAGGCCCCGCCACGGGACAGGGTAAATACCGAGGAACCGCGCACCCGGCGGTCCTTGAAGGCATCGGCATGGATCGAGACGAACAGGTCGGCACCCTGCTTGCGGGCGATCAGGATGCGATCCCGCAGGCGAATGAATTCGTCCTTGTCCCGCACCAGCACGGCACGCATCCCCTCCTCCCGATCGATCTCCACCGCCAGCTTGCGCGCCACCGCCAGGGTCACATCCTTTTCCTTGGTGCCCCTGGGGCCTATGGCACCTGGGTCCTTGCCGCCGTGGCCGGCGTCGATGGCGATAATGATGTCACGCCCCTGCTGCAGCCGTCGTTGCGCCTGCAGCGGTACTGGGGCATGGGCCTGTAGCGCTACCGGCTGCTGACGTACAGCAGGTGCCGCAGGGGCTGCTGCGGCCTTTTCGCCTAACTCAATGAAAATACGCTGGGCACCATCGGCGGCCGACTCCACCCGGCTGCTGGGGCGGGTTCGCTGTTTCAGGTCAAACACGATGCGCAGATCCTGGCCGTTACGGATGCCGGTGCGCACCTTGCGTACATGGGGGTCGTTGCTGGCGGGATGGGGGATATCCCAGGCCAGCCTGGCGTTTTTCAGGTCCAGCACCAGCCGGTCCGGGTTATCCAGCATGAACATCCGGTGCTGGACTGCGGCCGTGGTCTCAACCAGTACTCGGGTTTGCTCTGCACCTATCTGATAATCCAGACCTTTTACCGTGACCTGTGCAGCCACGGCAGTGTGCAGAATCAGCAATAAAAGGGCAAATAATTGACGCATCTCTCAACAACCTTGTGCGAAGCTGCTGAAAATATAGCATGCCAGATTTAATTGTCTAGCATTTTCTTTGAGTTAAAGTAGTTACTTCATCCAGATAATTTAAAGCAACTTCTCACTCATAAGGGCAGCCTGCACCTGCTCTGCAATTTGCCTGCCAACAGCGCTCTCTCCCAGCAGCCCCAGGGCGCGGGCCTGCTTGCGGTGGTCGATACGGATACGCACATCCGCTGCGGGCAACACACCGGCCCCGCGCTCGGGCCATTCCACCAGCAGCACCCCGCTGCCATCGCAGAGGTCCTCCAGGCCCAGGTATTCCAGCTCCTCGGCATGGCCCAGCCGGTACAGGTCCAGGTGATGCAGGGCAAAATCCCCCGGCCGGTAGGTCTCCACCAGGGTATAGCTGGGGCTGACCACGGCACCCTGATGCCCCAGGCCGCGCAGGATGCCGCGCGCCAGGGTGGTCTTGCCCGCGCCCAGATCACCCTCCAGGTAGATCATCAGCGGCGGGGCCAGATAGGCGGCCAGGCACTGGCCAAAGGCCTCCTGGGCCTCGGCACCCTGCAGGATCAGGTCTGTGTGGAGCCGGATGGAGGATGGCTCGGAGATGCTCATTCGGCCTCCCGCAGCAGGCCGGGCAGCTCATCGAGCAGGTCGCTGGCCAGCAGGGAGCGCTGGCTCAGGCGCCGGGCGGCGCGATCCGCCGCCTCCGCATGCAGCACCATGCCCAGCTCGGCGGCCCACGCCCAATCCAGGCCCGGTTCCAGCCCCAGCCCCAGCCCCGGAGCCTGGGCCATGAGCCCGGCGATGATGCCGCTGAGCAGATCACCCATGCCGCCGCTGGCCATGCCCGCATTGCCGGCCGAACAGAGCCCCGGCGCCTTGTCGCCATCACTGCACACCAGGCTGCCGGCACCCTTGAGCAGGACCACCGGGGCGTACCTCTGGCGCAACTGCTCGCAGGCGGCAAAGCGGTCGGCCTGTATCTGGGCGCTGCCGAGGCCCAGCAGCCGGGCCGCCTCGCCGGGATGGGGGGTGATGACCGTGCGCACCAGCCGCTGTGGCTTCTGCGCCAGCAGGTTCAGGCCATCGGCATCCAGCAGCCGGGGCCGCTCCACCGCCATGGCCTGCTCAAACAACCGCCGCGCCCAGTCCGATTGGCCCAGACCTGGGCCAACCAGCAGCACATCGGCTGCCTGCAGCAGGGGCCGCAGGGCCTCGGCACCGTCCAGGCCATGGCACATCAGCTCAGGGCGTTGTTGGCCGATGCAGGCGGCATGGGCCGGATGGGTGGCCAGAGAGACCAGCCCGGCACCGCTGCGCAAGGCCCCCTCTCCAGCCAGGCGAGCGGCACCGGCAAAGCCCGGCGCGCCGCCGATGATCAGCACATGGCCGCAATCCCCCTTGTGCGCCGTGGCTCGGCGTCGGGGCAGCTGGCCGATCTGGCGTGCCCAGTCCAGACGCCGGGCCGAGGGCAGCTCGCTGGCATAGACTCGGGCCGGTACCTGCAGCCCACTGAAATGCAGCTGACCGACATGATCCGCCGCTATGCCGGTGAACAGCCCCGGTTTGAGGCCGATGAAGCTGAGACTGTGGCTGGCCTGCACCGCCGCGCCGAGCACGGCGCCGCTATCGGCATGCAGGCCGGAGGGGATGTCTATGGCCAGCACCGGTGCCGGATGCCGGTTGATGGCCTCGATAGCCGCTCGCCAGGGGCCGCTGACCTCCCGGTCCAGGCCGATGCCGAACAGGCCATCGACGATCAGATCGGCGGGGGGCAGATCCCCGCTCAGGCCCTGGCGGATGGACACCCCCAGCGCCCGCGCTCGCTGCAGATGGTGCAGGGCATGGCCCTGGATACGCTGGCTATCGCCCAGCTGGATGATCTCCACCGCCAGGCCGACCGCCTGGGCCAGAGCGGCGACCACATAGCCATCGCCAGCGTTGTTGCCCAGGCCGCAGAGCAGCAGCCAGCGGCGGCTGTCGGGATAGAGTGAGCGGGCCAGATCAAACAGGGCCTGACCAGCCCGCGCCATCAGCTCGGCGGCCGAAATGCCCTCGATCTCCAGGGCATAGGCATCCATCCGCCGCACCTGCTCGGCGCGGTACAGGGCATAGGGCAGCCCCGGCTTGTCACTCAGGCGACGCATGGGGGTTTATCCTGTGAGGTGCGAGTCGGCTGTAGCCCGGATGGAGCGCAGCGCTGTCCTGAGCGGTGTCCTGAGCGGTGTCCTGAGCGGTGTCCTGAGCCTGCCGAAGGGCCTGCCGAAGGGCCTGCCGAAGGGCCTGTCGAAGGGCGGAATCCGGGATCGCTACGGGGTTGGCGCTTGCCCGCCCCATGGCCCTTAGTTCGTCCGCCGCTTCAGGCTGTCAATGGATACTGTGCGTACCGCCTGCACGTCATCGCTGAAGTAGGGCCGCTCGCTGGACAGGCCGGCGGCATCGCCCAGCTCCTTCTCCCGCGCCGCGATCAGGGCAAAGCACTGGCGCACGTCCTCGATGGTGGCGTCACTCAGGGGGTGCTTCATCTCCCGATGGGGTGGCGTGGTGTCCTTCACCACGGAGGCAAGCACCTGGCGCATCACCGCCAGTATCTGGCGCTCCTTGGCCTGGATGGACGGGGCAGATGGGGCTGCGGAATGGGTGGATGTGGACATAAAAACCCCCGAATACATAGGTAATGAATGATGAAATGCGGCCAGCCGTCTAGGCCAACCTGCTCTTGGGCGTAAATAGGGCAGCCCGTGGCCGCCGGACCCTCGGCAGGGCCAAGCCCATGCCCTGTGGCCAGTCGGCGGGCGCGGCCCGCCCTTCTATGCGCTACGGCACGCCAAAGCCAGGGATGCAGGGGTAATCAGAACACCCCATGGCAAGGGCCAAGCATACCCCAAGCCCCAGGCAAAATAACCTGTCTCGGCATGGGGGTCTCGGTATCAAGGATGCTCGGATTTGCTGGGAACTTCGATCTGAACAGCAGGTGGTCGCGGTTAAGCCGATTTTTTCACTCCACCAAGCCAATTGGTCACTTGCAAGCCCGGTACACGGGAGAACTCACCCACATTGGCCGTGACAAAGATGCACTTCGTCGCCAAGGCATGGGCAGCGATCAACATATCATTTGGCCCAATCGGCTGGCCGACTTGTTCAAGCGCCCGGCGCAGTTCTGCGTAAGCGCGATCTGCAGGGGCGTCAAACGGTAGCACCTCTATTGCCGACAGAATGGCTTCCACCTGATCTGTCAGGCGCGACGCATTGCGTTTGGCCGCGCCAAAACGCAACTCGGCAGCGACGATGATTGATGTGCAAATCAAATCCTCACCCACGGCAGCAACCTGCCTGGCCACCACACCCTGCGGATGCCGAACCAGATCCGAGATGATGTTCGTGTCCAGCAAGTAACATGGCGGATTCACAGCTTGATATCGTCCAGCCCCGGCATGCCTTCATCGATATCCGGAAGCTCCTCCTCAATGGACGACAGTGTGGCCAGTGTGGCCAGCAAGCCCATTTTGCGCACAGGCTCAATCACCAAGCGATCATCCTCGCGGCGCATAATGACCTCTTGCACATCCAACTCAAATTCCCGGGGAATGCGAACCGCCTGATTTCGCCCATTGCGAAACAGCCTGACATGGCGTTCTGTATGCATGAAAACCTCCGCTAAGCCTGGCACATGCCAAAGCCTAGGCCTCAGTCCGCTCAGTGTCAAAATGCAGTTGGCGCCACTCCATGCGGTAGTCGTCCATGACAAAGCCGTCGCCTATGTCCTGCACTAGCTCTCCTACCGTCTCGAAGCCCCAGCGCCGGTAGGCGCGGATGGCCTGCTGGTTGTGCCGGTTGACCGTCAGCCAGACCCGATCCAGCCTCAGCTCCAAGGCCTGCTGCCAGACAAATCGAGCAGCCCCATAGCCCAACCCCCGACCCTGCCGCTGTGCTTGCAGATAGATCTTGCTCAAAAACAGCCCGCCCTCACGCGGCGCATAAGCCAGGTAACCTGCTGGCTGGTCCTGCCACAGGATCAGATGATAGGCATAGCCCTGCTGGCCGATCTGCTCGGCGATGGCGCTGGGGGACTGGAAGCGGCGCAGCATGTAGTCGATCTGCGCCGGATCGACGATATCCCGGTAATGCCGGGTCCAGATCTCGCTGGCCAGCCGCGCCGCCTGGGCGATCTGTTCGGGGTCTTGCACGCGGGGGAAGGCGATGGACATGGTTTTCCTGGACATGGGGTGCCGGGACTCGACACCTAGGCATAGGGTTTGAGCCTGGGTGCCAGATCGCGCACCGCTTGTAGCAACAGCTCACGGTAGCCCTGCACCAGTTGTTCCGGGCCTATGTCCGCAGCGGCCGCTTGGCGGTAGCTTTGCGGCTCCAGCCGATTGAGGCGATCGCCCTTGGGGTCGTACAGCGCCCAGACCAGGGTCAGCACCATCTCGCCACCGGGGGTGACCGAGAGCTGACGCACCTCCGGGCTGATGCGCAGGGCCACCGGTTCGCGGCCGGTCCAGGGGAAAGCGGCCAGCTGTCGGCCGGGGAACTGGGTGCCCAGGGCCTCGATGAGCAGGCGGCTGATGCCCTGCTCCAGGGACACCGCCCACTGATCCAGCTCGCTGATCTCCACCTGGCTGACCGAACGGCGAATGACCAGCTGGGGCCGGTCAATTTCCTCATACAACTTGACCGGACCCACCACCCAAACCCCGGAGCGGCGTGCTGCCGCCACCGGTACCATCTCGCTGGGGCGGACGCTGGCAAAGCTGTAAAAGCGCGTATTGGCACCTGCCATGCAGCCTGTCAGGGCTAGGGCCTGGATCAACGCCAACACGCCAACGGACCACGGACTAGACCGATTGGCGAAGAACAAATAATTATTTTTCATGTAGTTATTCTGAATAATCCCTAAAATGCAACCGTTCGGAGGGTTCATTCTACTGCGTTAAATTGGGCTTGGCAGTTCCGGCGAACTCAAGGTCCGCCCCTGCTGGCCGGGGCAAACGAGCGCTGCGCGACTTTCACCCTAATGCCGTGACTGGTACGCCAATCCCCATGCATTTACAGATTGTATCCCTCATTGTTTAGTGATATTTTCACCCATCCTAACCCATAAAGATCAGAACTTCTAACGCCCCACGCCTGGCTCAGCGCTATAATAGGCGAAGGACGAGCGGCGGCACCCCGGAACATGAAACCTCAAGGTCGGCTTCCACCTTAATACAAATGCTTGCCAACTCAAATCCCCGTAGATTAACAGTGACCCTTAACAGCGTTCAGCTTGACGTGCCCAACAACCAACCCTAGCATAATGACTTTATCAACTATTGGTGTAATCGGTTCTGGCGTCATGGGCAGTGGTGTTGCCCAAGACCTGTCTCAGCATAATATGTCTGTGGTGCTGGTAGATATCAGCGAACGGGCATTGGAAAAGGCAAAACAAGAGATCCACCGCAATGTCCGCTTTGCTGGACTCATGCAACCCGGAAGCCTGGGCGGCGACCCGGATCAGGTTCTGGCTCGAATCCAATTTACCACCGAGCTTGAAGCCCTGGCGGATGTGGATTTTCTGGTAGAAAATGTGGTGGAAAAATGGGAGGTGAAACAGGACCTCTACCAGACCATCGACCCTATAGTGCGCAAAGATTGTATCTTTGCCGCAGACACATCGGCCATCTCCATAACCCGTATCGCCAGCCTCACCCAGCGCCCTGAGCGGGTCATCGGCATGCACTTCATGAACCCTGTTCCCATGAAGGCTATGGTGGAGTTGATTCGTGGTTTTCATACCAGCGAGGAGACTATTCAAACAGCCAAGGTCTTGCTCAAGCAGATGGGCAAGGACGCTATTCTGGTCAATGACATGCCCGGTTTTGTATCTAACCGGGTGCTGATGCTGATGGTCAATGAGGCCGCCTTTCTGGTGCAGGATCAGGTGGCAGAGGCAGCCGATGTGGACAAGATATTCAAGTCCTGTTTCGGTCACAAGATGGGGCCACTGGAAACCATAGACCTGATCGGTGTGGATACCATTCTCTATTCCCTTGAAGTCCTCTATGAAAGTTACAATGATCCTAAATACAGGCCCTGCCCCCTACTGAAAAAAATGACCTATGCCGGCCTGTTGGGACGCAAATCGGGCCAAGGCTTCTACAAATATCCTCTACTTTAGTTTATTTCTAATCCATGCCTTACAGATGAACCTATGAATCCTGATGCAATAGCAACAAAGGTACGCGACTTTCTCGAAGGCTATGTGCTGGGCGAGCATTTTGCGGATGATGACAATCTGTTTAACCTGGGGCTGATCAACTCCCTCATGGCCATGCAGATGGTGATGTTCCTGGAGAAGGAATTTGCGGTGAAATTCACCAATGATGAGCTTAATCTGGCCAATTTCAGCTCGGTTGACTCCATCACCCATCTTTTGGCCACACGCCAGACCTAGGCCCAGCCATGCATATCGACTACTCTGCCGCACACAAGGCCCTGCAGCACAGGCTGCGCGCCTGGGTGAATGGCCAGGTTCTGCCCTTGGCTGACGCCTGGGATAGCCAGGAGGCGATCCCGCAGGAGGTCATTCGGACGCTGGTCAAAGAGACCTACGCCGACCAGGCCCTGGATGCCTTCAGCCTGGGCATTCTGTTCGAGGAACTGGGCAGGGGCAGTGTCTCCCTGGCCAGCCTGCTGGTGGTGCACGCCATGTGTCTGCAGGGTATCGGCCAATGGGGCACTCCTGAGCAACAGGAACATTGGCTGCCCAGTTTGCGGGATGGTTCGCGCCTGGGCGCCTTCGCCCTGACCGAGCCCAATCGGGGCAGCGATGCCCGCAATGCCGAATCCCGCCTGGTGCCCGATGGTGATGACTACCTTCTCAGTGGCAGCAAACAATGGATCAGCCATGCCCAGGGGGCCGATCTGTTCATTGTGCTGGCCAAGCTGGGAGATCAGCCCATCTGCTGTCTGCTGGAGCGCGACACGCCGGGGCTGAGGATTGAACCTATCTGCGGCATGTTGGGGTTTCGCTCGGCCATGATCGGCAAGTTGAGTTTTGACCGGGTGCGCATTACCCAGGATGCCCTGTTGGGTGGTCAGGGCATGGGCTTTTCCCATGTGGCCGCCTCCTGCCTGGACCTGGGCCGCTATGCCGTGGCCTGGACCTGCGTTGGCCTGGCCCAGGCCTGCCTGGAGGCCTCACTACACTATGCGCAGCACCGCAAGCAGTTCGATGAACCGCTGCGCAAACACCAGTTGATTCTGGAGATGCTGGCCAACATGATCACCCAGATCAAGGCCGCCAGGGCCCTGTGCTGGCGGGCGGCCTATCTGCGTGATGAACAGGACCCCCTGTCCATCAGTGAGACCACCACGGCCAAGTATTTTGCCTCCGGCATGGTCAGCAAGGTGGCCAGTGATGCCCTGCAGATCCATGGCGCCAACGGTTGTGGGCCGGATTACCCAATACAGCGTTTTTTCCGTGATGCACGCATCAGCCAGATCATCGAGGGCAGTGATCAGATGCAACAGATCATGATCGCCAAAAACGGCTTTGTGGAATACCGCCAGGCGATCAAGAACTACCCCTTCGCATGAACAGCCAAGCCACGCAGACCCCTGCAGAAAAGGTCAAATGTCTGGTCTGGGACCTGGACCACACGCTCTGGGATGGCATCCTGTCCGAAGGTGATGGACTGAGCCTGCGCCCCGGCATCATGCAGGCGCTGGCGTTATTGGATCAGCGCGGCATAGTCCAATCCATCGCCAGTAAAAATGACCATGACCTGGCCTGGGAGAAGCTACAGCAGCTCGGTGTTGATCAGTATTTTCTTTACCCGCAGATCCACTGGCAGTCCAAGGCCCAATCCCTACAACAAATCGCCCAGGATCTGAACATAGGCATAGACAGCCTGGCCTTTATTGACGACCAGGCCTTTGAACGGGCGGAGGTGGCCTTTCACCTACCCATGGTGCGTGTCTATGACGCCCTGCAATGGGATGCCAGCCTGTTTGAGCAGGCAGAGTTCGTCCCCCGCTTCATCACCCAAGACTCAAAAAGACGCCGCGCCATGTATCAAAGCGAGCGGCAGCGCAAACAACTGGAGCAGGGCTTTGGCACCAGCAGCGAGGCCTTTCTGCAAAGCCTGGATATGGAGTTGACTATTGCCCCAGCCCAGGAAGATGACCTGCAACGGGCCGAGGAACTGACCCTGCGCACCCATCAACTGAACACCACCGGGCTTACCTATTCCTACGAGGAACTTGACCAGCTACGCCAATCCGACCGCCACCGCCTGCTGATCGCGGAGTTGAATGACAAATTGGGCACCTACGGCAAGATCGGTCTGATTCTACTGGAGCTGGAGCAAGGTGCCTGGGTGATTCGCCTGCTGTTGATGTCCTGTCGCGTCATGTCCCGTGGCATAGGCGGCACCCTGATCAACTTCCTGCGCGCCCAGGCGGCGGCACAGGGGGTGCGGCTGTTGGCAGACTTCCGGCCAACCGAGCGCAACCGCATGATGTATATCACCTACAAGTTTGCCGGCTTCAGCGAAATCGAGGCATCCCCGGACTGCCAACGGCTGGAAGCGGACCTCAGCGACATAGCACCCACGCCCCGATCCATCCGGCTGATCTATGCCGGACAGTGACCTCGCTAACAGACATGGGGCAAGCCGGCCATCACAGCCGTAGCCCGGATGCAGCGAGGCACTGCGCAGCGTAGGAGGCCAGCTGTGCTGGGCGACCTGGAGCGGCCGAATCGCGCAGCAAAGCTGCCCTCCCACCAGCCGGCCACCCCCACCCCGCCGCACCACCGAGCCAGCGCTCGGAGCTCCCAGGATTACAACAAAGAATTCACCGCATCCCGGATGGTCTGAGAGACTGGCCGGTAGTCAAGACCCAACTCCAAGATACTACGCCTGTTATTGAACTCGGTAGGCCAGCGGTTAAACAGTAAAAGATAAAAGGCCGTCAAACTACCCTGTTGCATGGCCTGGCGCAGGTCCTCTAGGCCAAGGGTTGGCTCAATAGCCAGTTGCCTATTGGCCGTTTGACTAACGAGTCTCAGAAAATCCGTTAACGCATAGCCCTGCCGGTTTGCAATCAGATAACGCCGACCATGGGTTTTGGGCTCAAACAGGGCCCGGATATGGGCCTCACAGACATCCCTGAGATCAACAACAGGCAAATACAACTCTGGGGATAGGCTACCGACCAGGGTGCCCTGCAGATAATCCTCCAGGATACACATACTCAGACGATGACGCGCCGATAGACGCGGGCCCAGGATCAGGCTGGGGTGCAGCGTGGTGATGGCCAGTCTATTTTTATGCGCCTGATAAAATCGCCAGATCTCACGCTCCTCGGCCACAGCGCTGGCGTAGGGTTGTTGCTCCAACCCTGGGTTGGATTCAGCCACACATTGGCTGGGATCGGCCGGTATCATGCTCATACATCCCAGGGTACAAACGACCTTGCGCACCCCATTGTGCAGGGCGGCGCGCAACAGGTTCAAACACTCGGGCTCAGTGTCTGACGCACTATTGCTGCGCTGTTTAACCGAGGCCACATGCAGAACAAAATCAACCCCTTGGGTTGCGTCTCGCCAATCGGCCGGATTGAGCAGGTCGGCCTCCAGCAATTCCAGTCGCTGACATACATCGGGATTCTGCTGATACAGAAAGTCATAGGTCTCGGCCTGCCCCAGGTCTCTCACCGTACCGCGCACCCTATGGCCACGAGCGATCAACTCCAGCGCCAGGCGAGAGCCAACAAAGCCATTGACGCCGCTGATCAACAGGGGGGCTGGGTGTTTCATAATCATAATTGGGGCTTGCCTATTATCCTGGGAGCTCCGAGCGCTGGTTCGGAGGTCTGGCCCCGAGGTGCAAAGGAGTAGCATGGATGCAGCGAAGCGGAATCCAGGGTGGCCCTGCCCTGCAGCAAGCCCAACCCCGGATTCCGTTGCACTTCATCCGGGCCACAGGAACTGCCTCCGCTTCCCGTTCGTTAGGATCAATCCCTGATAAAGGTCGGCTGGCGGGTCTGGGGATCAAAGGGCAGTGAGACGTGCTCGTGGGCGATCTTCCATTGTCCTGCCACCTTGCGAAAACAGATGGTTGTGCGCAGCCAGGATTTTGCATTTTCATTATCGGATTTGACGCCGGTAACGCGGGTCAAACAATGGGCGAAGGCGACGTCCTCACTGGCGTAGATCTTCAGGTCTTTACGCTCGGTACCCACCTGCTCACCAAACAATGCCAAGGTCTCTTCCCAAAGTTTTCTATAGGCCGACGCACCGGATAACTGCGCCACCACATCATAGACCCTCAGGTCATGGGTAAAATGCTCAAACAGGCCATCCAGGTCCTTTCGGTTCAGGGCCTGGCTGCAGGTTTCAATGAGTTGCCTGATTTCATCTTCTGCTGTGTTCATAGCGTACCTGTATTGGGTTAGTTGTCAGGTTTTATCTGAGTCTGTGGTTTAAGGACGGCATAGGGGTCAAACACATCCTCGGTGTAGCTTTCAATCGCGAGTTCTGTACCCAGATTCAGGCTGTTGGCGTAGTCATACAACAATTCCATGACCACCTGATCCTCAATGGCGTAGCCGGTGGAATCAAATACCGATAATTGCTCCCGCACGGCCCTGTAGTGTTCCGGTTGTTTGACCAGATCCACCAGGCTGGCATCTATATCGGCGGCCTCCAACTGCTGGCACTCCCCTTCCACCCTGGCCTGCTCGATAAAATCCGGGCAGACAAAGGCCCGTTTCAGCACTGACAGGGGCAGTTCGGTCTTACCCGGCAGGTCCGAGCCTATGGCGTTGATGTGCAGCCAGGGCCTGAGCCTGCCATCGGCAAAAATCGGCCCGGCCTGCACCTCCACCGAGGTGGCGGTACAGAGGATATCGGCAGACTCCACCAACTGGTGCAAGGGGCTGGGGATGACCCGGATGCCCAGATGCGCCAGGCGTTGATTAAGGGATTCTGTATTCTGGCTATTGATGTCATAAACCTTGATGCAACTGAGATCAAAGATACGGCTCAGGGCATGGATCTGCGTCACCGCCTGGGCGCCACAGCCGATCATGCCCAGGCACTGGGCATCCGCCCTGGCCAGCACCCGGCTGGCAATGGCGCTGGCCGCGCCGGTACGCAGCGCCGTGGGCAGGGTGCCGTCCACCAGGCAGAGCAGCCGACCATTGCGGGCGTCATACAGGCTCATGCTGGAGAGTATGGTCGGCAGTTGTTCCAGCTGCGGGTTTTTCGGGTTATAGGCCACCATCTTCAGGGTCACCCGACCCTGTGACTGCATACAGGGCATCCATTCCAGAACCCCAGGGTGGGGCTGATCATAGGCAAAGCCATCACGTTTCTTGATCAGGGTCTGGCTATCATCAAACCGGGCCAGGGCCAAGGTCAGCCGATCGATTAATTCATCCATCAGCCGATCCAGACCCAGATGGGACAGGATCTGCTGCAGGTCTGACTTGGTTATTACCTTGGTTTTCATCATTTCAACCTAACGATCATGGGGCGACCCCACACCTATCTGAGCTAGGTGTGGGGCACCCCGGAACATGAAGCATCTCTGTAGCGCATCCGGGACTCGGGTTCGGGACTCGGCAGCCCCGTAGCCCGGATGCAGCGAAGCGGAATCCGGGGTTGCCGTTAGACATGGCCACACCTGCCCCATTGCACCTCCGAGCCAGCGCTCGGAGCTCCCAGGATGAGGGGCAAACCCCCGTGTTGTTTCACAGTAACAATCATGGGGCGGACAACGCCACCCCGGAACATGAAAGCCTGCTTGCCCCTGATCGGTCCCGACCGCTAAGGATGGAGGAAGTGTCGGGGTTGCAGGGAGCGCTTCGCGACTTTCACAGTAATAAACGGATTTCAGCCACATCGGGGCTTGCCTGACCCCTCCAGCCATTCATCCAGGGCCCTAACCCATTTTGCCAGGTTATCCCCCTCCATCAGGCTGTAGTGATTGCCGGCGATGGGTTGGATATGCAGCTGGCCGCTGATCTTGCTGCGCCAGCCCTGGGCAAGGTCGGCGCTGGTGCCCGGGATCTGCTCCTGGGCCTGGAAAAACAGCAGATCGCCCTGCAGCTGGGGCGGCTCGTAATCGAGGATGGCCTTGAGGATGCTGGAGAATACCTGAAAACGCTGACGAAATTCGGCCTCTTCATAGTCTTCACCAAGAAAGCCGCTTTCCTGATTCAATTGCAGGATGGCGGCGAGGGGGTCTTGCCGTTCGCTGATCAGTTGAGGGACATTGGCGGGCAGTCTTGTACTATCAAACTGCAACAGATTCTGCACGAAGATCGGCAGCAGATCGCGCTCGGTCAGCTCCCCTGCCCCCTCCTGCCGTTCCGGTAGAAAACTGTTGAGCAGGAACAGCAGGCCCAGCTGATCACCATTTTGCTGTAGCTGATGGGCCATTTCAAAGGCAATGGCACCGCCCTGGCACCAGCCGCCGAGGTAGTAAGGCCCCTGGGGTTGTAGCTGTTTGATGGCGCTGAGATAGCGCTCGGCCATCTGGCCAACGCTGGCCGGTACCTGCTGGCCCTGGACAAAGCCGGGGGATTGGATGGCATAGACCGGGCGGGAGGGGTCCAAATGAGGCGCGCAGTCCCGATAGCAGAATACAGTGCCGCTGCCGGCGTGGATCAGAAACAGCGGCGGCTTGCCGCACTGCCCTGGCCCGGTGCCTGATCCAGCGCCTGGCCCAACACCCGACGGGGCCAGCCGCAGGGGCACCAGGATGGATGCCTCCGTCTGCCCCGAGGCGCAGAGCGCGGTGATCTCTACCGCCAGAGCCTCCAATGTCGGTTTCTGAAACAGCTTGGCCAGGGGCAACTGGATCTGCCATTCCTTCTGGATCGCCGCCATCAGACGCACGGCCATCAGGGAGTTGCCACCCAGCTCGAAGAAATGATCGCCAACGCCGATGGTCGGCCGCTGCAGCAGTTTCTGCCAGATTGTCGCCAGACGCCGCTCGACGTCGGTGCGCAGTGCCACCGGGCTGGCCGCCTGCCCCTGATCGCTGACCTTGGGCAAGGCCTTGCGATCGATCTTGCCGCCCGTGGTCAGGGGCATGCGCTCCAGCACCCGGATTTGATTGGGCAGCATGTATTCCGGCAGCCAGGACTCCAGCGTCTTGCGTACCGATGCCGAGTCAGTGTCCGTGGCCTTGGACCCAAACACCAGATACAACACCAATTGGCGATTGCCCTCGCCCAGCTGTTCCACGCTGACCAGCGCCTGTTTGACGCCCGGATGGGACTTGGCGGCCAGCTCGATCTCATTCAGCTCGATGCGGTAACCGCGGATCTTCACCTGGGCATCGCGGCGGCCGACAAACTCCAGCTGGCCTTCAGGGTTGTAATAGGCCAGATCGCCGGTTTTATACAGCCGCGAACCGGGGTGGTCTGCCTCGGCAAAGGGGTTGGGCACAAAGGCGGCGGCGGTCAGGCCCGGCTGATGCAGATAGCCCCGCGCCAGACAGGCCCCGCCGATATAGATCTCACCCACCACCCCCGGCAGCACCCGATTCAGGGCATCGTCCAGCAGGTAGATCTGCACATTGTCCAGCGCCCGGCCGATGGGCGGCAGACGCGCCCAATCATCCACCGCGGCGGGCAGGCGGTAGTTGCTCACCACATGGCATTCCGAGGGGCCATATTGGTTATACAGGCGGCAGTTCGGCCGCTGGAGCAACAGCTCGCGGATCTCCGGGCTGATCTGCAGCTGCTCACCGGCGCTGATGATCTCCTGCAGATACCGGGTGTTCAGCCCATACAGGGGCGCGCTCTCCGCCAGGCCCTGCAGGGCGACGAAGGGCAGAAAGAAGCGTTCGATCCGTTGCTCATTGAGCAGGCGAATCAGCCGCTCGGGGTCGGCCCTGTCCTCCTCCGAGGCCAGCACCAGGGTGCCGCCCACCTGCCAGGTGGCATACATCTCCTGAAACACGATATCGAAGATCAGCGGGGCAAACTGCAGGGTGCGCAGCGGCCTTTCCGCCCCGCTCAGCTTGACCTGATAGCGCACCATGTTCGTGATGACCCCATGGCCCATGGCGATACCCTTGGGGTTGCCGGTGGAGCCTGAGGTGTAGATGACATAGGCCAGTTGATCCGGACTGATGGCCACTGGCGTAAATCTCAGCCCATCATCCAGACCGGGCTCGATCTGGTCTATTTTGAGCAGCTCCAGCGCCCGGTTCGGGGCCAGGCCCAGGGCGTTGATTTGCGCTTCTTGGGCGCTGAAGGCAATCAGCCGGTCGATGCCGGCATCACCCAGCATGTAACCCAGCCGCTCCGCTGGAAAGCGCAGATCCAGCGGCAGAAAGGCCGCCCCCGCCTTGTGCAGGGCCAGGGCCACCACCACCCGCTCGATGGACTGCGGCAGGCAGACGCCCACCAGCTGCTCCGCCCCCAGGCCTTGGGCCTGAAACCAGGCCGCCAGGCGCTGCACCCGCCGCGCCAGCTGGGCATAGCTGAGCTGCTGCTGGCCGAACACCAGACAGATGGCCTGCGGGCTTAGGGACACCTGTTGTTCGAACAGCTCGTGCATGCCGCCGATCTCAGGATAGGCCACCGGCTGGCCGTTCCAGTACCGCATCAGGTCGTCCCGCCGTGCCGGGGAGAGCAGCTCCAGGCCCTGCAGGGGCCGCTCGGGGTCCTCCAGCATCAGCTCCAGCGCCTGTTGCCAGGCATCAAGCAGCTGGGCCATGCGCTCGGCGCTGAACAGGTCGCGGTTGTAGATCAGGCTCGCCTGCAGCCCTGTCTCGCTGTCGAATACATGCAGTTCCATATCCATGCGCACGCTGGGGGCATCCAGCTCCAGCTCCTCCACCTGCAGCCCATCCAGCTGCAGGGGCTCCAGCGCCATGTTCTGCAGGGCAAACAGCACCTGGGCCAGGGGGTTGCGGCTGAGATCGCGCACCGGTTTGAGCGCCTGCACGATCTGTTCAAACGGCAAATCCTGATGATCAAAGGCCTGCAGCGTGGTCGCCCGCACCTGCCTGAGCAGGTCCTGCACCATGGCGCAGCCCTGTAAGTTGACGCGCAGCACCAGGGTATTGACGAAAAAGCCGATCAGCGGCTCGATCTCACGCCGGTTGCGGTTGGCGATGGGAGAGGCCAGGGCGATATCGCTCTGCCCCGAGTAGCGGTAGAGCACCAGATAAAAGGCGCTCAGCAGGGTCATGAACAGGCTCAGGCCCTGCCCTTGGCTGAAGGCCTTGAGCCGCTCGCTCAGTGCCTGGGACAGGCCAAGCCCCTGGCGCGCCCCGGCGTAGCTGGCCATCTCCGGCCGGGGAAAATCCGTGGGGATATGCAGCACCTCCAGCCCGGCCAGCTGGGCCCGCCAATAATCCAGCTGGGACTGACACCTGGCACCGCTGAGAAAGCCGCGCTGCCAGAAGGCGAAGTCGGCATACTGGATGGCCAGGGGCGGCAGCCGCACCGGCTCGCCGCGCACCAGGCCGTTGTACAGCAAAGACAGCTCCCGATTCATCACCCCCAGGGACCAGCCGTCGGCGATGATGTGATGCAGGCTGATCAGCAGCAAATGCTGCGGCAGATCATGGGATTCATCCGACAGCGCCGTGCAGCGGATCAGGCTGACCCGCAGCAGCGGCGGCCGCGCCAGATCAAAGGGCCGCTGCATCTCCTCCAGGAGCAGGGCCTGCATCTGCCGATCCAGCGCACCGGCCTCAGCATCCAGCGCCAACTGGCGAATGCTCAGGTCCGCCTTGGGCACGACCCACAGCCGCGGGCTGCCGTCTGCATCGACAAAGCCGGTACGCAGGGCCTCATGCCGCTGCAACAGGTGGGCAAAGGCCTGCTCCAGCGCCTGCACGTGCAACGGCCCCTTGAGCTTGAGAAACACCGGGATCAGATAAAAGGCGCTATCCGGCACCAGCCGATGCAGGAACCACAGCCGCTCCTGGGCATAGGACAGGGACGGCTTGGTCTGCCGCTCAGTCTGTGGGTCCTGCGCCGCCAGGGGCCGGATGGGGGCGAACTCTACCCCCTGCAGCCGCTCCAGCTGCAGGGCCAGGGCGGCGATGCTAGGGTGTTCGAACAGGGTCTTGAGGGGCAGCTCCACAGCACAGGCCTCGCCAATGCGCGACACCACCTGGGTGGCCAGCAGGGAATGGCCGCCGAGGGCAAAGAAATTCTGGCCGATGCCGACCTGCTCCAGGCCCAGCACCTCGGCCCAGATGGCGGCGATCTGGCGCTGCAGCGGGGTTTGCGGCGCTGCCAGGGCGCTATCCGTCGCGTCCAGAGCGGGCAGCGGCAGACGCGCCCGATCGATCTTGCCGCGCTGATTCAGCGGCAGCTGCGCCAGTTGCAGCCAGTGGCTGGGGATCATGTATTCCGGCAGGCGGCCCTGTAGGGCGTGACGCAGCTCGGCCTCATCCAATGGCTCAGCGCATGCTATCCAGGCCACCAGCTGCTCGGTGCCGACGCTGGAGCGGACCAGGTCCACCAGCACCTGCCCCACGCCCGGCAGCGCGCCTATGGCCACCTCGATCTCCCGCAGCTCGATGCGATAGCCACGCAGCTTGACCTGCCGATCCAGACGACCGGAAAACTCCAGCTCGCCGTTTTCCAGCAGACGCCCCCGGTCGCCGGTGCGATACAGACGCTGTCCTGGCTGCTGGGCAAAAAAATTGGCCACAAAACGCTCCGCCGTCAGCCCCGCCTGCTCCAAATAGCCCCTGGCCAGCCCGACACCGGCAATGCACAGTTCGCCATAGACCCCCTGCGGCACCGGCTGCAGATACTCATCCAGCACATAAATCTGGGTATTGGCGATGGGCCGGCCCAGGCTGGGTAGGGCCGGATGCGGCGCACTCGCCAGGGGCACAGGCCCGCAGCTGCTGACCACGCTGTTTTCCGTCGGACCGTAGGCGTTGTACAGGCGAAAGGGCAGCCCGTCCTGGGCAAAATCATGCAGCCGGTCACCGCCGACAAACACCCGGCGCAGTGGGCAGGGTTGGTCACCTGCCTGGTCCCAACTCAGGGCCAGCAGGGCCTCGCCGATGGGCGTGGGCAGGAAGCAGCTGCTGATCCCATGCTGCCGGATAAAGGCCTGCAGCCGCTGCGGGCTGAGCTGGTCCGGCACAATGAAGATGCAGGAGCCACTGAGCAGGGCCGGCCACAGCTCCCACACCGAGGCATCAAAGCCGCTGCCGCTGATCCACAGCCGGTGCTCGCCGACATCGGCGGCAAATTCGGTCCGCTGCCAGTGCACCAGATTGCGCAGACCCAGCTCTGGGATGCCGACGCACTTGGGTTGCCCGCTGGAGCCGGAGGTGAAGATGGCATAGACCAGGTCATCGGCTGTCAGGTCCAGATCCAGATCCCGATTCAGTTCCGGCACTGGTTCGGGTGCTGGCATCGGGGCCTGATCTTGGCAAACACCCTCGGCATCCAGGGGAAACAGCTCAAGCCCCAAGACCTGCCGCTCATCCGCCCAGGCACCCAGCAAGTCACCCGCCAGCCCCTCGGCGCAAACAATATGCCGGATACGGGCCGATTGGATCATGTAGCTCAGGCGCTGGCGGGGTTGGCGGCTATCCAGGGGCACATAATAGGCCCCCAGTTTGAGCACAGCGAGCATGGTCACCGGCATGGCAGCGCAGCGGTCAAAATACAGCCCCACCGGCTGTTGCGCCCGGATACCGGCCCGGCTCAGCCGCTGCGCCAACCGCTGCGCCAGCCGCTCCAATTGGCCATAGGTCCACTGGCGCTCACCCTCCACCAGGGCGATCTGCTGCGGGTATTGATCGACGATCTGCTGGAATTGATCCAGCACCGTCTGATCCGGCAGCGGCATCTGTTTTCCCTGCGCCTGTTGCAGCAGCCAGGCCTTCTCCTCGGCGCCGAGATAATCCAGCCGATAAATGTCGCTCTCGGGGTTCTGCGTCAGTCGCTGCAGCAGGGCGCAATAATGCCCGCCGATGCGCTCCACGGTAGTGGCGGTGAACAGCGCGCTGTCGTACTCCAGCAGGGCCTCAAATCGATCGCCCTGTTGGCTGAGGCTGAGGGTGAGATCGAACTTGGCGGTCTTTATCTCCAGCTCATAGGGCTCAAGACGCAGGCCCGCCAGCGGCTCCAGCTGCCCCAGGGGCGCGTTCTGCAGGGCAAAGGCCACCTGAAACAGGGGGCTGTGGCTGAGACTGCGCTCCGGCTGCAGGCGCTGGACCAGGGTCTCAAAGGGGATGTCCTGATGGGCGAAGGCCTCCAGGCTGAGCTGTTTCACCGCCTGCAGCAGGGCGCTGAAGGTCAGGTTGGCGGGCTGCTGGATACGCAGCGCCAGGGTATTGATAAAAAAGCCGATCAAGGGCTCGGTTTCGGCCTGCTGACGCCCGGCCAGGGGGCAGCCGATCACCATATCCCTCACCCCGCTGTAGCGGGCCAGCAGCACATACCAGGCCGAGAGCAGGCTGACAAACAGGGTGCAATCCTGCGCCCGGCTCAGGGCCTTGACCTGGGCGCTGAGCGGCGCATCGAGATAGAACCTATGGGTACGGCCGACCCAGCCCTTGACTGCCGGACGCGGTCGATCCAGCGGCAGGGGCAGCAGCGGCGGCGCGTCCTGCAACAGCTCCAGCCAGAAACGGCAGCCGCGCTCAAAGGGCTCCCCCTGCATCTGTTGCCGCTGCCAGCGGGCGTAGTCCGCATACTGCAAGCGCAACGGCGGCAGGCTGGCGCTCTGCCCCTCCCGCTGCCCGGCATACAGGGCGCAGCACTCGCTGACCAGGATGCCGATGGACCAGGCATCGCAGATGATATGGTGCAGGTTGAGCAGCACCACCGCCTCGGTCTGACTGCACCGATGCAGCTGGGCGCAAAACAGCGGCCCGTTCTGCACATCAAAGGGCTGGGCGATGGCCGCCTCGATGCGCTGCCGGATCAGCGCCTGCCCCTGCTCCAGAGGCAGCGCGGAGACATCGAACAGCTCCAGCTGCAATTGCGCCTCGCCGATCTCCAGCCGGGGCTTGCCCCGATAGGCCGGGAAACGGCTGCGCAGGGCTTGCTGGCGCTGCATCACCCCCTGCAGGCTGGCCCTGAAGCGCTCCAGGTCCAGCGGACCCAGCAGACGAAAGGCGATGGGCACGCTGTAGGCCGCGCTGCCCTGCCCTTCGAGCTGATCCAGCAACCAGAGCTGCTCCTGCACAAAGGACAGCGACCGCTCGGTATCGGCACCGGGCTCCTCGGTGCCTGCCAGGGGTTGGGCGACGGCTGCGGCCGGGGCCTGCTCCAGGGCCCTGCTGTGCAGATAGGCCATAACCTCGGCCTTGCGCTGGCCGAGTTGTTCAAGGATTTCCGCCTGCCTGTCTGCCTGGGATTTAGGGATGCGATAGCAGAGGCTATCCCCCTCGCGCCACAGCTGTATGCCCAGCAGGTAGAGTTCATGCAGCCAGTTGTCGATGCTCATTGGGCAAAAAAACCTGGGTTACTGTGAAACAACATTGGGGTTCGCCTCTCATCCTGGGAGCTCCGAGCGCTGGCTCGGAGGTGCAACGGGATAGGGGTGGCCATACCTAGCGGCAACCCCGGATTCCGCTGCACAGGGATGTGCGAGTGTCCCGTAAGGCACGACTGCACGGATGCAGGAGGTAGAGCGACGCAGGATGCCAAAGCAGAGGATGCCGATAGCTGATGAGTGCCGTGACCCCCAGGATCAGGGCGATGTTGGTGATGTTGGAGCCGTAGGCGTTGCCCAGCGCGATGCCCGGGTTACCCTGCGAGGCGGCCAGGGCCGACACCACCATCTCCGGCGCGGAGGTCCCGAAGCCGACAATCACCATGCCAATCAGCAGCGGCGGCATGCCGAAATGACGGGCGGTAGAGGCCGAGCCCTCCACAAAACGGTCGGCGCTCCAGACGAGGAGCACCAAACCAAAAATTACAGCGATGAAGGCCAGTGTCATACGAAATAGAATCTCCTCATATCATGTTGTTAACCGTCTTCTCGAAACTCCAGCTCCGCTAAACCGAGCCGACGCTACCGCATCCAGGCCCGGATATCTGGCTTCTGCCACCGGTTTGAGGCGTTACCTGGATTTGCGTGCTGATCCGCTCCTTCAAGGCGGGCACGTGCGAAATGACGCCGATCAGCTTGCCATCCTGCTGCAGGCCCGCAAGGGTTTCCAGGGCAGTGTCGAGGGCTTCCTCGTCCAGGGTGCCGAAGCCTTCATCCAGAAACAGCGAATCCACCCGGACATTCTTGCTGGCCATATGGGACAACCCCAGCGCCAGGGACAGGCTGACGATAAAACTCTCCCCGCCGGAAAGGTTCTTCGTGGACCGAATCTCCCCAGCCTGATAGTTGTCGATCACGTTGAGCTCCAGGGGCTGAGCGACATCCCGGGCCAGCAAGTAGCGGTCGGTCATTTTCTGCAGTTGCCGGTTGGCGTGACCAATCATCATTTCGAAGGTCAGCCCCTGGGCAAAATTGCGGTACTTCTTTCCGTCTGCGGAGCCGATCAATTCGTGCAGGTTTTCCCACCTGCGGCACTCTTTTTTCTGCGCCTCGATAGTTGCCTGCTTTTCCTTTATCCGCTCTTTTGCCGCTGTATTCTCACTTAGCTTGTGCTTGAGACCGGCAATGATGTCACGCAGCTCTTTCTGGGCCTCCTCGTGCTCCTTGAATTGTGGCTCGAGCTCTTCCAGCGATTTGTCGGTGACCTTGCGGGCCATTTCCGTAGCCAGGCGTGTTTCCCGATCCTTCTGTCTGGCCTTGAGATCCGTTTGACGCTCATCCAGATCCTTGGCCGTGGCTGTCAGCTCCGCCCGAGCTTCAGCGGGCAGTATGGCCGCCAGGAACTGTTCTTCATTTGAAAAGCCAACAGGCGCGAGCGCTGCGGAGAATTCTGTTTCAAGCCTTCTCAGTTCCGGCTCTCGTTGCTCGATGCGTTTCTTCAGAGATTCGACCTGGGCCTTTGCAGTATTCCATTTTTGTTGGAGCTCATTGTGCCGTTCTCTGGCCTGCTTTTCGGCATCTTCGGCATCCGAAATCGCCTTGTTTAAACGGTGCTCCTCATCGTCGGGATTCTTGTCGCCGTACAGTGCATTGCGCTCATCACTTCCAGCGGCGAGTTCCTTTTTCAATGTTTCAAGACGCTCCAGCTTTTCGGTCAGGGCGGTGCTTTGAGTTTCGATAACCGCATCCAGCCGCTTCACCTCGCTGTCGATGTCGGAAATTTGTTTTTCGATGTCCGCCTTTTTCTTAACCTGGGCCTGCCACGCCTTCAGTCTCACGCTAAGGGTTTCGATCAGTGATGAAATGTCCGTTTCAGGGATGTTCGCAATACCAAGCGGCTGGAGTTTGATCGTGACGGCCTGCCTGCGTTCGGCAAAATCAGCACGGCGTTTCACCAGGCCGTCCTTCAACTCGGCCAGGGCTTTCTCGGCAGCCTTCTTGTCATTAGCCGCTGCTGACTCCAGCTTTTCAGCCTGCGTCAGGTTTTTACGGGCCAGGCTTTCAGCATCGATGAGTTTCTTGATGGCGGCTTCCTGATCCTCGGCTTTGCTGATCAGCCTGGTCAGGGCGTCAATCTTCTGTTCGGTTTCATCGGGGACGGGTACATTCCCTTCCGCGAAGGGGTGTTCAGTCGCGCCACAGAGTGGACAAGGCTTGCCGTCTTCCAGTTTTGCCCGGTGATCTTCAAGCTCAGCAATTTTGGTCAGAAAGGCCATTTCACGCAGCAGAGTTTCCTTCTCGGTGCGGTATTCCCGCAACAAGCGGTCTCCCAGCAACTGGCTCAAAGCATCCTTGGCCTGCTGAAGCTGTTTCGAGGCGTCCTCCAACTCCTGCTTCCGAATGCCGGATTGCTTCTGACAGTCTTCGAGTGACTTTGCCGCCAGTTCCAGAGTCGTACTGGCCGTTTCTTGAGCGGCCTCCTTTTGAACGATTTCATTTTGCCTGGAGAGCAGGCCGCCGATCTGTTCTTCAACGCCAGCCAGACCGCTGATCAGCCATTCATCCTGTGCATGGTCCTTGAGATAGCTGTCCACAAGATCCAGCGCCCTATTAGCCTTAGATCGTTTTTCCTGCTCTTCGAGCCGGGCTTTTTTGTCTACATCAATCTTTGCCGTAGCTTTTTTGCTGCCCTCATCTTCTTCCGAAACAGCTTTTTTCTGATCGGCAAGTTTCTGGTCGAGGGAGCGAACCTTCTGCAATGTAGGCGTGGCCGCTTTCAGCTCTTCTTTGGCCCGAGCGGTTTGTTGCTCAGCCGATTTCAGTACTTCGGCCTGTTCCTTGGCGGACGATTCCAGTCCAGGAAGAGCCTCTTCCTCAGCTTTCAAGCCTGCTCTGTCATCCGCCTGCTGTTTGCGGGTGGCGGTGAGGGTTGCGTATGCGCCGTCCAGTGAGGCGGCACTCAAAGCCCGGCCCAGCTTTTCACGATCCGGTTTGAACGCCTCGATATCGTCCTGCAGCTTGCTCGCTTCATCGGCCAAGTTGCCGATTTCCTTCTTCAGCCCATCGATGGTAGTGAGCCAGGCAATGGCTTTCCCGGTGTCAGTGGATTTAGCGGCAAGGTCTGTCTCTTCCTTCTGCCTTTTCTCGAGTGCCTGTCCAATCTCTTGTTCCTGCTCCGGCTCAAGAATCACGATGCCTGCCGTTTCCGCCTGGAGCAGGTTCAGCATTTCCCGCTCCTCGCGCTGGCGCTCATGGACACGGATGGATATCTGGCTGTAGATCTCTGTGCCCGTTATCTGCTCCAGGATCGGAGCCCGATCATCCGGTGCCGCCTGAAGGAACGCGGCAAAGCCGCCCTGGGCCAGCAACATGGAACGGGTGAAACGATCAAAGTCCATGCCGGTAGCCGACTCGATCTGGTCGGCTACACCTCTGATCTTGGATTCAAAGATTTCGCCGGAATCGGCATTGGCAATTTCGTGTTTCGGGGCCTGGAGTTCGCCATCCGGCTTCTTGCGTGCCCGGTGTTGGCTCCAGTGACAGCGGTAACGCCCGGTCAGGGTTTCGAAGGTCACCTCGGCAAAACATTCGCCGGTCTGGCGGGACATGATTTCGTTTCCGCTCTTGGTGACCTTGTTCAAGCGAGGCGTCCGCCCATAAAGGGCGAGGCAAATAGCATCGAGGATCGTGGTCTTCCCCGCGCCGGTGGGGCCGGTGATGGCGAAGATTCCGTCAGACTCGAAGGCCGGGTGCATCAGGTCGATCTGCCATTCGCCGACCAGTGAGTTCAGATTCTTGAAGCGTACCTGCAGTATTCTCATCGACAGCCTCTCTATTCCGCCTGCACATCGTCTTCATAGAGAGACGAGACCGTTTCCTGGTAGGCCCGAAGCAGCTCCGGCCGCTGCTCTTCAGGCACATCATGGACGGCGAGGCAGCGTTCGAATACGTCGTCCACGTTCAGATCGACGAGCGTTTCCTCTTCATGGATTTGTCCCAGCACGCGGTCGATAATGCGATTGTTCTTTATCCGGAGAATTTCCATTTGGGTGCCGGAAATCGCTGCCTCCAGGCGCTCACGCAGGTCGCCAATAACCTCAGTGCCGTCGTAGATGACTTCGAGCCAGACTCCTGAACCATTTGGGGAGCCCGTTGCCGACAATTCAAGGATGCGGCTTGAGATGCCGTCCCAGTCACCCTTGACGCGTTCGAGTTTCTGAAACACCGGTACGTCGATCAGCTGTACCGATGCAGCCGTGCTGTGCCCCTCCATCTGATCAAAGGCAACCTGGCAAACGCTCTTCTGCTGTTTTGCCTCTCCGAATCCCATGGGCAGAGGAGAGCCGCTGTACCGAATGGTTTCGGAGCCGTTCACCTTTTGTGGGACATGGAGGTGTCCAAGCGCCAGGTAGTTGAAGCAGGCAGGAAAAATCCCGGCCGTCACGTGAGCCAGGGAGCCGACATAGAGTTCCCGCACGCCATCACCATCGACGGTTTGTCCACCTGCGGTGAACAGATGCCCCGTGCCAACGATAGGAATATCGGCCCCGAGTTCCTCTCGCTTCTGCTCCGCCAAGGCGGCGACGGCGGCGTAATGAGTGCGGATGCCGTCAATCAGCTTTCGTTCCTTGTCCTCAACACTCTCACCAGCCTCCGCCACGCGGATATCCCTGTCGCTGAGGTAGGGCACGGCGCAGACAATCAATTCCGGAGCGTCATGCTCATTACGGAGCACCAGCACTTCGTCTTCCGGGGATTCCGTGCTACTACCGACCACATGGACATCAAGGGCTTTGAGCAGCTCCTTGGGAGCATTGAGAAAGGAAGGCGAATCGTGGTTGCCCGCGACGACGATAACGTGCCGACAAGATGAGGCGGCCACCCGGCACAGGAACCGGTAATAGAGTTCCTGGGCGCGATTGCTCGGAGCGCTGGTGTCAAAGACATCACCCGCCACCAGCAAGGCATCAATTCTATTCTGCTGAATCGTCTCAGCCAGCCAGGTCAGAAAAGCCTCGAACTCCTCGTAGCGTTTTCTGCCGTAAAGGGTGCGACCGATATGCCAGTCGGATGTATGGAGAACTCTCATTTGGTAACCAACGCCTTCATCTGGTCAAAGTGGCGGTCATCGTCTTTTTGAATCAAGCAAAGCAGGTCGTTCAGTACCTGCTTCGTTTCAATAAGAATTGATGGATCGTGTTCCGGATCAGATATCTGGCCAGCGTGAGAGTGTGTATGAAGGAACCTGAGAATTCTGGTCTTTTTTGCTACATCAAAATCGATAACATCGAGTTGCTGACGCAATTCTCCAGACTTTGACGGCTGGCGAAACGCAAGAAATGATTCCAAGAGCCTTCGAGCGATGTTGGGCAGATGGTGATTTTGCTGCAATCCAGCCTCTTCTTCAGAATTGGCCGCTTCGTAAACAAGGCTGAAAAGATAGTGATATTCTGATTCGTACTCATGCAGTAGGCTGTCGAGCTTAGATATGGAGGAAGATCGATTGCCGCCGGTTACATTGCTGGTCAGCATGTAAAATCTTCCTGGCCGAACGTTCACGTCTTTCTTGTTCTGATTGGGGAGGTGATTAAACCAATTCTTCACTTGCCTAAAAAACGAATGGCTGTGCGTAAGGATAAAAAGCTGTCCAGCGTCTTTTGTCCTGTCCTTCATGAATCCGAAGGCGTGGAAGAGTGCGTTGCTATCGAGACTTGAGACCGGATCGTCGATGATGACAATTCCGTCTTTCAAGGAAAAGGACTTGTCTCCGAGCGATTTCAGAAAATACAAGAAGGCGATTGCCGTCCTCTCACCTTCGCTCAGATTTTTAGCCGGAGTTCCATTGCGACTGATCTGATAGCCGGAGCCCTGTATTTCGAATGTAAGTTCATCTCTGCCAAGGTAGGAACAAATATCGGCATTCAATTCATCAGCAGGTCTGCGGTGTTCCTCGATATCCTTTTCAATCTCGCGAACTTCAGTTCTTAACGCGGTGGCCTTATCTGAGGCCGTCTGAAGAGCGGTAGCGACCACGTCGACTTCATTCCTTTTCTGCTGATACTCCGTCAGGCTTTGCGCAACCAGGGATTCTTCGATGGCTGTCCTCGCCGCACTGATTGCTGTTTGAAACTCGTCGGTCTCTTGGTTGTGCTTGCTGATTACCGCGTTTAAATCAGAAATGACGGTTACGTTACCGGTGACAAGCTCAAAACTCCGTTCAATGGACTGAAATGGCTTTTGCGCTTTGTCTTTAAGAGCGGCGAGAAGGCTCTCCAGATATCCCTTGAGCCCTGCGATTTCGTTAGACAGATCTTGGTGCCGAGCGTCGAAATCACACTTCAAATGGTCGTACAGGCCCAGCCGATTAGGTGGTGTGCATGATCTTAGAGATTCAATTGCCGATTTTATGACCGTAGATTGGCTTTCGATCTCGGAAATGAATGCGTTGTATTTGTCATTAAAGTGAGCTTCCAATTCCTCAATGCGGCCATCGGGCAAGGGCTGTCCGCAAAAAAGACAATCACTGGAATGCTCTTTTTTGTGTTTTTCCAGACCAGTCTTCACCCACCCGGAAAGCTCTTGGTCGTCTTTGAGAGTTTCTATTACCGCTGATACTACAGTTTTCTTGAGTAGAGCAACGACTTGATCGGTCAATTGCTGGGTATCAGGGTAGCTAAACTTCAGGATTTGCAACTTATCTAGCGGAGCCGATTCATTCTTTTTTTTCTGCGCGTCGAGATCAGATTCTGCCAAGACCTTTGCTTTTTGCTCAGCATCAGGAATCTTCAGAAGCTCATCACACTTCACCTGGTATAAGCGCTTGTCATAGTTGTTGTACGGATTGTTTCCGCCAGATGAGCTCAGTAAGTCTTTGATCGATTTGGCACGTTCCTTCTTGAAATCATCTAAAGCCTTTTCTGATCGGCGCTTCTCTGCTTCTTTGTCACGGCCTTCTTTCTCGGCCTGCTCGATGTCGATCTTGAGCTTTTCGACTTGTTTTTGCTTCTCTATGTTCTCTTCGCCCAAAAAGAAAATTGGTGTTACAGCTCCATTACTGGTGAATACGTTGTCGGTAATGAAGTCTTTATTGAAGACGCGGACCTGCGGAAGGCCCTGAGCCGTTGCGAAGGCCGCTCCGTCAACCTTGTTGCCGGAAATAATAAATTCGACGTCACCTTCGGAAACGGGAGTTTTCTTTTCGATTGATCGGAACAGATTGGAGAGCGTTGATTTGCCGGTGCCATTCCAGCCATAGAACAGATTCTTCTCCTTGAAATCCAGCAGGTCCTGGGGCCAGACGAACCCACGGAAGATCCGATGGCTTTTGATTTTGCTTATCCGTTCAATGGCCATTGTCAGATTCTCCGGTTTTAATAAACGTCACCTCGAATGCCTTGCATGGGCGGTATTGCTGCAGGCGATTGGCGAAGGTGAAGGCATCGTTCATCTCGTAGTGCTGGAAGATGTCGAGGCCGCGATCCAGGGAGATTTTCCAGCCGTGGTCGGTCACGATGTGGCGGGCGTGGATCGTGCCGGTGCCGTCGAACTCCCAGGTGAAGTTCACTCCCACGCTGCCTGCGGACTCCTTCATCTTCTCGAAGTTGTCCTTCTGCTGTTCGCCTTTGAACTCGTCTTCCGTCGTCACCAGATGCACGGACACTTCCTCATCCGGGGCCTTGTGCTTGACCACGGTCTCCAACAATTCCATGAAGTTGCGCACCTGGTAAAACAGGCGGATGTACGGATCGGTGACTGTGATTGCGGTCGCGCCTTTGAGGTAGGGGCCGAGCAGCGTATCGAACGAAAGACCCTTCTGGTTCTCCTGGAATGTGAGGTGCTTTTCCGAAAGAGCAGGAACCACAGATTCACACGGATCAACACAGATATTCTTCTCTTGAACTAATCCGTGTCCATCTGTGTTCATCTGTGGTTCAACTTCCTCGGCGATGGTCTTGTGGTAGTAGCCGGGGTATTCCTCTTCTTCGAGCGTGGTGACAGTCTTGGCCCGACCATCAGTGTCTTGATAGGTAAAACGGACGTTGCCGTAGGTGGAGTCGATGCGCATCAATTGGTCTTTGACGCGCTTGCGGCCTTCAATCGCGAACCTTAGCAGTTCCTCGACCTCTTCCTTTGTTGCTCCACCATGCGGAAAGAGGATCTTCATCAGACCGGAGAACGTCTTGTTGATGCCATCGCGGTCCCGCGTCGAAATATCGGAGGAGAGGGAGAAGTGTTCCTTGTAGCGGTCCGAGTAATCGTGATTGCGCAGCGAGCGAAGGATCTCGGCCAGGTAGTCCACCACGAAACCATAACCGTTGGAGAACATCTCGCCCCGGATGATGTCCACCTCCCAGCCGGGGATGTAGAAATGGATGCGATCAAGAAACGCGGAGTCATAGAATTTGTCGGGCAGCTCGCAAAAAAGGTCCGAGTGTTTGAGCATGTAGGGCACGGTGTGCTGAGTGTTGCCCACGAAAACCATGGACGCCTCCGCGCCCAGCGTCTCGACGCCCCGCGAGAAGGACTTGTTGGCCATGTAGTTCTTCATGATGTCGACGAGGGCCTTGTCGACGCGTTTTTGCTTTCCGGCAAACTCGTCGAAGGCGACACAATCCCAGTAGCCGACCAGGCCGATCTTTCCGGAAGAATTGTTCACGAACAGCTTGGGAACCGTAACCTCGCCGCCGGAGATCAGGATGCCATGAGGCGAGAACTCCGAGTAGAGGTGAGATTTGCCGGTCCCTTTGGGGCCAAGTTCGATCAAGTTGTAGTTACGCTCGCAAAAGGGTATCAAACGGACAAGCTGGGTCAGCTTGCTGCGCTTGCCGAACATCTCCGGGTTGAAGCCGATGCTTTGCACCAGCAGGTCGATCCACTCGTCGGTGGTGAATTGTTTGCGGGCCTCAACATAGCCGTCGAAATCGAAATGGGAGAGCTGGATCGGCTTGAGGGTCGACAAGCTCCAGGGGCTGGCGCTTTTGTCTTCGGTAAACTCATATTCCAGATCAGCGATGCACCACACGCCGCCGACCAGGAGCTTGGGGTGTTTTTTTACCGTTCCGGAATCAACAAGAACCTCTTTTAGCCCTAAGTTGGAGAACTGCGCCTGATAGACATCCTTCTTGTCGTTCAGATCGACACTGATCTTGTCGATGACCTTGTAGCGCCCCTTTTCCTTGATGTTCGAGCGGACTAATCCGGCTTCGTTCCGGTGAACATAATGCTTGGCAAGGATCTCCTTGACCGTCTCGATACCGGTCCGGATGGTCGGCTCATCGCTGGTGGCGCAATACTGGCCAAGCAGATATTCCAGCACGTAGGAGGGAACGATGGCGTTGCCCTTGACCGTCTTGACGAGATCCTTGCGGACAACGAGTCCCGGGAACCACTGATTTATTTTTTGATCAAGAGTATTCATGAATAACCCCTCCTTTGAACCACAGATGCACACAGATAGACACAGATGGAATTCATAAGGCAAGTCGTTCCCACTGGAGCTTGGCATACTTAAAATTCAGGATCAGGCCGACACGAAGCCCTGTGATTTTCAGATAATTGAGAATTTGGCCTTTTTCATGGTCGGTAATTCTTTCAATGGTTTTTGTATCGATCACAATCTTGTTGAAAACGATCAGATCAGGAATGTACTCGCCAACCTTGACCTCTTTGTAGACCACATCAAAACGAGGCTGCTGCGCATAGGCGATTTTTCGCAATCCAAACTCAACACACAAGGCATTCTCATAAGGCTTTTCCAGCAGACCGTGTCCCAATGTGTTCAATACCTCCATTGCACATCCAATAATCTGATGCGTTTCCTCTTTGAACAAAAATCTGTGTTCATCTGTGTCCATCTGTGGTTCCTATTCAAAAATCAAAATCGCTGGTAAATGAGCGCCGCATCAAGTACCTGAGCGACTTGTATTCCTTGTAATGTGAAGTCCCGGCGTGTTTTTCCTCCAACCGTAGAATGACCTCCTGGCCATTGGCCTCGTCGGCCTTGCGGGTCAGCACGAAGCGCACCTGCAGCTCCCGCTCCCGAGGATTCTCCGAGCTCAGATCAAAGGTCAGGTCGTGACTGTCGGAGATCAGGTCGCCTGCCTCGGTGTAGATGCCAGCCCGCAGCACACGCAGCTGGATCTTGTCCGTCACCGGTCCGGCCTGGTAGAGGGTCACCGCCAATTGCCCGGAGGTAATCACCGAGCTGGCTCCGCGCAGGATGTCCACCTCGACGGCGGTGACATCGCTCTGGCGTTTCTTGTTGATCTTGAGTACCGGGATCACCACCTCCTGCAACGACGCACCGCCATGCACAAAGCGGCTGCCGGAGCCCTTCAGGCGCAGGCGGTTGATCGACTTGGGAATCTGCACTTCTACCTCACCGGCAAGCCCAAGCTGCTCGGGGGTGAACTTGTGCAGGCCAGGATGCTTTGGAAGGTTCCTCCCAAGAATAAACCGCCGATCCTTGAAGAGAACCACAGATTCACACGGATTCACACAGATGTTTTTGTTTCCATTTTTTAATCCGTGTCCATCTGTGTCCATCTGTGGTTCCTCCCCCACGAAGTCGCTCTCGTCGATGGCGCGGTTCTGGTAGATGAAGCCATGGTCCGAGGTCACCAGCAAGTTGTTGGCGTTGGCCCCTGTCAGCTTCTTGATCAACCGAATCAGCTCCTGCAGGGTCTCTTCCACCGCCTCGAAAACCCGCTCCTCGGACTCCCGCTTGTCGCCGGTGGCATCGATCCGGTTGTGATAGACATAGATCACATCGTGATCGCGCACCAGCGCCCGGCAGTCGTCGCCCTTCATGGCCATCAACTCGTCGGCCTTGCAGGCGGTAGCCCGTTGACTGATTGCCTGGCCAAGGATCTTGATGCGGTTGGCCGTTCCCTGCGAGTTTTGCCCATCCACCAGCACGGTGCCGGTTTCGTTGTCTGCAATCGCCAGTGCCTTATTGGGTAGGAGCGCCGCCATGCCGAGCTGGGTGTAGCTGGGCAGCATCGAAAGCGCCGGTTCCAGTTCGGCGCTGTAGCGGTCTTCCTGGCGGATCAGACTCAGCAGCTCATCGCCGATCTCGTAGCGCATGGCATCGGAGATGATCACGCAGACCTTGTTGTCCTTGCGCAGGAACGGCCGGACCCAGTGCTCGAAAAACTCCTTCTGTTTGCGCACGGGGAAGGCTTCCCACTTCGATGCCGCATCCACGAAGGTCTGGAAACGGTCGCCCAGCTTCAACAGGTAGTTGTTGGAGTAGAGGTTTTCGACCTGATCGGTCAGGCTGCCCATAAGCGACGCCTGTCCCGACATGCGCACATGGTAGGTGAACTTGCGGTAGAGCTGATCGAGCAGAAACCATGATTTTGCATACCGCTCCACCCAGCTTCCCAAAGAATTTGGAACCAAAGATTCACACGGATTCACACGGATATCTTTCTCTGATCTGTGTCCACCTGTGTTCATCTGTGGTTCAAAAATAACAATCTCGCTGAGGGTTTGCATAAAGCGGACAGCGTAATCGACCGCCTCGTACAAGTGGCGATATTCACGATACCAGTGGCCTTGTCGCCGCTGGCGAACCCAGATCGCCACGTCACCGCTGGAGGCCGTGCGGGCTGCCACCGCCCGCACCAGGTCGCTGATGATCTTCTGGTCAATCAGGCGGAAGTAATCCAACTCGATCAACTCCCGGAAATCCCGCTTGGCCAGATCCTGCTCAATGCCGAGGACCTCGGCGCATTCTCCCGAGAGGGTCTCGAAGCCGCCTTCGAATTGACGGCTGTCTTTCCAGCGCTTGAGGAATACCAGGGCGTCGGAAGACAATTTTTTACCACGAAAGGCACGAAAATCACGAAAGTTGTTTTCTCCTGAACCTTCAGCTTCAGGGGCAAAGTTTTGGAAGTAGCAATCCCTGAACAGTGTGACTACAAAGTCCCTAATACTTGGTTCATCTGACTCATAGCCATAGTGCCGTTTCATCTGTTCCCACAGGAAGGCATCAAGATTGAACCGTTCTATCAATTTGAACTTTTCGTGTTCTTTCGTGTTTTTCGTGGTTAATTCATCCAGCAGGTTTTCCACCACCGCATCCATGCGCGACTCGCTGCCAGTGCATACCGCCAGCATCTTCAGGCGAATCTGTCCGGCGGTGTCGTCCGCTTTCAGCAGCTTCTTGAGGGCGTCCTTGCGCTTGATCGCCTGGAAGAACTCCGCATGGGCTTGCACCACATCCGTAAACTCCAGGCCGAGCTCCAGTTCGGACAGCCAGATGGCCACCTGATCGGTGCGGAACTCACCGTGGGCCAGTTGTACATCCAGCAGCCAGTTATCCAGATCGGCGGGCTGAGGGCCTTCTCGGTAGAGCAGGAATTTCTGTTCCGGTTGCTCGCGCAGGAGCCTGTACTTGATACCGTACTCGTTGTTGATCAGCTCCAGCTTCTCGACGCCGGGAAGCTGAAGCGCCTCGAAGTCGTCGCGCAATTCCTGCTTGGCGTCGTACCAGAAGACAATCCGGTGCCGGTCGAAGATTTTGGTCAAGGCTTGAGCGATGCGGTCGTTCATGGCTCAACCCCTTCCGGTACAGTTCCATCACCCTCATCCTGCAACTGCTGCAAATCCTGCTCAATCTCCTCCACCGTCGGCAGCGCACCCTTTAGGTTATCGGGCAGGGTTTCCACCAGGGTGTATTCGCTCACTCCCATCGGCTTGTTCATGTCTCGCAGAGCAAATTCCACCTCGATATTGTTTTTGTCACGGCACAGCAACAGGCCGATGGTGGGCTGGTCGTCATCACGCTTGAGCAGGCTGTCAACCGCCGACAGGTAGAAATTGAGCTTGCCCGCGTATTCAGGGATGAACTTGCGGTTTTTGAGTTCCACCACCACATAACACTTCAGGGTGACATGGTAGAAGAGCAGATCGATGTAGTAGTCGTTGTCGGCGATCTCCAGATGATACTGACGGCCGATGAAAGCGAATCCCTTGCCCAGCTCCAGTAGAAATTGGGTGATGTGCTGGGTGAGCTGCCGTTCCACATCCCGTTCGTTATACGGGGCGGTCATGGTCATGAAGTCAAAGGTATAGGGGTCTTTCAGGGTCTGCTGGGCGAGGTCGGATTGGGGCGCGGGCAGAGTGCTGGAAAAATTCGTCACTGCCTTGCCCATCCGGTCATACAACCTGGACTTGAGTTGAAACGCCAGCACATCGCGGCTCCAGCCCCGCTCGATGGTCTGGCCGATGTAGAAACCAGCTTCGGCCACACTGACGCACTTGGTGAAGATCAGGATGTTGTGCCCCCAGGGAATTTGGTCAACAGGCTGTTGACCAAATGGAGTCGAAGCGATGTCTGCGGGCGAGTCGCCATCCCCACTGCCCGATGCATAGAACTGATAAAAACGCTGGCAGTATTTCAGGTTGGAGGCCGACAGACCTCTGATCTCGGGAAATTCCCGTTGCAGATCGTGCGATAGCTGCGGGATGACCTTATCGCCCCATTGGCTTTGCACCTGCTTGGCGGCAATCATGCCCCCCAAGTCCCAATAGAATCGAATCAACTCGCGGTTTGCCGCCAGCGCCATGCTCAGACGGGCAGAGCTGATGCGGTTCTTGATCTGTTTCAACCACGCTTGATAGTCAGCGCCGACAAAGAGAGGAGACAGGGTCATCGCAGATTAATCCTCCGCCGCATCCAGGCCGACGATCTTCTTCAAAGCCGCGCCGAGTTTGGGGTAGTTGACCTTCACGCCGTCGTCGAGGTCGATCTCCACCTGCTCGGTGGCCAGCGGGTACAGCACCTCGCGCTCGTACTCCTCCATCTCGGCGATCATCTTAGTTGTCTTCTCGATCTCCTTCAGGGCCTTGGTCTTCTCGCCCTGGCTGCTGCTGGCGCTGATGCTGACCGCCTCCAGATGGTTCTTGTGCGAGGTGAGCTTGGTGCGGAACTCGCGCAGGTAGTCGTTGAGTACCACGCTGACCGTATCAGGGCGGTAGCGGTGCATGTAGATCAGCGCGTTGAAGTTGCCCCCAGATTTGCCAGAGCCGCTGGAAAACAGCCAGTAGATGGGCCGCTTCTTGTAGCGCTTCACATGATCGGTATAGAAATCCTTGAGGAAGTAATCGCGGATGTCGCGGGCCTTGCCATTTTTGCCCAGCGCCTTTTCGACGAACTGGAGGTTTGCCTCATAGTGCTCATCGCCAAAGGCCACGCGCAGGAATTTGCGGAAACGCTCGGCGATGTCGTCGGTGAACCAGTCGCCGTCGAGCATGGGGATGACGTTGTCGTCATCCGCCGGAAAAAGACAGGAACCACGAAAGGCACGAAAATCACGAAAGTTTTCTTGGTTTTCCTTTTCGTGTAGTTCGTGTTTTTCGTGGTTAAAAATCTTTTTGTAGTAGTCCTCGATGGTCTCGCCCTGATTGGCGAGGATCAGCCCAGGCTTGTCCAACGCATAGCGGCCAAACATGCAGCCCACGGCATAGGAGACAAGCTCGCGCATGGTGTCGGCCAGCAGCAGCGCCTCCAGCTCGTCCTCGCTCTTGTCGTTGCCGTAGCGGTAGTGCGGGTTGCAGGTCAGGGTGATTTCATTCAGCGGCACCTCGGGGGTCAGCTCGGCCTGCAGACCGTAGGCGTCGATGAAGATGCGGTTGTTTTCTTGCTCCAGCCGCTGCATCTCCAGCGTCATCTCCCGCCAGTGGGCACGGAGCTTCTGGTAGGTGGCCTTCAGAGTTGACTGACGGTTGTCGGGATACAGCAGTGGCAGGCTGGTAAAATCCCAGGAGGTCTCGTAGATATTCCAATCTACGCGTGCAAGGGCAACCGCTGTTTCTGCGACAGCAGAAACCTGCTTGCTTATCTTTGCCACAGCATCGTTCATTACTGGTAGTGCTGCAACATTTTCTACCTGAAAGTTGAGTGTGGGATTTAAGGCACTCATGAAGAAATAGGCGACTTTCGAACATAAGTAAGAGGTAAACTCGTTCATTCGGTTGCTGGGCGGAAACGCCGACGAACCACCAACATCAAATATGAAGCCCGCATCTGAACGACGCACACCAAATGCAGAACTACTGACAAAAGACCAAGTGAGGGCCGGCAGGAAATATGAATGCTGATTTTTTAATACCCATACCTCAATCAACTTGTCCCATTTTTCGTCGGAGAAACCTTGTGCATAGTCTTTTTCTCGATACTTTTCCTTAACTACTGACTTCAATTCGAATCCATCGTTTTCATAGTTCACAACATATTCGTGATTGCCATACCATTTACGAAAACTACCCCCTTTGTTGTAAGGAAACCACTTTTTGCCAGATTTAACAGCCTCACCAGTTGACGAGCATCCAAAGCCAATCTTTTTGAAAGATACTTCTTGCCACAAACGAAGAAATTGATTGTTATCAGTAGTGGCCATTCCCTGGCGTGGTTCAGCAATTTTTTCTATCGGATCCCCCTGCTCAAACGCTCTACGACCTGCTTCTGGCAGCCAATAGCTGATTGGAGAGCCATCAACTCTCTTAAAGTCATTTGCGGACGCTGTGTAACGAAGATCTAACCGCTGCAGCAACATTGACTGTTTTTCTGTTTCGGATTCGCCATCGGTTAGCTGCAAATAAACACCCTTGAAGCCCACATCGACAGCATTTTTCGTCACAAATGCAGCTGTTGAAACAACGCCTCCACCAATCGTATCGAAAGCTCTGGAACCAAATTGAGCCAATGTTTGAATCGTTGTGCTATTCAATAGATGCTGCCGCAAAGCTTTGTATGAAGATAAAAACATCCAACTTTGCATTGTCAGCATTGAGATGTAGCCAGATTTCTTCACAAGTTCGACACTCCGCTCAATAAACATGGCGAAAGCATCGAGTTTGTTATCTTGATATTCACTTTGTGCAAACTTCTTCAGTGATAGGTTCATTGATTTCCGCCCCATATACGGCGGATTGGCAATTACCACATGATATTTCGGGCTCAGGTAATCGGCCTGCCGCAGAGCTTGCAGCACCTTCTGATGGGTCATGCTGATAAACAGCTGCCCGGAGAGATTCTTTGACTCCAGAATCCTGAGCATGCCGTCCACGTCGGTGACATCGGGACGGATCAGGGAGCCGAAATTATCGGCCTCTTCGAACTGGCGCAGGGTGGTTTGCAACGGCGCGCTGAACAGGTCGCGCCCGACAACATCCATGTACTCCTTCAACTCGCCCTCGTCGAAATGGACATTCTCCAACACGCAGATGTTCGGCTTGACCCCCTTGTTGAAGAACCGGCGCTGTTTGGCGCGGGCTTTCATGGTCAGGGCAAAGGCCGCCAACTCCCCGGCGCGTTCGTCGATCTCGACACCGTAGAGGTTATTCGTGAGGATCTTCTCCGGAATCTCGGCGGGCTCATAGCCTTCCTCCTCGTAGATGGCATAGAGCAGGTCAAAGGCATAGGTAAGCATGTGGCCGGAGCCGCAGGCGGGGTCGCAGATCTTGATCTCTTCCGGGGAATTGACCACTAAAAAATCTTTTTCTGAACCACGAAAGGCACGAAAATCACGAAAGTTTTCTTCTTTTTCAATTTTCGTGTCGTTCGTGTTTTTCGTGGTTAAATCTTCTTCTGGTTTGATGTAATAGTCCATCTTCTCGACCAGCTTCGAGCCGGGACGATTGAGCAGCCACAGGCGGCCGAGGGAGTTTTCCACCAGATAGCGCACGATCCAGTGCGGGGTGAAGAGCTGGGTGGCGGCCGGGATGTTCTCGGGCGTGATCTTCTTGTTCTTCTTCAGGCCGTCGAACACCTCGTCCTTCTTCTCGGAGATGTAGAACTGGTAGAGCCAGCCAATCACCTCGACATCCTGGCAGGCATCCGGCGTCATCGCCTCGCGGGTATAGGCGAGGATGGAGTTGCCTGAGAGCAGGTCGTCGGGCATCAGCAGTTCGGTGTAGTCATCGATGCGCTGGAACAGGAACGGCATCGCCTTGTTCCAGAAATTGCAGGCGGCGACCACCAGCAGACGGTAGGCTTCGCCCTGCGGGTCGCGGCTGGGCGCTTTGCCGTCGAGCAGGGCGAAGATCTGCTGCCGGACCTTGTCGTGAACCATCTCCTCGTCGATGTGGCCCATCTTGGCCTCGGCCAAAATTTCCGGCTGGAACTGTCCTTCGGCGGGCGACACCACGCCGATGCGGGTATAGCGGTTCACATCCATGAAGCGCAAGGCGCAGAAACGGTTGAACCAGATGTAGGCCACCCGCTCGATGACCTGTTCCTTGCCGTGGCCCTTGATCGCCTCTTCCAGTTTCTTGATGGCCTCGGCACGTTCACGCCGAGCCGCGCTGTTCTCGGCCAGCACGTGTTTCAGTTTCGCGGAGACCTGTTCCATCAGAGAACGTCGGGCATATTGAGCGAAGCGCTTTAATTTTAGTGTTTCCATAAAAATCCTTTAACCACGAAAGGCACGAAAAACACGAAAGAGTTCAAAGGGCAAACCTCTTGATGGTTGCTTTAGGATATGAGCCAAAATTGACCAACAGCCCCAACTTCATGCCTGTGGCCTTTAAATAATTCAGCAGTTGCGCCTCATGCTCAGGCGCTATTTCCTTAACGGCCTTGATTTCAACGATGATCCCGCCGTAACAAACAAAATCCGGCTTGTAAGTCTGGAGCAAAGGCTGCCCCTTGTAGTTCAAACAAAGCTCGACCTGTGCCTGAAACGAAATACCCCGAGAAGTCAATTCCCTTTCTAAACATTCCTGATAAACAGACTCCAGAAACCCACAGCCCATTTCACGGTACACATCAAAGATCGCCCCCTGGATGGCATATGACTCATCCTTAAACAGTATTTTTTCGTGCTTTTCGTGTATTTCGTGGTTCATTCTTCGCTCTTCGATTCAGGTAGGCGGCCAGATTGCTTCTCAAGTTTCTTCTCTTCCGTTTTCACCCTGCGCTCCAACTTCTTGATGTCTTCCTCAGGCGGGAGCTTCTCGGGTTTGATACCGCGCTGACCGAGCATGTCGCGCACGCTCACATTATTCTGCACATGCTCGCGGGTTATCGCATGCTCGCCTTGAAGGTCGTCTTGCTGGACATTGTGGTTGGTCATTTCCGTGGCCAGATTTTTGGCCGCGATAGTCAGGGCTGGCAGGAAGTCCGCCAGTGGGCGGGTTTTGGTGATCCCGTATTTGTCTTTCATGACCTGCGTGGTATGACCACCAAAGAGAGCGGCATCCCCCTTGGAGCGAATACGACCAAATCCGGCGTCATCGACTCCGCGCTCGTAGATGTTCTGGGAAAGGGACTTTTCCGATTCCCGCAGCCGTTCCCGTGCGTCCAGTCGAGCCTGCAGGCGCATTCGGTCTTCGATCAACTCCTGCTTGCGGGTCTGTACAGCAAAATAGCTCTGGGCAAAGGCGATGGGTTCCTTGCGCGGATCGCCGTTTTGTGCAATCAGGTAGCAGGCATAGCGGGTGAGCATGAAATCTTCAATAGCCCGCTCGGCTCCGCTACCCAGCTTGACCATTTTCGTGACGCCACGAAAATGGTTCGATGGAACGTAACCCGTTGTTTCGCAAGACTCGATGGCCCGCTTGAGGGCAGTCTGGAAGTTCTCCCAACGGGCGTAACCGAGCGGCTCTTGTAATTCCCGAGCGAACCAGAACTCGACGTTCTCGTCCGGAACGGCATGGCTCAAGGAGTCGAATTGATTGTGTAGTTTCTGAATGACAAGCTTATCCATGGGCAGTGCGTCCGACCATTTTCCCGGTGCCAGGAAAATGGTTTTTCACCAAAATTTCGTGCTTTTCGTGTATTTCGTGGTTCATCAAATCTGAATCCTTTTTCCTTTGCGGATTTCATCCAGCAGCGCCTCGCGCATGGATTCCAGGTAGCGTTCCACGTCGGTCTCGTCGGCCAGCCAAGCTTTATCAAAAGAGACCTTCACTGAGCGGATATTTTGAACCACAGATTCACACGGATTCACACAGATATTTTTTTCATGTTCTTTTAATCCGTGTTCATCTGTGTCCATCTGTGGTTCAGATAGTTTAGCCAGCAATCGCGGATAATCCTGCTCTTCAAACCGGCGCAGGGTGTCGCGGATGACGGCAATCAGTTTCTGGCGCTCTAGGCCTGCGTTGAATTCGTTGAACGGGCAGGTGATCTGCTCCTGCTGATTGCCGTTCAGTGCGCCAAATTCAGCCATGCTCTCGATCCGGCCTTTGAGGGCGGCGACGGTTTCCTTGGCCTTGGTAATCTCGGCCTCTATCTGGGCTGTGACCTTCTCCTGCAGGGTTTCGACGAGCAATTTCACCTGCTGCATGCGGTTGCCCTTGAAACATTCCGGATCGGTCAAGCTGGCAACCACCTGAGCGGTTTCGTCGCCATCGATGTAGGCGAAGTTGGGCTCCTGAGTTTGAACGAACTTGCGGGCGTTATCGAAGATGCCTTTCTGCGGGCCGCTCATGAACTTGCGGACAGGATCGATGACCCTTTCCTTCATATCGAGCAGCGCGTCTTCCTGGCGGGTGAGTTCGGTCAGATACCAGGTATAGGGCTTGCCGGTTAGTTCCTTGAGCTTCTCAAGCACCGGTGTCAGCGCATTCAGGAACGGATATTGGGAGACTAAAGCCGCCAACGGGGTGAGCTGGTGCATGAGTTCCTGGAGCGCGGTGCCGGTCTCCTTGCCGAGCGCCTTCGCTTCGCCGGCAGCAGGCGGGGCATCGAAGAAGTCCTCAAAGAATTCCTTGAGGGCGCGGACCTGCGATGCGGTAAATTCGACCTGGGGCTCCAGCACTACATTGCCGTGGCCATGGGTATTGCGCAGTGTCCGTTCCAGCTCGTCTTCTTCAAGCAGGTTGCCGTCGGTACGAACCTCGACCTTACCGCGAGCGCACAGGTTGGCCAAGGTGCAAAGCACGGCGGCGTAGTACCAGCCGTAGGGTTTGCGCTCGAATTTCTCCAGCAAGTTTTTCAGCGTGGTACGCACGCCTCCCCGGTTGTTGCTCTGGATGAACGCCAACAGCTCCTGCTCGGACTCGGCCAGGGAGGTGGCGTCATTGCCGAACAGCCCCTGCTGTGAATGCTTGAGGCATTTGGCGATGTCGTTCTCGGTGTAGGTGATGCCGCGCAGCATGCGAAGGTTTGGATAGGCACGGGAGATGAGCTCGTGGAATCCGCGCAGCACCCGGGTCTGGGCATCCTCGGAACCGATTTCGATGTCGGCTCCTGCCACGAACAATTTGGCCTTACCCAGCAGGCTTTGAACGCGCTGCTGCAGTTCGGCATACCGTTCGCGGTTCTGGAAGCCCTTGTCGGTCAGAATGCGTTTCACCGCCTCCTGTTGCGTGATCGAGATATTCTGGCGGATGTATTTCTCCGTCCGCTTGTACATGAGGATGTCGCGAACGAGGCGTTCATCCGCAGGCATCAAGACCAGCAACTCATCCCGGCCCATGCTCTGCATCCTTAGGATGGACTCGCGCTCAAAGTTTTCATGGAACGGGCTGATGACATGGATAGCCAGCTCGTACTCGCGCCTGTGCAGTCGGTCATCGAGCTTTCTGGAGAACGGGTAGTCCTGGCCCCCTGCTTTCTGATCTGTGGCGTCGTAACGAATCTTCCGTTGCTTGATGACGTGGTCGAAGACGATCTTCTCAAGTTCAGAGGCAACATCTGACGACTCCACCTCGGTGTTCTTGATCTCCTGCTCGACGTCTTTTTCCTCGTCGGTCAGGTATTCATACAGCTCGCCATTGCGCTGCACATAGGTTTGCTGCTCCAGAAGGCTGAGGGCTTCTTCGACCCGTTTCCGCAGCGCGGGTAGATCCTGATTGAAACCGTCCAGCATCAGGACGCACAGATTCCGAAGAGTCGGCTTGAACTCCTTGACGTATTTGACCAGGAAGAGCGTTTTCAACAGCCGGATCGCGAAAGGGCCATCAAGGTGGTTTTCTGCCTGGATGATGGCTCGCTGGATATTAGATTTCAGCGCGGTGCGAATCCCCTCGAACATCAGGTCGAAGGTCGCCAACTGGCCAATTTCATGATCCCCGATCTGGATCGCAACCTGCTGGAACACTCCCAGCATGGATCGTTCGCCCACCGAGCTGTGCTTGCCCTCAAAGGCGCTATGCTGCGATAGATTCTGAATGGCCGACTGGAACAGCGCGAACTGGTACGGAATGAATGGATAGCTGCGGATAAAGTGATCCCGATCCTGAAAATTTTTGAATTCTCTAGAGCCATCAGAAAAATCGAATAAAGTCTTAAAGTTATTGGACTCAGAATGATACAAGTCACTAAGGAGACCAATCGCCTGATCTGTTTTAGACAGGAGCCGTTTTTGGATGACCTCATCGACGTTTTTGCTTGTCAACTTAATTCGCCCAGGACTTTTTCCTGTTTCACAAGCAAATCGTGCCTTGATTTTTGAAAAGTCATTACCCTGACGCTGTCCATCCTGACCAATGACCGTATCCAGATCCTCCTGCGAAGTAACGACAATCCATGACCTTCCTTTACACTTCGTTGCCAAGCTTTCGGCAATGGTCTGGAGGTTGGTCATAAGTTTGACGTTTTCAGCAATGTACTGACCAACCTCATCAACAAAGAAGTTCAGGCGAAAGTCAGTCGATTGCCGCTCGATGTACGCACACACCTGTTCAGCAAAATCTTCGATGGAGAGACGATAGTCCTGCCTATATTTATCGAGCACGCCTTTTTGGCTTTGCCCCGTGACTTTGTTATAGGCTTTGTCAACCTGATCTGCCACTCGGATCGGCCTGCTTCGCCCCCATCCCCATGTATTCTTAGCCTCGACCTCGAACTCCTTCAAAAAGGACTCAAGTAGCCCATCACGATCCAGCGATCGTTCGAACTGGGCGATGTATGCCTGCTTGCCATAGTAGCCGCATATCTCGTCAAATACCTTGACGAAAACAGCAAGGAGAGCATCGATCTGGGTCTTACTGATGATGTCCGCTTTCTGGTCGATGTTGAACAGAATACTTTTCGACGGAATGGAAACTGCCAGCTTGATATTGGCGCGTAGAATTTCGTTGTCACCACACTTGGGCAGGAACAAATCAAGTGCCGAGACACCGTCAATTTGCCGGTTTTCAAGCAAGAGCGAAAGCATCTTCAATAGATGGGACTTACCCGACCCGAAAAAGCCGGAAACCCAGGCACCATTTACCTCCTTTTCTGAAATATAGGCATCCAAAAAGGCCTCAAGCCGCTTCTCAACTTCACCGGTAAGGACATATTCTTCAATTTCGAGACGAAGACTTTCTTCATCATCAGCTTTGATCACCCCTTCAATCGGGCGACCCACTGGTTTGTTAAAAATGGCTTTAAGAGTCATCACGCTTCCCTCGGAGTTTTATCTAAAATTGGGCTTCGCAGTGAAAGATGTTGAATGCCCGATAGTACTTGTCGTCATTCAGCCTTCCGAAGAGATCGAGCGAAGCTCCGGACTCCAAGGAGTGGGTGTAGGCGCCCGGGAAAAACATGACGGTTGGCTTTTCTTTCGCTGTACTCTGCAAATTGTTCAAAACATTGTGCGAGCGGATGTAGGGGAAAACCTCGCCAACGCCGGACATAAAAAGCACGTCAAAATCTATGGATTTTATTTTTTCGGCAATAGCCGGTATCAAAGTATTTTCGATATCTAATATTCCTTGAAGCTCTTCCTGAAATTTAACTTTTTCCAAGCTTTCTTCATTTTCAATCAACCACTCAAAATCACCCTCTGCTCTGAGCATTTCTATCGAAATATCATAAAGATTGACCTCCAGAACTCGAACACCTAACTGCTCTAGACGATTAATCAGTTGACGCTGAAGCCGCTCCATTTCTACGGACTCTTCCGGCCTAAAGGGGCAGATGAAAAATGGAACCTCGTTACCGAGACCTTGCTTGTTGAGAAAACGCTGGCCTGAGATTACAGCAAAGAGATGCTGAAATCTGTCCTGCATTGGCATTCTGGTTTGGTCGAATGTCATTCGAGCCTTCCTTTTAGAACCACAGATTCACACGGATGAACACAAATAAAAAAGCTGTTTATAAATCTGTGTCTATCTGTGTCCATCTGTGGTTTCTCTTAACGCGGATTCAAATATAGGGAAGTACAAAACATCCCTGCGGCTGCCTTGATGAAACAGTTCCAACAGTCTTGGACTGAGCATGGCAGCGTGGATCATGTTGTTGGCCGTTAGGAGATCGGCCTCGCGAAGCATCTTGAACAGGACCTGCCGCAATTTGCCTCGTGTCGCCGGGGTGATCTCATCCAGTTCCAAATGCCACTCGGATTTCCGGTTGAAGAAGGAATCAAAATCCTCGTGGGTCAGATCACTTTTCAATGTGATGTAGCGCTCTCGAAGCACTTCGACGGCAAAATCAGCGATGAATCTGTACCGGCGGCAAACGGCGAGCCACAGGAGATAGGCCTGCTCTTGGTGGCTGCCCTCAACAAGGAATTCAAGTTCGCCTGGGCTCAGCGTTCTAAGCCTAGAGATGACCTCACGGCAGACACGTTTGAGCGTATTCAGCGTTCTGGTCTGTAGTAAGTTTTCTGCGATGACTTTGTCTCGAACAGCGTTCCAGTCGCCAAGATTAAGATACAGCACGGCCAGCTCCACCGATTCACGGTGAAAAAGACTGCCCGTTGTAAATGACATGCTGTACCTATCGTTAATCATTCTTGGTCAGCCATTTTTTATAACCTTGGGCTTTTTATAATGCTCGGCAGCGCCACCGGCCTTCACCCATTCGTCCACCTCATCCTTCTTGAACTTCCAGAGGCGGCCCATGCGATGCGCGGGCATTTCATGTTTATCAATCCATTTGTACACGGTGTCATTGCTGACCCCGAGGTACTTGCAGATCTCACTTATCGATAACCAGCGGTCTTCCATCTCGGCCATTTCTCAAGCTCCTCGTGGGCGATTGTGGTTAAGCCATGCGCTCGCCAGAGGCGAGGTAAGGGAAAACAAGCGGAGTTCTCCCATTCAAATGACTTGAAAATATACGAATTGGCCGCCTGTTGTCAAACGATCTTTACCGATTAAAGCCGATTATTTGCTAAAAAGGTCGATGCCAGACGCCTGATCCGAGCCTGATCCCGGTGTCAATGCGGGGCATCCAGTAGGTCCAGGCTGGAACCGAAGTGCGCCCGTACAGCACCGCCACAATCACCCTCTGGTACATGCTGCGGCCGCCAGGCCGAAAGCCTTCCAGCCGGTCAATGGGCGGCAGGTCATGCCAATTGCGGATTGGGGATATTGGATTGAGGATTTTGGTAGCTGCTGCTTTGGGCGGGGTCTTGCAATCCGCAATCGCCAATCTGCAATCCTAAATCGGAAGGTTGAGGATTAATTGAATATGTCATACCACTGCGGTCCGGAAAAACCGGACTTGAACTGTTGCAACAGATTGTCTGGCATAAGGAATATCCTCAATTAAGGGTGTTACCGATTTGAATCAGATTCTCGGCCACAATAACCACCAATTTTTTGTTGGTTATTGGAGAGCTCGATGAACCTCGGCAAGCCCTGGAGGGTGCGTCGACCTGGCGCAAAACAGTCTCCACCCTCAACTTGCCTCGTAAGCTATTGATGTAACATCAGAAATAATGCCAGCCGACATCCGGCGGCGGCTCATGTCAAAGGAAGCGTTTTTCTCTCCCGATTTCCCAGCACCGGACGGGGATAACGGGTTTGCAGTCCGGCCGGACACCGGAAATCGCGCTCCAACTTCCCCGTCTTATTGCCTCCCACCGACATCGTTTCGTTGTATTTTCACCCAATCCGTGGCATGGATTGTCGGCTTCTTTTCGACCTGGTTCATCGGAAGGTCGAAATCGGGTCTTTCCTAGGGGTGCGGAAACATATGCACCGTTTAAACACTATTTAAATCAACAGGATATGCATCCTGAGCAGTATCGTGGGCTGGTGGGCATGAAATTCAATCTTTTGTTCGTTCTTTTCACCTTTCTGGCGCATCGGTTTCTGCCGAAATACGACGTCCGCATGCAGCTGCTGATGTTTCAGATCAAAATGCTGCGCGACCGGATAGACGACCAGCGCATAGTTCCCACCCCTGAGGAGCGGGCCGAACTGCTGCGGCTGGGAAACGAGATCAACCACGACGTTGCAGACGTCATGCTGGTGGTCAAGCCGCAGACCTACCGGCGCTGGTTTAATCCGAAGGCCAAGACCCGCCGTCCGAAACCGGCCGGTCGACCCGGCACCGCCGAGGATATCGTGACGCTGATCCTGCGCATGGCGACCGAGAATCTCTCCTGGGGCTATAAGCGCATCTTCGGCGAGCTGAAAAAGCTCGGGATTTCCGTGGGGCTCACTACCATCCGCGACATTCTGAAGCGCTCTGATTGTCCGCCGCCGCCCGAGAAGAGCAAGAGCAGGCCCAATATTCCCTGGTCGAAGTTTGTCAGCGCCCACATGGAATCGCTGGTGGCCTGCGACTTCTTCACCAAGCCGGTCTACACCCTGCGCGGCAGGTTCGACGCCTATGTGCTGGTCTTCATCCATCTCGGCAGCCGCAGGGTCTACCTGAGCCAGCCGACCTTTCATCCCGATGGGGCCTGGGTGATGCAGCAGGCGCGAAATGTGACCATGTGGCTCGACGACCACGGCATCGAGGCCAGATACCTGATTCACGACCGCGATACCAAGTTCACCCGCCAGTTCGACGCCTTCTGGAAAGGGGCCGGGGTGCGCTGCATCCGTATTCCGCCGAAAGCGCCGCAGGCCAACGCATTCTGCGAATCCTTCACCGGCACCTGCAAACACCAGTGCCTGAACCACTTCGTCTGCTTCGGTCTTGGCCAGCTGGCCCACATCAACCGCGTCTGGATCGATTACTACCACACCCAGCGCCCCCACCAGGGCACCGGCAACAACGTCATCTCCGCCGATTTCCGGCGCACATCCGCAGGCCCGGTCAAACGGCAAGAGCGGCTCGGTGGCATCGTCGCCTGGTACGAGCGGGAAGCGGCGTAAACCACGCTTCCTCCTATGTAACATCCGCGCCCTTTTTCCGCAAAGCGGGATTGCTTCCGTCAATGATATCGGACACCGGTTCGGTTCCCGAAAACGGAATAGAACGGAATCACCCGCCGTTTCAACAAACCATTTGCTTTTTCCGGCACGCCAAGCATGAATGACACCGGTTGCCAAAACGAACAGGGAGCACCGGGCCATGTCATGATCGAATGCCTGCAACGAATCATCATCGAATTCCAGATCCTTGAGCTGCCGGGCGGACTGCTGCCCCGGCGTGTTGCCATTGGCAGCCTGCCGGGCAAGGTCTCAGTAGTCACCGGCGTCAGAGGGAGCGGCAAGACTACCTTGCTGCGCCAGCGCATCCGGCAGTTGATCAAGAGCAGGGTTCCCCGCGAGAACATCCTCTATCTCGATCTTGCCGACGACCGGCTTTACTGGCTGCGGTACGAAAACCCAGATCTCATCCTGGATGCATACTTCGAGTTCCACCCTCAGAAGCGCGGCAGCGAGACGCTTCACTGCTTCTTAGATGAGGTGCAGGCGCTCCCGCACTGGCAGCTCTTCATCGACCGCCTGATGCGCACCGAAAAGTGCGAGGTCATCGTGGCCGGTTCTTTGCTCCCCTCACCGGAGGACGCCACCTGCTACCCATTGAACGGCCGGATCGTCTCCTGGGAGATTTTCCCGCTTTCGTTCCGGGAGTTCCTCGTCGGCAAGGATATCGATAGCGACGGCCCCTTATCCACCAAACAGCGGCTGACCACCCAGAAGGCGTTCGAGGACTACTGGCAGGTCGGCGGCTTCCCCAGCGTAAACGGCCTCGACGAGAGGCGACGTGTTGAAGCCCATCAGGCGAACTGGAACGCCATCCTCGCCAGCATCATCGGGTACCACAACAGCTCCAACCCTCGGGCGGTGATCGATCTGGCCCACTGGCTGGTGGACAACACCGGCTCCTTCTATGCCGTCAGTCATCTGACCGATTATCTGAAATCCCTCGGCCACCGGGTGCGGAAAAGCTCGGTGGTCGATTGGCTCGTCGTGTTCGAGGATGCCGGGCTGCTGTTCAGCGTGAACATCTTTGCCAGCTCGCCGACCCGAATCAGCGTCAATCCCCGCAAGGTCTACTGCATCGACCACGCGCTGGTGACCTCGGTCAGCTCCGGCATCCTCACCAACCGCGACAGCCTGCTGGAGAATCTGGTGTTCATCGCGCTGCGCCGGGTAACGCCGGAGATCTTCTACCACAGGACCAAGACGGGCCGGGAGGTGGACCTTGTCGCGCTGCTGCCATCAGTGTCGGGACAAGAACGAACCATAATGCTGGTTCAGGTCTGCGCCTCGCTGGCCGATCCCCGCGTCAAGCAGAGCGAGGTCCGCTCCCTCTCCGAAGCCATGGTCGAGCTGGCGGTGGCGGGGGGGGACCATCGTCACCTGGCGCACCGATGAGACCATCCCCGTGGGCTTCGGCACTATTCAGGTGGTACCAGTCTGGCGGTTTCTGCTGGAGATGGAGCCGCGAACCTAAAATAGCGGCTCGTCTTATTTTAGGTTCGTGCCGTTTCCTAAAACTACGGTCTCCATCGGTTTGATCTCGTACCCCATGGCTCTATAGCCGCGCTGCCGTTTGTCCCACATGCGGTTGAGCTGGGGATGATCGGTCTCGGCATAGTCGTAGATACGCACATCCTGCTTGTCGGCATGTTCCCGGTGCAGACGTCCTGCGTATTGCTGCAAGGTTCCCTTCCAGGAGATCGGCATGGCCAGCGCCAGGGTGTCGAGCGGCGGGTGGTCGAAGCCTTCGCCAATCAGGCGGCCGGTGGCGAGTAGCACCATCGGTGCCGACTCATTCAACGCATCCAGTTCCGCGAACACAGCCGTCCGCTGTTTCTTCGACAAGCGGCCATGCAGGACAAAGCAGTGCTCGACCTCATCCCCCAGCGCCCTTTGCAGCAGCGGCAGATGATCCGTTCGCTCGGTAAGCACCAACACCTTTCGCCCTTCCCGGTAGGCAGCCAGCACATCCCCGGCGATTCGTCGGTTGCGCGCCACATCGTTAGCAAGGATGCGGAACACATCCTGAATCGGCGAATCCGGCGGCATTTCCGGCGCGGGTATCATCTTCGGCCAGACCTCCAGTTGCGCCGGGGCAGTTTCCGGTCTGGCGGCGCTATGGCGGATCGGCCCGCACTGCATAAAGATGATCGGCTGATGACCATCGCGGCGTATCGGGGTGGCGGTCAGGCCCACCACGAATTTCGCTTTGGCCTGTTTGAGGATCGCTTCGAAGGAAAAGGCCGACAGGTGATGGCATTCGTCGATGATGATCTGGCCGTACTGGTCGAGCAGTTCGCCAAGATCCTCTCGACGTGACAGTGACTGCATGACGGCGATGTCGATCTTGCCGGACGGTTTTTTCTTGCCGCCGCCGATGACACCCAAGCTTCCTTTCGGGAACTCAAGAAATCCGGTCAACCGTTCCTGCCACTGGCGCAATAATTCGGTGCGATGGACCAGCACCAGTGTGCTGACCTTGCGCCGGGCGATCAGAGCTGCTGCTGTGACGGTCTTGCCGAAGGCCGTCGGGGCGCAGAGCACGCCGACCTCGTGCTTGAGCATTTCCCGCACCGCTGCCTTCTGGTCCTTGCGCAAGGTACCGGTGAATTTTGCCGTCACCTTCCGTCCAGCCAAGCGCTCGTCCTGAAGCTCCGGACGGATGTCATTCTCTTGCAACAGGTCGAGCACCGCATCAAGGCAACCTCGCGGCAGGCCGATATGCTGGGGATGGTTCTCGGCGCAGCCGATAATGCGCGGCTTGTTCCACACCGGCAAACGCATGGCCTGGGCCTTGTAGAACTCCGGATTCTGGAAAGCGGCGAGCCGAATCAGGCGGTTAGCCAACGGCTGCGGCAGATCGGCCTTGGCGATGAAAATCTGGTTTGCCAGCACCAGACTCAGTGATTCCGGTAGGGGACCGATAATCCGAGCGGGTACGGGTGATGGTCGCTGCCATGGTTTGCTGTCCTCCTCCTCGGTGGCAAAGGCCACATCCAGGGGATGGCGGCCGCCGCTGGCCCGCAAAATGGCGTCTTCCTGGTCCCGCCGGGACATGGGATGGATGGAAGCTAGAAAGGTCCATTGATCGGGATAAGGTTGCAAGTGGTCGTCGACGAAGACACTGCGCCCTGAATCCCTCGGCCGTTTCTGCAGGGGCAGCGCGATCAGATTGCCAAAGCCGCCCTTGGGCATGGTGTCCTGGTTAGGAAAGAGGCGATCGTAGCTGGCCAGGGATAATTGCCGGGTGCGGTCGCAGGTGTGGCTGACCAGAGCGGCCCCGAGCTGCCGGGCCTCGCGGGCCGGAACCGGCTCGGCAAAAAAGATCCAGGCGTGAGCGCCATTGCCGGAGCGGGAAACCTCTAGCGCCGCCGGAATGCCGAGTTCCCGGCAGGATTGCATGAAGGCCTTGGCATCCTCCCGCCAGTCCGCCTCATCGAAATCTGCCGCGAGAAAATAGCAGCTGTCGTCGCTCAGGAGCGGATAGACGCCGATGGTCTGCTTTCCGGCCAAATGGTCATAGATTACCCGGTCGGTCACCGGCAGCAATTGGCGCTGGTTGCAGTCGCCGCATTTCACCCGGGGCTTGTGGCAGATGCCGGGTTTCCACTCATTGCCACAGGCCGGTGAGTAGCCGGACGTGCCTTTTGTCGACTCCCATCGCTGGGGGTAGACATCCTCCCGCCCACGAAAAAGACAGCGAAACAGCGCAATCTTATCTTCGGTGGTAAAATGGGCTTGGGCTGGTGAGGATTCGGTTGGGGCGGGGACCGATTCAGGGATGGCCGGTTCTTCCCAGGCGATACCGTGCTGGGTCAGCAATTTCTTGAGGCGGGCGTTTTCCTCGCGCAGCTGACACAGTTCGTCTTGTTCATTCTGGCTCTTGTCACTCTTCGGCAAATCCATACTCCGCCATCAGATCGTCCATGTCATCGCCAACGCCCCAGCCCCAGTTGTGGCCTTCGCTCCGGACACGTTCAAGCCGCTCGACAAAGTCTTCCTGCTGGTCTGGCTCAAGCGCCGCAATCGCCTTCAGCGCCTGCTCGAACATCCGCACCAAGGCATTGAAATAGCCCTCGTCATCCATCCCGCAGTAGCCGAGCAGGTTCATGCAGGATTCGCAATAGAACACCGTCAGTTCCGCCAAACCTTCCGGCCGTCCTATTGCTTTTTTGTAATCGGAAATCGCCTTCTTGGCCTTGGCGACCGAGATATCCTGATTGCGCATGACATCCGGGCAAACCCAGCGGTCGATGGCGGCCTTGTACGGTTCGAGCACGTCCTCGCCCAGGGCGAAGCGAGCATGGAGAAAAGCCTGATTGCTCTTGCTGGCGGCGTACAGGTCCTGAATTAGGCCCAGCAGCGCCGGACGGTCGAGGTCAGCAAGCTGGCGCTTGAGATCTGTCCAAGTCGGTTTTTTCTTGCTCGATTTTTTCATGGAACCCACTATTTGCTCTTGATCGCCCGAAAGGCCGAGTCGTCAGCCAGATGCAGATAGACGCGGCCGTTCAGCTCGCCATTTTCATTAACTGCCCACCCCCGACCGCTGACCAGATCGTTTTCCTCCTGCCCGGACCAGGAGAAATCGAAACGTAGCGCATTACCGCAATGCTCCACCCGGCCATCGATGTCCCCAGAGACCAGGCCGAACTGAAACCGTCCGGTGCCATCCGAGCCGATGCGGATGTATCCCGGCACCTCCATGTCGACGTAATCCTGATCCCAGACCTCCATCTCGACAATGCGCCATTTTCCAGTAAACGGTTTCATCTGCTTCATAGGATGCCTTTCTGTTGCCTGAATCTGGCCCAACAAGATGTCACAGCTCAATGTCACAAGTCCTGTCGCAAGTTATCCGCCGCCGTGCCGAGCCACCACCTGACGTCCCTTTTCTGTCAGACGGTATTTCTGTTTGCTGCTGCGCGGCTTGTCGGGGATGGTCATTTCAACCAAACCGGCCTCCAAAGCAGGGAGCAGATAGGCCTTGCGAAAATGCTCATCGTCTTTCAGCCCAAGCGCCTCTTTGAGTTGTTGCCGGGTCATCTCTCCGGCAAGAACGGAGAGCAGTCGAACTTCCGGGGTGACTTCTTGGGTGACTTCCGGGGTCGAACTGGTCACGGTATCCAAAATCATCCGCAGCATGAAGGCAATGAACGGGGCGGAGTCGGTCTTTTGGGTGCTTTCCTGCAGGGCCTGGTAGTACTCGGCCTGATTCTCGAAGATCAGGCTTTCCACTGGAATATCGGCGAACATGGGATTCCAGCGGGCCAGAATCAGGCTCTGCCACAGCCGCCCCATGCGGCCGTTGCCGTCGGCAAAGGGGTGGATGAATTCGAACTCGTAGTGAAAGACCGAGCTGGCGATGAGCGGATGGGCGTCGGTGGCGGCCAGCCAGCCGAACAAATCGGCCATCAGTTGCGGCACCCGGTCGGCGGGCGGGGCCATGTGAATCACCTGCTGGCCTGCCATTACCCCCACGCCACCGTGCCGGTAACTGCCCGCCTCGTCGATCAGGCCTGACATCAAAATCCGGTGCGCTTCCAGCAGGTCCTTTTCGTGCTCTGGCTTCAAGGTGACAAACCGGTCATAGGCGGCCAGGGCGTTTTTCACCTCCTGCACCTCGCGGGGCGGAGCGATGACCCGCTTGCCCTCCAGTATCGCGGTGATCTGCGCCTCGCTCAGGGTGTTACCTTCGATGGCCAGCGATCCGTGAATGGTGCGGATGCGGTTATGGACACGGATGTCCTGTATGTCGCGGGCGCAGGGATGCGCAGGAGCGACGGATGGCCGCAGCCGCAAGGCTCTCGCCTGATCGGTGAGCACGGTCAACCGCCCGATGGCCTCGCTGATCGCGGCGACCCGGTTCAGGATCTCCGGGGTGATGGTGTAGGGCGGCTGGTAGTTCATGTTCCCTCCCTATGTGTCTCACGCGAAGGCGCGAAGACGCGAAGGGAAAAGAATGGCTCACACGAAGACACGAAGACACGAAGGGTTGAAGATGGGGTGAATGCAATCATACGGCGGCCATCACGGCGTCGAGGAGTTCGGACTGTTTGCCGGTGGCGGCTTCGATCTGCTGGTCGAGCGTATCGCACAAGGCCATCAACTGGTCGATGCGGGCGACGATGCGGTGTTGTTCGGGGAGGGGGGGCAGAGGAATCAGAATTGGATATATTTTGCTACCGGAAATGACAGGTTGCGCTGTTGCCGAGGTGTCAACTTGCAGGTTAATAGTTTTCAGCAGCCAAATCACAAAGCCTTGAAACAACCGTTCTTCATCATAAATGGTCAAGAAAGCATTGTCTGTGATCCACGCTTTTGCAGGTGTGAGATGAATGCTTCCGCAATAATAACCGACTCGCCCTATTACAACCGTAGGCTTTTCCACATTTGATTTGTTGTGGAAACCAGTAATTCCGTTTCCTCCGAATACAGGTATGTTGCCATCCTGCATTTTGTCTTTTGGTAGATTCTTGCCTGAGGTTACGCGAAACAATTCACCCAACCTCACCCACTCCCAGCCCTGCGGCAGTTCGTAAGGCACTTCCTCCGGTTTGATGGGCGGCAGCTTTTTCTCTTTCCCCCTTCGCGTCTTCGCGCCTTCGCGTGAGGCTCTTTGTTTTTCGGCTTCAATCTCTTTCAGCAGTTCGCTGGCGGGCGGGTCGTTGGGGTTCTGGGGGACGAGGCGGCCCATGACGGCGAGCTGGAGGATGGCCTTGCGCAGTTCGGCGACGTTTTCCTTGACGGTGTAGAGTTCGCCAAAGTGCTGGGCGAGGAACTCGAAAGAAGAGTTTTCCTCACGCGAAGGCGCGAAGGCGCGAAGGGTGGGATCAAGCAGTTGCTTGATGGCGGCGGCGTGGACGGCCAGCCGCTTCTCTTCCCGCTCCTTGCGCAGCGTTTCCAGCGCATCGCACCGGGCCATCAACTGGTCGATGCGAGCAACGATGCGATGTTGTTCGGGGAGGGGGGAAAGAGGGAACAAACCAGAGAAGAAATCACCGTCATTAATTGCGGGATACGCAACTCCCTTCTGGGCGCTCTCTACGTAACGAATAAAAGCAGGTGATCGAAGGTAATGGTAGATATACCGAGCACTCAACAATGCAAATGGGTGGAGGATTGCAAACGCTGTACTGGCAATAGGTTCAGGATCATATTCCTTTTCGACAATTGCAATATTCAGTAAATATGGCCGGACAGTCGAATAAATCACGGTTCCGGGCTTAACGATTTTACGTGCTCTTGACGGCGCTTCGGAAGCATCAAGAAGCTGTGTGTTGGAGCTGATTGTTCCCAACTTATTATCGATGGCCCCAACATCAATATACGTAATCATGGCATCAGGAGTCTTTTGCCCCCAGTCGTGACAAATGTCTCTTATCTTCACCCACTCCCACCCCTGCGGCAGTTGGTAGGGCACTTCCTCCGCCTTAACCGGCGGCAGCGTCTTCTCTTTCCCCCTTCGCGCCTTCGCGCCTTCGCGTGAGACCTTCTCTTTCTCGATCTCCTTCAGAAGCTCCGAAGCAGGCGGATCATTCGGGTCCTGCTCCACCAGCTTGCCCTGCATGGCGAGGGTCAGGATCAGCTCGCGCAGTTTGGCAATGCCGTCAGGCGCGGCAAAGGCGGTGTCGAAATGCTGTTCCAGTAGATTGCTCACGCGAAGGCGCGAAGGCGCGAAGGTGGGTGAGTTGATCATGCTACTCTCCCGATCTGAGTGGCTGGAAAAAGTGCAACATGCCGTTGCACTTTTATGGAGTCGATGGTTTGTGCCACGGCTTGTGGCACAAATGTCGGACGGAGCCGATCAAATTGTCCAACGAGCTGTTGGATATTTACTTTCGGCGAACCTGGATACCCGCCTGCGCGGATATGACGAATACTTTCAACCCTTCGCGACTTCGCGTCTTCGCGTGAGGCCATTTCTTCCCTTCGCGTCTTCGCGCCTTCGCGTGAGAAAATGTTATTCATCGCCTGCCCGCGGTTTCCGAATGGCCTCGATTTGTTTGAGCATCCGGTCAAAGTCGCTTTCAAACAGTCGGTCCTGCACGATGCGGTATTTCTCGAACTCGCTTTCGGCGTGGGCCTTGGCGATCTCCGCCGTGACCTTGCCCGCGTCTTGCAGAATTTCGCGGTCAGTGGCTTCAATAAACTTGTTCAAGCGGGTCTCCCAGTCTTGCATGGTCATGGGGATTTTGCGCAGGGCCATATCCTCGGCCACATCCAGGTAGGCGTTGACCAGTCGGGACAGCTGAGCCATTTCGTCTTCGGTCAGGTAGTTCTTGGCTACGCTGACATCGAACTTCTGGATTTTGCCTTTCGGGGCGTCCTTCCAGGTAGTCAGTCCCATGTGCTGTTTTTCGGCATCGGCGCGGTTAACAATGACCTCGGCAGCGGTCTGGCCGTGAATCGCCCAGTGGAGTTTGTTCTGCACAGTGGCGAAAAAGCGCTTGGTAGCCTGTGCTGTGACGTCATAGTCGATGGCGGTGGCGTAGATGTCGGTGATCTTCTGGTAGAACTTACGCTCGGAGAGGCGAATCTCCCGGACGCGCTGCAACTGCTCTTCAAAGTACTGTTCGGTCAGGATGGAACCACCGCTTTTGATGCGCTCATCGTCCATCACGTAGGCTTTGATGGTGTACTCATCGATGATAGTGGTGGCCCATTTGCGAAACTGCACGGCGCGTTCGGAGTTCACCTTGTAGCCCACGGCGATGATGGCGGGGAGCTTGTAGTGCAAGGTGTTGTAGTTTTTGCCGTCTGCGGCAGTTATTCGAAAATTTCGAATAACTGAATCCTCCTGCAACTCACTGTCTGAAAACACCTTTTTGAGGTGGTAGTTGATGGTGTGGGTCTCAACATCGTAAAGCACGCCCATCATCTTCTGGGTCAGCCAGATGCTTTCGTCGGCATACACCGCTTCGACACCGCCGCTGCCGCTGGCGGCGACAAAGGTCAGGTATTCGGCGGCTGATGAGCGAATGATGGAGACTTCCACGCCGGTTTTCTTCTTCCTGCTCATCCTTAGGTATCTCCATCTCGCACGCGAAGCCTTGCAGCCAACAATTCTTTCTCACGCGAAGGCGCGAAGACGCGAAGAGGGCATTTCAGAGGTATTTGTCCAACAATCTGTTGAAGTTTTCGCCGTGGCACTCCTGAACACACTCCTCCATGGGTATGACGGTAGCTCTCTTCATTCCTTCGCGCCTTCGCGTCTTCGCGTGAGGCCATCATGCCTTGCCTCCCAGGCAGGCCATCAACTCAGCTTTCAAGGCAGCCTGCGCAGCTTCGAGCTGGTGGACGATCTGCTGGTATTCAGTCATCAGCTCTTCAGGATCGCGGTGGTTGACCTCCACCTCGTGGGGGTTTTTGCAGTCCAGGTTGTAGTTGCACTCGGCGAGCTCCTTGGCCGAGACCTTCCAGGCCTGCTCGGTGGTTTTGCGTCCCTTGCGCCCCTCAGCATCAAGCCCTCCGCCCCACCAACCCTTTTCGAGATCGAACTCGGCGATGGTCAGGGGCTTGGAGCGGGAGTAGGACTTGTAGCCCTCGGGATAAGGGTGCGCGAAGAACCAGACCTCTTTGGTCGGCCCGCCCTTCTCGAAAAAGAGGATATTGGTGGCGATGCTGGTGTAGGGGCTGAACACGCCTTTGGGCAGACGTACGATGGTGTGCAGGTTGAACTCCTCAAGCAGTTCGCGCTTGAGGTTGGTCTTGGTGCCCTCGCCAAACAGAAAACCGTCGGGCAGCACAACGGCCGCCTTGCCGGTGTCGTGTTTCAAAAGGTGCATGATCAGCGCCATGAAGAGGTCGGCGGTCTCGCGGGTCTGGTACTTGCGCGGGAAGTTGTTCTCGATGCCGTCTTCTTCCATGCCGCCGAAGGGTGGATTGGTGATGATCAGGTCCACCCGGTCGCGGGGGCCGTAATCCTTCAGCGGGCGACTCAGGGTGTTGTCATGGCGGACATTGGTGGGTACATCGACGCCGTGCAGCATCATGTTGGTCATGGCCAGCATGTGCGGCAGGGGTTTCTTCTCCACGCCGTGAATAGACTCCTGTAGGCGCTTGCGGTCGTCGGCGGTTTTGACCTGCTTGTTCAGGTGCTCGATGGCGCAGGTCAGAAAGCCGCCGGTGCCGCAGGCCGGGTCGAGAATGGTTTGCCCGAGCTGCGGGTCGAGCATGTCGACCATAAACTGGGTGACGGCGCGGGGGGTGTAGTATTCGCCCGCATTCCCGGCGGATTGCAGGTCGGCGAGGATCTTTTCGTAGATGTCGTTGAACAGGTGACGGTCGCCGGATTTGTTGAAGTCCACATCTTCTTCGATGGTGTTGATCACCTGGCGCAGCAGGGTGCCGGACTTCATGTAGTTGTAGGCGTCCTCGAAGACCGAGCCGACCACCTTGCCATGGGGCGAAACACCGGCGGCGGTGGCCAGTTTCTTGAGCGCGGGAAAAAGGTCGTTGTTGACGAAGTCGATCAGCTCCTCACCGGTCATCCCCTCGGGGTTTTTGGCCCAGCTGGACCAGCGGAAACGGCTGGGCAGCGGCGATTTGTAGCCGGGCACGGTGAGCTGCCACTCCTGTTCCTTGTCGTCGAAGATCTTCAGGAAAATCAGCCAGACCATCTGACTGATGCGCTGAGCGTCGCCATCGACGCCGACATCCTTGCGCATGATGTCCTGAATGGCTTTGATTAGGGTTCCGATGGACATATTTATTTCCTTTATTTCTTCACGCGAAGGCGCGAAGACGCGAAGTTTGTATGGTTGTTGACGATGCGTTTGAGGCCGTCTTTCAGTAAGGGAGCACCGAAGTTGATAAGCAGTCCAAGGTGGAGATCCATCAGACGAAGATAGGTAAGAAGCTGTTTTGGATGGACAGGATGTATGGTTTCAATGGATTTGAGCTCAATGATCAGTTGGCTGTCTACCAACAAGTCCAATCGAAAACCTTCATCAATATTAATGCCTTGGTACCGAATAGGAACTTTTTTTTGACGTTCAATTTTCAGCCCACGCTGTTCAAGCATTTTCGCCAGCACCGCCTCATAGACCGACTCCAATAGGCCCGGACCCAGATCACGATGCAGTTGCAGCGCCGCATCCACGACAATGGCAGATACCTCTTCAACATCCCTTCGCGTCTTCGCGCCTTCGCGTGAGACCATCTTTTCATCCACCATACAGCGCATCCTCCAGCTCATGCACCGCCTGCTGATACGGGTCCAATCCACCAAAGGCGCGGATGATTTCCAGCGGGGTACCAAATTCGGTAAAGGGAGCAATGGTGAGAATCTGCGTCTCTTCGATGTGGGCCACGCCTTCATCGGCATACTTGTTGAGCAGGGCCTCCAGCACCCGGCGGGCCTGCTCTCCGTAGCGGGTGAAGTAGTTGTGTTTCTTCACCTGTTCCGCCCGCTCCTTGCGGGTGAGAGGCGGCATATCCCAGGCGACATGGCAGACCAGATCGAAGGGGTCGAAGGCTTTGCCGGATTGCCGCCCGATCTCTTCGGCAAGGGCATCGAAGAACACACCTTGTTCCGACAATTCATCAATGATGGCCCGCTTCTTCTCGGTGCTACTCCAACGGCGGAGGAAATCGTCGAGGCTGGCATACTCCCTGGCCAGGGCCTTGCGGGTGTAGTCCTTGAGTGATTCGGTGATCAGCTTGCCGCCCGCGTCGAAATACTGGACGCGTTCGGCGGCGACCTTGACCTCGACACCCTCAACGACGTAAGGGCGAATGCCGCCTTCCTGACCTGGGCCGGGTTCGGCAACGCTGCTCCATTCCTGGTCCTCTCCGGGTTCCGGGTAGGTGACGCCACCGCCAACTTCGGGATCTTCTGGAGTATCTGGGGGAACATCCGGCGGCACCGGTGACTGATCCCCGCTGGGTTCGTAGATCTGCACCGGGTCGCCGTCGAAATCAGGATCGGCAAACAGCTCGGTGGCCTTTTTGAAGTCGATGATGGTGAAGTAGTACTTGCCGTAATCTTCGTTGATGCGGGTGCCGCGCCCGATGATCTGCTTGAACTCGGTCATGGACTGGATGCGCTGGTCGAGCACGATGAGTTTGCAGGTCTGCGCATCGACACCGGTGGTCATCAGCTTGGAGGTGGTGGCAATAACCGGGTATTTGCTCTCCGGAAAGATGAAGTTGTCCAGTTCGGCCTTGCCTTCCTCGTTGTCGCCGGTGATGCGCATAACGTATTTACTGTTCTGTCCCACCAGGTCGGCGTTTTCGTTGACCAGAGCCTGGCGCATGCGTTCGGCATGGTCGATGTTTTCACAGAAGACGATGGCCTTGTCGAACCGGTTGGTCTGCCTCAGGAACTCGGTGATCTTTTTGGCCACCAACCGGGTGCGCTGTTCCAGAACCAGGGTTTTGTCGAAATCCTTCTGGTTGTAGATGCGGTCTTCGATTTCGTTGCCGTGCTTGTCGATCATGCCCTTGTCGGGCCGCCAGCCGGTCAAATCCCGGTCGAGATCGATGCGCACGACCTTGTAGGGAGCAAGGAAACCGTCGTCGATGCCCTGCCGGAGGCTGTAGGTATAGATGGGGTCGCCAAAGTAGTCGATATTTGAGACTTCTTTGGTCTCCTTGGGCGTGGCGGTAAGGCCGATCTGAGTGGCGGAGGTGAAGTATTCAAGGATTTCACGCCAGGCCGAATCGGCAGCCGCACTGCCCCGATGGCATTCATCAATAATGATGAGGTCAAAAAAGTCGGGGCTGAACTGTTTGTAGATGTTTCTATCTTCCTCGTTACCGGTCACGGCCTGATAGAGGGAAAGATAAATCTCGTAGGATTTGTTGGCCTGCCGCTTCTGGATCTTGGTCATGGCCGAACCGAACGGCTTGAAGTCGTTGGTCATGGTCTGGTCGACCAGGATGTTGCGGTCGGCAAGAAACAGGATGCGTTTTTTTGCCTTGGACTTCCACAGCCGCCAGATGATCTGGAAGGCGGTGAAGGTCTTGCCGGTGCCGGTAGCCATCACCAGCAGAATGCGATTCTGGCCCCGCGCTATCGCCTCGATGGTCTTGTTGATGGCCAGCAGCTGGTAATAGCGCGGACTTTTATCGCTGCCATCGCTGAAATAATCCTGCGTGACCAGTGCATTCTGCTGATCGTTCAGGCCACGATGCTGCGCCCACCATTGCCACAGCGTTTCCGCAGTGGGGAATTCGTGGAGTGCAAGCTCTCTCTCGACAATGCCGTCACCGGGTAAATCGGCGGCGATCTTGTTGTGGAACAGAAAACCGTCGCCGTTGGAGCTGAACACAAAAGGCACTTGCAGCATATCGGCGTAGCCCAACGCCTGTTGCATGCCGTCGCCAACAGTGTGGTTGTTGTCCTTGGCCTCGATAATGGCAATGGGGATGTTCGGCTTGTAAAACAGGACATAATCGGCGCGTTTGTGTTTGGCGCGGGTATGCAGCTTGCCTCGCACGATGATGCGTCCCTTGGTGAGAGGAAACTCTTCACGGATTTGGGTCGTGACATCCCAGCCCGCCTTCTCCAGGGCAGGGGTGATGTACTTTGTGCAGATATCGCGCTCGGAAAGTTGTTTTTTATTCATCAGGCCAACTTCCCCTCTTCTTTCATCCGCACACAAAAGGCCTCGAATTGCCTTCTTGCCAGCTTGAAGGGAACCGTCTTGCTGTTTTCCCAGCGGTTGATCGTGGAAAAGCTCACGCCCAGCTCGTGGGCCAGCTCTTCCTGGCTGAGCCCCAGTTGCTAGCGGATTTCTTTGACCGTCTCCGCAAAATTTTCCGGTGCTTTTGCCATATCGGTTTGCCTCAATTCCTGGCGCGCCAACAACTTTCCGGCAGTGAGCAAATGCAATTTGCCAAACGTACAATTACGGCCCTCAATATAGCAGGTGACAACGCATGTGGAAAAATGAAAGTTGGCGGTTATTCCAGAATTTTCCGACACATCCCGCCGCCACCCGGTAAGTAAGCCCTCAGAAGGCCAACACGAAAAAAATTTCAACCACCGCCCGACACTTTATTCCGCGCATCCCTGCGCTCCACCCCTTCGGGGCCAGCCTTCGGCTGTTCAAAAACGCTCCCGCGTTTTTGTCTCCGTCTCTCCGGTAAGTAAGGGCATAAACCAATACGAGGAGCCACCGACCATGGACATCAACGACCTGTTTGACGGAATCATGAAGCGTATCAACCAGTTTGCCGACGAGATCGCCGAACAGCAGCGGCTCAGGAAAAAGTGTATGAGTCCGGACGAGGTCCGGAGAATGGGGGTAAGAATGCGGAGAATTTTGAGGCGAAAGAGAAGCGGGGTGTGACAAGTTTCCCGAAAAGGGAGTGATCGGGGCGGCAGCGCTGACACCCTGATAGCGACGTAAGTCGCTGACAATACGCAGAAAAACAAAACCCGCCCAATAACCGGACGCGGTTAGTGGACGGGTTTGTCTTTTCTAAATGGTGGAGCGGCCGAGTGCCGAACCCCGATCCCGAGGTAGGGCATAGGGCAGGCCGCGCCCGCCGCCCCATACCCAGGGCTCCGAGCCAGCGCTAGGAACTTCCAGGCAGCAAACGGCTCTCCACCCCAGAGCATCACAGCCTGCCCTGCACAAAACCCTCGCCCTCGCCGCCCTGCCCTGCCTGTTGTTGCGCCCCCTGGCTGGCCAGGTGGCTGCTGATGGCCTGGCTCAGGGCGGCTATGGTCGGCTGCGCCATCAGGGTCTTCACCGGCACCTGCACCCCGAACTGATCACGCAGGCGGGCGGTGATGCGAATGGCGATCAGCGAATCCCCGCCCAGGTCGGCGAATTCATCATAGACGCCTATGCCCTCGATCCCCAGCACTGCCTGCCAGATCGCCGCCACCTGTTGTTCGATGTCATTGCGCGGCGCTACCGCCGCGTTCATCAGCTGGGGCCGGAGGTGCAGCGCGGGCGCAGGGGGCCGACAAGGCTGATCCAGATGCGGGTTCTCATGCGGGTTCTCAGGCTGGCCAGGCTCGGCCTCCGGCCGTTGGGCGATGAACAGGGCCGCATCGGTACGCTCTTGCTCGGCCTGAGAGCGGGGAAAGGCCAGCACCGGGGCAAAGCCGCCGTGGTTGAGCAGCTGCTGCCACTGTTGCTGATCCAGCAGGGGTGAGAGCGGGCGCAGATCGCTGTCTGCAAACAGCCACCAGCCCTCCGCCAGGCCGCCGACCAGATCGATCCAGCGCTGCTGCTTGACCGGCTCGATCAGGCACAGCAGGCCACCCGGCCGCAGCAGCGTGCGCAGATGGGCCAGGGTTTGCGCAATGCGCGGCGTGGCATGGACCACATCCAGCGCCAGGATCAGATCAAAGCCCTCCGCCGCGAAGCCCTGCTGCAGGGGATCGCGGGAGATATCCAGCCGGGCAAAGCCCATCTGCCCGGCCAGGCCCTGCTGCTCGGCGTAGGCCTGCATGTAGCGCAGCAGGGATGGGCCTATGTCGGTGAACTGATAGTCCACCAGCACTTTACCCTGCACTCGGCCCTGCACCCGGCCCATCACCGCCTGGGTGAGAAAGCCATTGCCACCGCCGACCTCGAGCAGACGCAGCGGCGGCTCGCCGTCCCTGTCCTCGATGAATTGACCAATGGCCCTGGCCAGCACCTCCACATAGAGGCGCTGGTTGGTGTATTTGTAGGAGTCATCCTCATCCGGGCGCTGCATGTCCGCGCCGCGCCCCTCGGGATAGAGCACGCTGATGGCCTCGATCTCGCCGGCCAGGGCCTGGGGGTAGTGGGCCACGCAGTTGCGCAGGTAGGCCAGGCTGGCCTCAAGCTCGGGCGCGGACTGGACTATCACCGCCTCCATCTGCTGCGCTGTCGGCAGCGAGTCGGCATCGACGCACAGGCGCAGGCGCTCATCCTGTAGCTCAATCCAGCCCTCTTCCCCGAGGACATGCAGCATCCAGCGCAAGAACTTGGCGAACTCTGGCTGCAGGCGCAGGCGCTGTTGCACCTCACTCAGGGCGTGGCCGTGCTGGCTCCCATCCTCCACCTCATCGTCCGCTTGATCAGGGGCCTGCAGCGCCGGGGTCAGGTAATCCAGCACATAGCGGGCGCAGAGCCGGTTGAGCTGTTCCACTAGACTGGGCGGGCCGGGCGGGCCGGGGAAATCCGCGAACAGGCGAATCTGCAACTCGGCCTGGGTCGCCTGCTCCAGGGGCTCCAGGCTGCTGATCAGTGGCCCAAAGCGCCCCTCGCCGCCCGAGGCTGCGGCCCTTGCGGGGGCCATGGCGGGCGGATCGATCCAATAGCGGGTCTTGGCGAAGGGGTAGCTCGGCAGGGGTACGCGCCGCCAGGGCCGATCGCCGACCACCGCCGCCCAGTCGATCGGCACCCCGGCCAGCCAGAGCTTGCCCAGACTGTGCAGCAGGAAGCGCTGGTCCGACTCCTGCTGGAAATGGTTGCGCAGGGAGGCCAGCACCAGCTGTTCGCGCTGCTTGTCCTGGTGCTGGTTGACCAGCACGCCCAGGGCGCGGCCGGGGCCGACCTCCAGCAACAGGGTCTGCGGCTGTTGCAGCAGCCGACTCAGACCGGCGGCGAACTGCACCGGCTTGCAGGTGTGATCGACCCAATACTCGGCACTACAGGCCTGCTCCGGGCTGATCCAATCGCCGCTGACATTGGAAATGTAGGGGATCTGCGGCGGGCTGAGGCGGATAGAGCGGAACTTCTCCAGCAGGGGGGCGCGGCAGGCCTCCATCGCCGGGGTGTGCAGGGGGTGGGAGGTGGGTAGCTGGCTGTTGGCTATGCCCTCCGCGCTCAGGCGCTGGCGCAGCTGGTCTATGGCCGCCGCGGACCCGGCCAGCACGCACTGGCGGCTGGTGCTGTGGATGGCCAAATGCAGCTCATCGCTCAAATAGGGCTTGAGGCGGTCGGCATCGGCCAACACCGCCAGCATAGCCCCCTGGGGCAGGTCCTGGATCAGGCGGGCGCGGAAGGCCAACAGCTCCATCGCCGCCTCGGCGCTGAACACCCCGGCCAGGCAGGCGGCCAGATACTCGCCCAGGCTGTAGCCCAGCATGGCCTTGGGCTTCAGCCCCCAGCTCAGCCACAGGCGGGCCAGGGCGTACTCCAGGGCAAACAGCGCCGGTTGGTTGTATTCGGCGCGTTTGAGCAGCTCATCCTCGGCGCTGCTGGCCTGCTCTGCGCGCTGCAGCAGCTGGCTGAAGGCAATCCCAGGGGAGCCCTGGCCCTGCCCGTGCGGATCGTCCCCCTGAGGCCAGAGGATCTGGCGCAGGTCCAGGCCGATCAGCGGCTTGAAGTAGTCACAGCAGTAATCAAAATGCTGCCGGAACAGCGGCTGACTGAGATAGAGCCCGGCACCCATGCCGACATAGTGATCACCCACGCCGGGGAACAGAAAGGCCAGCTCGCGCCCGGACCCGGCCAGCTCGGCCAGCGAGGCGCTGAACAGCTGGCTCGGTTGTTGGCTCGATTGTTGGCCCTGTAGCACCTGCCTGAGGCCATCCAGGGAATCGGCAACGCAGAAGCGGCGCTGAGCAAACTGCGCCCGACCCAGCTGCAGGGTGGCGGCCAGGTCGGCCAATGGCGGCGGCGCGGCGTCTGGCTGATGGGCCAGATGAGCGGCCAGATTGGCCGTCATGGCGTCCAGCGCGGTGCCGGTCTTGGCCGAGAGCAGAATCAGCTCCAAGCCAGCGCCAGATTCGGTACCAGGCCCAACGCCGGGCTCGGCAACCTGGCCCGTCATAGGCTGGGGGGGCTGGGGGGACTGGGGGGGCTGCGGCGCCTGCTCCAGGATGACATGGGCATTGGTGCCGCCGATGCCGAAGGAGCTGACCGCGCCACGCAGGGGGGCCTGCTCCGGTGTGGGTCCCGATTCCAGCGGCAAAAGTTGATCACAGATGCGAAAGGGGCTCTGGCTGAGGTCGATCTCCGGGTTCAGCCGCTTGAAATGCAGCAGCGGCGGCACCTTGCGCCGCTGCAGGCTGAGCACCGACTTGATCAGGCCGGCCACGCCGGCGGCGGCATCCAGATGGCCGATATTGGTCTTCAGCGCTGTCAAGGCACAGTAGCCCCTGCGCTGGGTGCGCCGGGCATAGGCCTGCTGCAGGGCGCTCAACTCGACCGGATCACCCAGGGGGGTGCCGGTGCCATGGGTCTCGACAAAACGGATGCTCTCGGCATCCAGATCCCCCAGGGCCAGGTCGATCACCTCCGCCTGACCCTGAATCCCCGGTGCCGTGTAACCCACCTTGGCCTGGCCGTCGTTATTGATGGCGCTGCCCTTGATCACCGCCTGAATGCAGTCGCCATCGGCCAGGGCGCGGGCCAGGGGCTTGAGCAGCACCACCCCGACCCCATTGCCGCTGACGCAGCCAGCGGCATCGGCATCAAAGGCGCGGCAGTGGCCATCGGGGGATTCGATGCCGTCGGCTTGGTACAGATAGCCCCTGACCTGCGGGGTATCCACCGCCGCGCCACCGGCCAGGGCCATGTCACACTCGCCCTGGAGCAGGCTCTGGCAGGCCAGGTGTACCGCCACCAGAGAGGTGGAGCAGGCGCTTTGCACATTGACGCTGGGCCCGCGCAGATTCAGCTTGTAGGAGGTGCGGGTGGGCAGAAATTCATTGCCGGTGTTGAGCAACAGCTGCTGCTGGCCCACGCGTTTGAGGATCTCGGCATGGGGGTAGAGGTGGTTATAGAAATAGCTGTTGCGGCTGGCACCGGCGAATACGCCAACCCTGTCTTGCAGGCGCTGCACGTCATAACCGGCCTGTTCCAGCGCCTGCCAGGCGCACTGCAGAAACAGCCGCTGCTGCGGGTCCATCAACTCCGCCTCGGCCGGCGAGTAGCCGAAAAACTCGGCATCAAAGGCAGCTATGTCCTCCAGGGGGGCAAAGGCGGGCACATAGTCGGGATGCTGCAACAGCTCACGGGCGACCCCTGCCTCGGCCAGCTCCTGCGCCGAGTAAAAGCGGACGGACTCCACGCCCTGCTCCAGATTGGACCAAAACTGCTCCAGGTTGTCGGCCCCCGGAAACCGACCGGCCAGGCCGATGATGGCGATATCCCGCGTGGCGGCAGTGGACCACCGTTGGGCCTTAGGCTCGGTGGCTGCCATCTCGTCGGCGGCTATCGGGTTGGTACTGCTGGCGCTCAGATACTCGGCCAGTTGCCGAATGCTGGGATACTGGAACAGCTTGAGGATGCTGATGGCCTCGCCAAAGGCCTCCCCCAGCCGGGCGCAGACCTCGATCAGCAGCAGGGAATGGCCGCCCAGGTCAAAGAAATTATCCTCAACCCCCAGCTGCTCCCGCTTCAGCACCTGTTTCCAGACGGCGGCGATGCGCCGTTCGATCTCGCTGCACGGCGGCCGCGGCTGATCGGCGGGCGCGGTGTCCAGCGGCGGCAACTGGCTGCGCTCCAGCTTGCCATTGGCATTCAGCGGCAAGGCGGGCAAAAACTGCCAGTGGGCCGGCAGCATGTGCTCGGGCAGGCGTTCGGCCAGGAAGCGGCGCAGCTCGGCCGGGCTGGGGGGCGCATCCCGCTGCTCCGCTACGCAATAGGCCAGCAGGGTCTTCTCGCTGCTGTCCTTGCCGTGCAGCAGCAGCGCCGCCGCGCGGATGCCGGGATGGGCACGCAGGGCCGCCTCGATCTCGCCCAGCTCGATGCGAAAGCCGCGCAGCTTGACCTGATCATCGACCCGGCCCAGGAATTCGATGACCGGGCCCTGCCCGCCAGCCAGACTCAGGCGCACCCGATCGCCGGTGCGGTACATGCGCTGCCCCGGCTGTTCGGCAAAGGGATTGGCAATGAAACGCTCGGCGCTCAAGGCCGGCTGATTCAGATAACCCAGGGCAAGACCCGCGCCGCCGATGTACAGCTCGCCAGTCACATAGGGCGGACAGGGTCTGAGTGCCTCATCCAACACATAGAGCTGGGTATTGGCCAGGGGGCGGCCGATGGGGATGGTCTGGGCCGCAGGGTTCAGATCCCGGATCTCATGCCAGGAGGCGAAGGTGGTGCTCTCGGTGGGGCCATAGACGTGCAGCAGGCGCTGCGGCGGACCCTGTTGCAGCATGGCGGCGATGCGCGCCACATCCACCCGCTCGCCGCCAAACAGCAGGTCGCGCACCCCGGCAAACAGACCGGGGCGCTGCTGACTGAGCTGATTGAGCAGGGCAGTGGTGAGAAACAGGCTATGCACCCCCTGCTCGCGCAAAAAGCCCTGCAGATCGAGCGGGGACAGGGCCAGGCCGCGGCCAATGAGCAGGACCTCGGCACCATTGAGCAGCGGCCCCCAGATCTCGAAGGTGCTGGCATCAAACGCCGGGTTGGCCAGCTGGGCAACCCGGTCGCCGGGTTGCAGCTGCACATAGTCGCTATCACAGACCAGGCGGTTGATGGCCCGGTGCGGGATCATCACCCCCTTGGGCTGGCCGGTGGAGCCTGAGGTGTAGATCACATAGGCCGGGCTCTCGGCACAGATGGGACTGTCCAGATTGCTGCTGGGACAGGCCTCCAGCTCCTGTTGCAGCAGATCCAGCCGATGCAGGCAAGGCCCGGCGGGCGGATCGCCCTGCCATGCGGATGCCAGCAACAGATGTCGGCACTGCCCATCCTGCAGCATGTAGCTCTGGCGCTGCTGCGGGTAATTCGGATCGATCGGCAGATAGGCCGCGCCGGTCTTCAGGATGGCCAGCCAGGCAAGCACCAGCTCCGCGCTGGGGGCCAGAGCAACCGCCACTCGCTCACCCGGACCCACCCCCAGCTTGCGCAGATAATGGGCCAGCCGGTTGGCCTGCTGATTGAGCTGGCCGTAGCTAAGCGCCTGGGGCGGCTGGCCATCGGCAAACACACGCAGGGCCGGCGCATCGGCCGCCCGCTGCACCTGCTGTTCAAAGCGCTGATGCACCCCCAGATCGGCCGGATAGGGCGTGGCGCTGGCGTTGCATTGCTGCCACTGAGCCATGAAGCCCTGCTCCGGCCCCTGCCCGATCTGGTCCCCGATCTGGTCCCCAATTTGGTCCAGGCCGCGCTCGGCCGAGGTGCAGAATTCGCGCAGCAGGGCGACAAAGCGCTGGCCCATGTGCTGCATGGCCTGGCGCTCGAACAGCTGGGCATCGAAGCCCCAGACAATGCTCAGGCCTTGATCGCGCTGCATGATGTTGAGGAATACATCCCTGGGCCAGACCTGCTCCACCCCTGCTACCGGCGCTATGCCCAGGGTCTGATAGGCATCCCGCTCGATCTCTGACAGATCATTGAGATCAAAGGGAAAGTCCAGATTGATCATGGCCCGGAACAGGCCTTCCGCCTGACCGGCCAGCCCCAGCTCGCGCACCAGGGCGGGAAAGGGATAGTCCCGCGCCAGGGCATTCTGCATGATCTGCCCCGCCGTGGCGCGCAGATACGCGCCCAGGGTCATGTGCCGATCCAGGCGCAGGCGCAGGCCGAGCTTGTTGATGAAATAGCCGATGGTCTGGCCGAAACGCCCAGCCCGATCCGCAGGCGCGCTGGCGTAATCCAGCAGGATCTCCGACTGGCCTGAATAACGCTGCAACACCAGGGCAAAGGCCGCCACCAGCAGGGCAAACAGGGTGCACTGCTGTTGCCGTGCCAGCTGGTGCAGGGCCGCCGTCAGCTCGGCATCGATCTCGAACGGGATATGATCGGCGACAAAGCCGCGTCCAGGGGCGAAGCCCCGGGGCAGCCGCAGGGGCTGCAGGGGCGCGGACAGGGCCTCGCGCCAGTAGTCCAGGCTGGCGGCGCTGGCGGGGGATTGCAGCCACTGCGTCTCCTCGCGGACATAGGTCTCGAAGGGCTCCGGCGTCGGCAATGGCGCGCCTCCGGCATAGTAATGCAGCAGATCCTGCAACAGACGCTGCATCGAATAACCATCCGCCAGCAGGTGCGGCACCAGCAGCAACAGGTAATGCTCGGACGGCACGGCTTTGTCCAAGCTCTCCTCGGCAGGAGAAGGCATCACCGAAAACAGATGCACGCGCAGCAGACAATCCCCCTGCAGATCAAAGGGCTGCGCCTGGGCCGCCTGCAGCCTGTGTTGCAACGCGGTTTCGTCACCGGCGTCTAGGGATTCTTCGATAATAAGCGGCTCGGCGGCGGCATAGATACGCTGCACCGGCCTGTTGCCGTCCATCACTATGCCGCTGCGCAGGGCGGCATGGCGCTGCACCACCTGGGCCAAGGCCTGGCGCAAGCGGGACCGATCCAGCTCGGCATTCAGACGCAAACACAGGGGCAGATTCAGATCCCGCTGCGAGGCCTGGATCTGATACTCGAAATAAAGCCCCTGCTGGCCGATGGACAGCGGGGCCTGGCGAGGGGCCTGCGGCTTTTCAGCCCGGCTCAGGCTCATGGCCGGATAGGCGGCCGCCAACGGCCCGGCTGGCTGTCCCACAGCCGCGTGGCCCCCAGCCTCATGGCCCCCAGCCCCCTGCCCAGCAGCCCCATGCACCTGGCGCTGAAACAGGCCAACGGCCATGAGTTCATCCGCCACCGCGCAGATGCCCGCGATGGCGCGCTGGATGGCCGACTCATCATGGGCAGCGGTCAGAAAGCAGTTGCCCTGGGGGTTGTAGAGCAGGCCACGATGCTGCAACAGCTTGGCAAACACCGCCATTTCTCGGGGATAGGCATGGGCATTGGCCCCGGCGGAATCACCGAGAAAGCGGAAGCGAAACAGGGAGCCAAAGGACACTAGCCGCAGGGGGATGGCCTGGGCGGCAAAATGGCCATTGAGCCGCTCCACCAGGGCCTCGGTGCGCCGGTTGAGGCCCTGCTGAAAGCCTGGCCCCAGGGCCTTGAGCCGTTGCAGTACCGCGTGCATACCGGCGACCATGGCCGGGTTCTGGGTATGGGTGCCGGCGATAAAGGTAGTCTTCAGGCTCGGTCGGCTGGCATCGCCAAAGCGCCAGTTGCCGCCGTTGACCCATTCCATCCACTCGGCCTTGCCGGCCAGGCAGCCGCCACCCAGACCACCGGTGATGACCTTGCCATAGGTGGCCAGATCGCAGTCGATGGCGAAATAGCCCGCCGCCCCCTGTGGGTGGACGCGAAAGCCGGTGACCATCTCGTCGAAGATCAGCGCAATGCCGTGCTTGCGGGTCAGCTCACGCAGCTGCTGCAGAAACCGGCGCGGCTGCAGGTCGGGATTGCGGCTTTGCACCGGCTCCACCAGCACCGCCGCCAGACTATCGCCCAGGCGATCGATGGCCTGCAGGCTCTGCTCGGTCGCGTAATCCAGCGCAATCAGGTCCTCGGCAAAGGCCTGGGGCGTGCCGGGAAAATGCGGCCGGGAGGCAAAAACGCCCTCCAGCTCAGGATGTGGCAGCGGGGATGGGCCAATCAGGATGCCATCAAAATGGCCGTGAAAGGCACCGTTGAACTTGACGATGCGACTGCGCCCGGTGGCCGCCCGCGCCAGGCGCAGGGCCGACATCACCGCCTCGGTGCCGGACTGGGTGAAGACGACGCGATCCATGCCGGTCAGCTGACAAAAGTCCCTGGCCGTTTGCGCCAGCAGCGGCGAACCGCCGCTCAGGGACAGGCCCGCCTGGATCTGCCCGATCAGGGCCGCCTGGATCTCCCCATCGCCATGACCGAACAGGTTCACGCCAAAATCACCGCTCAGGTCCAGATACTCATTGCCATCGATATCGGTGACATAGGCCCCGCTGGCCTGGGCAAATACGATGGGATAGTGGATCTCCTTGAGTTCCGGGGTAAAAAACCAGCCGGAACGCTGATCGGAAAAGGCCGTGCCGGCCTGCTCGGCCAACCGCTTGGAGCCTGGGGTGGCAGCGACAAACTCGGCAATGAGGCGCTCAATGAACTGCCGCTGCGGCCCGCTCAAGGCCTGGGCGGCCGGGCTTGGGGACGGGGCCGTCAACCTAGCAAGAACGCGCTGGCTGAGCGGAGTCGAAGCCAGCGGCGGCTCGCTTCGACTTCGCTCAGCGAACGGCTCAAGCTGCCGGGCCTGAATCTGGTCTTGAATAAAGGCCACCAGGCCATCCACCGTGGCCAGGGCGGTGCTGAACTGGTGCGGCCGGATCAGCAGGCCGAAACGCGCCTCCACCTTGCGGATCAGCTCCTGCAGCAGCAGGGAATTGGCCCCCAAATCGATAAAGGATGCGCTACCCGCTATCTGCTCCCGTGGCAGGCGAAACCCCTGCTCGCAGCTGGCATAGACCCAGTCCCGCACGGCTTGGGCGTCATCTGCCGTCGGTATCCCTGGGCCAGCTGGGGTGCCAGCCGTCTCGGCGGCCTTGATCAGGCGAAAGGCCTGCTCAGCGCTAATCTTCTTCTGCCTCAGGGCCTGCAGTATCTCATTGGGGCTCATGGTGGTTATGGATTTCCCAGGTCATGCTAATAATGTTGGTAACTACGCAGGCGGTTAAGCCCCATGCGTCAACTTACTGTGAAACAGCAGTGCCGCTACAAATCATCTTGGCAGCTCCGAACCAGACGTAGCCCGGATGAAGCGTAGCGGAATCCGGGGAGGCCACGCCCAGCAGCAACCCCGGATTCTCCGCACTCCATCCGGGCTACAGTATCCGCCGTCGAGCCCCGAGTTCCGAAGCGGCCAGGATAGGTTTCCTGTTCCAGGATAGCGCTGCCCGCTCCCTGTGCGTTAGGTTCACTCCGCCGCACCCGCCTGGTCTTGCATCTCTTTGAGATAGTCCAGCAAGGCCTCGTCGGCAATATCCGCGCTATCCAATCGGTCGGCGGGGACCTGCCCGTTCTCGATCTTCTTCAGGTAGTGCCTCAGCGCCAGATCGCTCAGCGGCTCGGGCTCGGCCGTGCCTTGCTCTGGGTCCAGACCCTGGGGCTCGATCCAGTGGCGCTGCCTGCGGAAGGGATAGCCGGGCAGGGAGATGCGCCTGGGCTTGGGCTCGCTGTAACAGGCCGACCAGTCCAGATCGGCACCCTGCACCCAGAGCCTGAGCAGGTTGGCGTGCTTGCCCTTGGAAAACCAGCGCAGGGCGGTCTGCTTGAGCACGTCCTGGGCGTCTTCGTCCTCCAGCAACAGGCCGTGCAGCCTATCCCCTGGCGGGTCGGCATAATAGACGCCTTCGGCCTCCGCCGCCGCGCCGCCGTGCACAAAGGCATTGAGCCGTTCCTGCAACTGGGCCAGGGAGTCACAGAGGATGCCCAGGCGCTGGCCGAAGGCCGGACGCCCCACCTGGCTGGTGTAGGCAATGGCCGAGAGGGGTAGATCGGCGTGGTTGTCCAGGTAGCCATGCAGGGCTTGGGCATAATCGCGCAGGGCCTGCTGATCCTTGGCGGACAGCAAGACCATCTGGCTGGCCGACTCAGGGGCGATAGAGAGCGACGGCGCTCGGTATTCCTCCAGCACGACATGGGCGTTGACCCCGCCAAAGCCGAAGGAGCTGACCCCGGCGCGGCGGTTGATCTCCGCGCCATCGGCATTTTGCAGGCGCGGCCAGGGCTGGGTCTGCGTCAGGATCTCAAACGGGCTGCCCTCCAGGGAGATGTAGGGATTGAGTTGTTGAAAATGCGGGTGCCCAGGCAGGGTTTGCCGCTGCATGGCGAGCAACACCTTGATCACCCCGGCGATGCCCGCCGCCGCCTCCAGATGGCCGATATTGGCCTTGACCGTGCCGAGCAGGCAGCGCGGACTGGTCGGCCCCTGGCCATCGGCCTGCCGGTATAGGGTCTGGAAGGCCTTTTTCAGGGCATTGATCTCCACCGGATCGCCCAGGGCGGTGGCGGTGCCGTGGGTCTCGATGTAGGAGGCGGTTCGCGGGTCCAGACCGCTGCGCTGCCAGGCCTTGATGATCAGCTGGCTCTGGGCGTTGACGCTGGGGGCGGTGATGGATTGGGTACGCCCGGCGTGGTTGACCGCATGACCGCGCACCAGGGCATAGATCCTGTCGCCATCGGCCTCGGCCTGGCGCAGGGGTTTGAGGTAGATCAGGCCTATGCCCTCGCCCCTGACATAGCCCTGCGCCTGCGCGTCAAAGCTACGGCAGCGACCGTCCGGGCTGAGCATGCGGCCCTGCTCGAACAGCATACTGATGGCCGGGTCGAGCATCAGGTTGACCCCGCCCACCAGGGCCGCGCTGCAATCGCCGTTGCGCAGGGCATCCAGCGCCCGGCACAGGGCCACTAGGGAGCTGGAGCAGGCCGTATCCAGGGCCTCGCTCGGCCCGTGCAGATCCAGCAGATAGGACAGGCGGTTGGGCAGCATGGAATGGGCCAGTCCGGTGGCGATATGCGGGTCGAAGGCCTCGCCCTGCATATCCAGCAGGCGGGCGTACTCGCTGCTGGACACGCCGACGAACACCCCCAGATCGCTGCCGCGCAGGCGCTCGGGATCGGTGCCCGAGTCCTCGATGGCGTGCCAGGCGCACTGCAGAAACAGCCGGTGCTGCGGGTCCATCAGGCGCGCTTCGCGGTGAGAGATGCGGAAAAAGCCGGCATCGAACTGATCTATATCCGGCATGAAGCCGCCCCAGCGCGGGGCTATGGCCTGCTCCAGACCCTGTTCGGCGGCAAACCGGCGCCAATCCCAGCGCTCGGCCGGGACCTCGCTGATCATGTCCGGTGCCTGCAGCAGGTTGTGCCAGAAGGCCTCGGCATCGACCGCTTGCGGCAGCCGGGCAGCCAGGCCGACGATGGCGATTGCCATGGGTTCATCGCGCTGGCCAGAGACCGCAGGGGCCTCAGGGACCTCAGGGCCTAGACAAGGGGCCGAGGCTGGCCCGGCTGGCGCGCAACGCCATCCGGGATCGCCGCCAGACAAAGGCTGGCCTACCGGGCCCGTGCTTTCATGCTGCCCTTCCAACGGGCTCCCCGGCTGGCCGGCAAAATAGGCCTGCATGGCGGCGGCATGGTCTTGCAGCAGACCGGCGGCCAGGCTGGCCAGGGTCGGGTATTCGAAGAAGATCGAGGGATTCAGGCCCAGGCCGAAGCGGTCGTTGAGGAGGTTGGAGAATTCGGCAAAGTTGATGGAATCAAAGCCGTATTCAAAGAGTTCCACATCCTCCTCGATCTCGCCCAGATCCAGGTGCAGCAGGTCGGCGACAAGGGCGCGCAGGGTCTGTTTTAGTGCAGGCTTGCAGTCGTTCATAAATGGCTCATCACTGTGAAGCATCCCTGGCAAATAGCGCGTCCCGAGTCCCGAGTCCCGAGTCCCTAAGCCGGCAAGAGAGGCCTCATATTCCGGGGCGGAGCTGTCCGGTCCGGTTGATGTCAAGCGCTCCCCATCAAGCCCTGAGGTCGTTGCCATGCCCAGATAGGCCGCCAGCCGTTGCGGCTCGGCCTGGAACAGCAGCAGCGGGCCGGGTTCTGCCGTGGTCGCGGCCGCATGGGCCAAGGCCAGGCTGAAGGCGCGCCAGAGGTTGTCGCTGCTCAGGGGCTCAGCCCCCAGCAGCCTGGCCTGATGGGCCTGCATGGCCGGGCTTGGGGCCATGCCGCCCGCCGCGATCAGGGGCAGGTTGAGGGACAGGCTGAGGCCCTCGGCCCGGCGCACGCGCCGCTGCATGTACTCATCCATGAACCTATTGGCATAGGCGTAATCGGTCTGCCCGGCGGAGCCCAGCTGGGCGGCGAGGGACGACAGGCAGACGAAGAAATCCAGTGCCAGGCCCTGAGTGGCGCGGTCCAGATGGCGCAGACCGCTGATCTTTGCCCGCAGCACCGGCTGGAAGGCCGCCATCGGCTTGTCGCGCAGATAGGCGTCATCCAATACCCCGGCGGCGTGGATCAGGCCGTGCAGGGTGCCATATTTCGCCTTGATCCGCTCGATCAGGGTGGTCACCGCGTCCGCGTCGCTGACATCGACGCACTGGTAGTCATAACCCGGCCGTTGACTGAGCTGGGGATGACCAGCAGGACTGCGGCCACAGACAATCACCGAGGCGTTCAGCCGTTCCAGCAGTTGCTGCGCCAGCAGGCTGCCGACGGCACCCGCGCCGCCGCTGATCAGATACACCCCCTGTTGCCGCAGCGGCAGAGCCATCTCTTCCGCCGGGGGAGGCGCAAAACGCCAGCCCTTGAGCTGACGCCTGCCCCCCCTGTAACGCAGCTCGCCGGACCGGGGATGGCCAAGCTCGGCGCGCAGCAGGGGTGCCAGGTCGCTATCCGCGTCGAGCTGGATGCACTTGCCCGGCAGCTTGGCGTGCTCTTGCGCCAGGCTGAGCAGAAAGGCGGCGATGGCGGCCTGCTGCGGGCCGAGGGCGTTCCCATGATCCAACACATAGAGCAGAGGCAGGGGCCGCTGCAGGCGCTGCTTGAGCAGATACTGCCCCAGCTGAATCCACAGTTGCAGCTCCCTGGGCAACAGCCCATCCTCCGCCTCGGCCGAGGCCAGCAGCACCAGGGCAGCGGGCAGGCCCTGCAACTGCAGCTGTGCAAACAACACCGTTACGGCATCGGGCTGTTGTGGATCGATCTTATGGCCGATCTCATGGTCGATCTCAACCTGGCTCTCAGCGCTGGCGTAGGCGATGCAAATGGCCGTCTGCGGCAGCTCGGGGCGCAGCCGTTCCAGCTGCGCCGCCGGGCCAAACAGCAGCAGGGGCCCGGTCGGCCAAGCTGAGGGGTCATCTATGGCTTGATCGACCCAACGATCATGGGGCGAGACGGCCACCCCGGAACATGAAACATCTCCTAATCGATGGGACGCAGAGGACGCAAAGGAGCGCAAAGGACGCAGAGAAGAATGAGGAAGACCTAACCCGGATGGAGTGCAACGGTCCCTATCGGCATCCTCGGCTTTGGCATCCTGCGTCGCCCTACCTCCTGCATCCATGCAGTCGTGCCTCACGGAACACTCGCACATCCTAGTGCAGCGCAATCCGGGGTTGCTGCTGGGCAAGGCCACGCCTACCCTTTGCACCTCCGAGCCAGCGCTCGGAGCCCCCAGATTGCCAGGCGGCAATGCTGCTTCACAGTAATGGGCCTGGACCAGCTGCAGGCCTGCCCTGGGCCTGATGGCCGCCGCGTTTGGTTCCGGCTCCGGCTCAGATCCCGGCCCTGGTCCCGGCCCTGACCCTGGCAGGGCCGCCAGCGGCCGCATGCGATAATCGCTCAGCTGCACCAGCACCCTGCCCGTCTCATCCAGCAGATGGATATGGGCGCGGATATCCGGCCCCAGCTCGATGAGCCGCACATGGGCATAGCACCGGCTCGGCAGGGGGGCGAAGCGGCGCAGCTCACCCAGGGAATAGGGCACATAGACCTGACTCAGCTCACGCTGAAACAGCACGCCGATCATGGCCTGCAGGGCACCGTCCAGCAGGGCCGGATGCAGGATGAAGGCATCCGGCTCGGCCATCCACTCTGCCGCCAAATCAGTCGGCAGCTGCAACAGGCACAGGGCCTCATCGGCGCCCACCGCCAGGGACTGCAGCACGCGCAGGCTGGGGCCATAGACAAAGCCGGCCTGCTCGAACAGGCTATAGGCCGCGCTGGCCGATAGCCTTTGACCGCAACGCTGGCGGATGGCCGCCAGGTTCAGGGACTCGGCCTGCCCGGCTGGCCCGAGCAGGAACTCGCCCTGGGAGAACAGCCGCCCCGGCGGCTCAGCGGATGCCAGCCTATAGCCCCCTCGGCCCTCGCTCTGTTGCAGGCTGATATGCAGCTCCGCCTGCCCCTGATTCAATCTAAAGGGCTGTTGCCAGACGCAGCGGCGGATGCCGCAGACCTCTTGCGCCAGCCGCCCTTGAGCGGCCGCCAGGGCCAGTTCCAGATGCACCGCGCCAGGCAGGGTGCGCTGGCCTGCCACCCGGTGATCGCGCAGATAAAAGGCCTCGGCATCCAGCAGCACATTTACTGTGTAAGTCGCGAAGCCTCGTTTGCTCCCTCTCCCCCTGGGAGAGGGTTGGGGAGAGGGAACGATCAGGGGCGAGCAGAGGGTCATTCTCCGGGATGGTTCTGCTCGCCCCATGATCGTTAGGTCCATGGGGTGGGCAGCATCACCGCTGAACACAAAGGTGCCCGTAGCGGGCGGCTGCAGAGCCCCAACGCGGCCCTGCCCCACCTCTTGCGGCATGCTCGGCAACTGCACCACCTGCGCCAGCCAGTGGCGGCTGGGGGCAAACACATAGCCCGGCAGGGAGATGCGTCGGCCCTGGCGGTTGCCGAGCATGGCCTCTGTGGCCTGGATCTCACCCCTGACCCAGGCCCGGGCCAACGTGGCCAAATCGTCCACATCGGCCATGCCCCCTGTCTCTGCGCTGTGCCACAGGCCAGCCACCGGCTCGCCCTGGGCGAAGGCCAGCAGCTTGGCGCGCAACTCGGCAAGGGAGGCGACCCGGCAGGCCAGCCGGTGCGGCATGGCGTCTCGCCCGCGCAGCAGGGTGGTGGCGACATCCGCCAGGCACAGCCCGGCTCGGGCCGGATGCCCCAGCCCCCCCAGATACTCGGCCAACTGCCGCGCCATGGGCATCAGGCGGTCCGCCGCCTTGGCCGAGAGCAGCGCCAGCAGGGGCTGGTCGGCCTGTTCTTGCGCCGCCGCTGGCGGGCTGAAAGACTCCAGCAGCAGATGCGCGTTGGCCCCGCCAAAACCAAAGGAGCTGACCCCGGCCCAGCGCCTTGCCCCGGCCAGCGGCCAGTCCATGGCCTGTTGCGGCAGGATCAGGCCGCTGTCGGTCAGATCGATCAGCGGGTTGGGCATGCGCAGCTGGGCAATGGGCGGAACCTTGGCATGGCGCAGCACCAGCACCGTCTTGATCAGGGCGGCGATGCCGGCGGCGGCCTCCAGGTGGCCGATGTTGGCCTTGACCGCGCCCAGGGCGCAGTGTGGCCGGGGCGGATGCGCCAGACCCTGCTCCGCATAGGCCTGGGCGAAGGCCTGTTTCAGGGCATTGAACTCGGTGGGATCGCCCAGTGGCGTGCTGGTGCCGTGGGTCTCGATGTAGCCGATCTGATCCGCCGCCACCCCGGCGCGACGCCAGGCATCCAGCAGCAGGGCGGTCTGTGCCTCGGGGTTGGGCGCGGTGAGCGAGACCGCGCGGCCACCGTGGTTCTCGGCGCTGGAGCGCAGCAGGGCATGGATGGGATCGCCATCGGCCAGGGCCTGGGCCAGGGGTTTGAGCAGCACCAGGCCAACCCCCTCGCCGCGCACATAGCCATTGGCCGCCCGATCGAAGGGGCGGCTGATGCCATCGGCGCTGAGCAGGCCGCCCCGATCCAGGCTGATCATGACACTGGGACAGAGCATGAGATTGACGCCACCGGCAAAGGCCATGGCGCATTCACCCCGGCGAATCGCCTCCGCCGCCCGGTGCACCGCCACCAGGGAGCTGGAGCAGGCGGTATCCAGGGTCAGGCTGGGGCCGTGCAGGTCCAGATAATAGGACAGCCGGTTGGCCAGCATGGCGCGGGAGTTGCCCGTGGCCTGCTGGGTCTCCACCGGGGCCTGGCTGCGGGTGATGAGTTCGAAATAATCGAAGGTAGTCACCCCGGCAAACACCCCGGTGTTGCTGCCCGCCAGGGCCTGGCTGGAGTAACCGGCGTCCTCCATGGCCTGCCAGGCGCACTGTAGAAACAGGCGGTACTGGGGGTCCATCAGCTCCGCCTCTTTCGGCGAGATACTGAAGAAGCGGGCGTCGAATTGATCCACGTCGTCGATAAAGCCGCCCCAGCGCACCCGGGTGCGGTTCGCCTCCAGGCTGGGATCGCCCTGATAGCGCCGCCAGTCCCAACGCTGTGGCGGCACCTCGCGGATCAGGCTCTGTCCTTGCAGCAGTTGCTGCCAGAAGGCATCCAGATCACGGCAGCCGGGCAGCCGGGCGGCCATGCCGATGATGGCCAGGGTATCGGCATCCGCGTCTGGCCCAGCGGCCCGGCGCGCTTCGCCCAGCCGGGCTGGACGGCCCTGCCCGCCCGTATCGGCAGAGGATGCGGCAGCAGCCTGGTTATAATAGCGCCCCAACACAGCGGCATGGGTCTGTAGCAGCCAGCTGGCCAGGCGCTGCAGGCTCTTGTGCTGGAAAAACACCAGCGGACTCAGCTCCAGGCCGTATTGGCGGTTGATCAGCAGACAGAGCTGGGTGTAGTGGATGGAATTGAAGCCGTATTCGCCCAGATGGGTCGCGGCGGCGGGCCGCTGCGGCAGGTCGAGACAAGACTGGGCCAGCGCCTGCAGCTCTGCGCACAGCCGGGCCTGCTGATCGGCCGACTGATCGGCCGACTGATCGGGTGGCTGGTCGGCCAACTGGACGCCGCTCGGGCCGCCGCTGCCAGGGGTTGTCGCCATTGGTGACCAGGCCGGGGAATAGTCGGCCAACAACTGCGCCAGGGGCAGCTGGCTCAAGGCCCGGCGATCCCGCTTGCGGTTTGGCGTCAGGGGGATGGCACCGAGGCGTACATAGGCCGAGGGCAGCATGTAGTCCGGCAGGGTCTTGGCCAGCTCGGACCTGATCCAATCGCTATCCAGGGCAGAGCGGCTGACGACAAAGGCGGTCAGCTGTTTCAGCTCAGGCGACTCCTCGCGCAGACAGACCAGGGCCTGCTCTATGCCGCCAAGGCCGAGCAATGCCTGCTCTATGTCACCCGGCTCGATGCGAAAACCGTTCAGCTTGAGCTGGGCATCCACCCGGCCCAGGTACTCCAGCCGACCCGAGGGCTGGCGGCGCACCCGATCGCCCGTGCGAAACAGCCTGCCGCCCGGGCTGAAGGGGTCCGCCACAAAGGCCTTGGCACTGAGATCCGGCCGCTGCCAATAGCCGGGGCTGACCCCGGCACCGCCGATATACAGCTCGGCCTCCTGGCCATCCGCCACCGCCTGGCCCTGTTCGTCCAACAGATAAAACCGGGTATTGGCGATGGGCTCGCCCAGGCCGATCTGCTGCGGGTCTTCTACCCGGCCACAGCTGGACCAGATGCAGGTCTCGGTGGGGCCGTACATGTTCCACAGCTCCGCGCCACGGCCGAGCAAGGCCGCCGCCAGCCCCGGCTGCAGGGCCTCGCCGCCCACCAGCAGCCTAAGCCCCGGTTTGCCCTGCCAGTGCGCCGCCTCCAGCATCTGATAGGTGGCGGGGGTGGCCTGGATCAGGCTGGCCGGTGATTGGGCGATCTTGCGCGCCAGGGTCAGCCCATCCCGGCCCAGCTCAGCGGGCAACAGCTCAACGCAGGCCCCCAGCGTGAGCGGCAGAAACAGCTCCAGGGCCGCGATATCGAAACAGATGGTGGTCAGGGCCAGTACATAATCCGTCGCCGTCAGGCCGGGCCGCTGCGCCATGGCGTGCAGAAAATTGGCCAGATTGGCGTGGGAGATGGGTATGCCCTTGGGCTCGCCGCTGGAGCCCGAGGTGAAGATCAGATAGGCGATGCTATCGGGTTGGATCTGCGGCCAGGCCAGGCCCAAATCCAGACCCGGACCCAAATCCAGTTCGGCCACCTCCGGGCAATCCTCCAGCAACAGCCGGGGCAGACCGGCCATTGCCTGGCCCAGCGGCACCAAATCCGCCAGGCTGGGGCGATCGGTCAGCAGGCCACTGACCTGGGCCTGTTGCAGGATGGCGGCCATGCGCTGCGGCGGATACTGAGTATCCAGGGGCACATAGGCCGCACCGGCCTTCAGAATGCCCAGCAAGGCGGGCAACAAATCCCTGGAGCGACGCATAAACAGGGCAATCCGCCTCTCCTGTCCTGTCCCCAACTGGTCCCCCAACTGGGCCATAAGCCATTGGGCAATGGCCTGGCTGCGCCGATCCAGCGCCGCATAGCTGAGCTGTTGCCCCTCAAACACCAGGGCGGTGGCCTGCGGTCTCTGCTCCACCTGGCGCTGGAACAGCTCCAGCAGGCCAGGAAGCCCCAAATCGGGATCGGCATCGGGCAAGACCGGGTCATCTGCGCACAGAGCGCCGAGCCAGGGCGCGGCGCTGCCCGCTGGGGCATCAGGATCGCGCCCCATGGCCTGCAGCAGCTGGTGCAGTTGCTCGGCCCATGCCCTTAGCCTCGCCGGGCTGAACAGGCTGGGGTTGTATTTGATGAACAGCCGCTGCTGCACGCTGAGATAGTCGAACACCAGATCGAACTCGCCCTGCTGGCGGATCTCCGGCAACCAGTGCAGGGATAGCCCATCGGGGTCTGGGATCAGATAGCCATCCTTGGCCTGATTGTGAAAATAGAAGGCCACGCGAAACAGCTGCCGCATGTCGCACTGCAACTGCCCCTGGAGCATGGCCAGGGGGTAGTCGCCATGGGCCAGGGCCTGCTGCACCAGGGTCTGGGTCTGGCGTATCTGCTGGCGCGGGCTCAGCTCGGGGTCTATCCGCAGGCGCAGGCAGAGCATGTTGACGAAGTAGCCGAACACCGAGCGAAACCGCGCCTGGGGCCGGGCGGCATAGGGCGTGCCGATGATGATGTCCCTCTCCCCAGTATGCCGATGCAGCAGCTGGCCGATGGCGCTGAGCATGAGCGCGAACAGGCTGCTGCGCTCGGCCCGTGCCAGCCGCTCCAGGGATTGCAGCAGGGCAGCGGACAGCGGCAGCTCGATCTGGGCCCCGCGAAACGGCTGCCATTGCGCCGGGGGGTAATCGCTGGGCAGATTGAGCAGCGGCAGGGGTGGCCGCAGCTGCGCCAGCCAGAAGGCCTGCATACGCCGCCCTGCCGCAGAGGCGAGCATCTCGGCCTGGGCCTGAACGAACTGGCTGAAATCCGCCTCGGGCCACATATCGGCCTCGATCCGGCCCTGATTCCGGTACAGGCGCTGCAACTGATCGGTGAACAGCTGGTGTGATTGGCCATCGCAGATCAGGTGATGGAACTCCAGCAGCAGGAGCTGATCGCCATCATTCAGCCGGGCCAGGGTGGCGCGCAGCAAGGGCCCCTGGCGCAGATCGAAGGGCTGCTGTACCCGCTGGCGCAGATGGGCCACCAGGGCCGCCGAGTCCGCCGAGTCCGCCAGATGAGTCCAATCCTGCCGTTGCAGACTGGCCAAGGCCGTCTCGCTGATCAGCAACTCTGGCGTCTGGGTATCGCCAGCCAGCCGCGCCCGCAGACAGGGATGCAGTTGCTGCAGGGCATCCAGCGCCACCTGCAGGCGCGCGCCATCCACCGCCGCGCCAAGCCGATAGGCCGCCGGGATGTTGTAGGCGCTCAGGCTGGGATCGGCCTGCTGCAGCGTCCACAGGGCCTGCTGCGCCGGGGTCAGGGGGCAGCGACTGAATGCCATTGCCGGATTTGGTGCCGAATCCTGTGCTGAATGCGGCTGCATCGCCGATTGGGTCGCCCATTGTGTCGCCAGCCGGGTCGCCAATTGGTCAAGGGAATCGGCCTGGTAGATCTCACTGCCGCTGCATTTGAGGGCAAAGCGTTGTTCGATCTGCTGGGCCAGGTTGATCAGGTCGAAGGAGTCCAGCCCCAGGTCTTGCAGGGGGCTATCGGCCTGCACGGCAGCCTGATCCAGACCCAGCCCCGGTCCCAATATGGCGCTGACCAGCTCCAGCAAACCGCTGACCAGGTCATCCCGCCGCAGCCCGGCCTGGGCCTGATGCGGGCGGACTGCCCGCAGGGCCGAGGGCTCAGCCGGCGCGGCCATGGCGGCCTTGCTGGGGGCCTGGCTCGGAAACTGGCCCCGATCGGGCACACACCAATAGCGCCGCCGGGCAAAGGGGTAGCTGGGGGCGGAGATGCGCTTGGGCGGCGGGCCGGGATAGAGCAAGACCCAATCGAAATCCACGCCCTGACACCAGCGCTGGCCGATCTGTCTCAGGCCAGCGGAGGCCAGCTCCAACCCTGGCTCCACCGCCTGCTCCACTGCTGGCTCCACTGCTGGCTCCACTGCTGGCTCCACTGCTGGCCCTTTGGCGGCCTTGGCCGCGCACTGGCCCCGGATCGAACCGGCGCCCTCCACGCCATCGGCAATCGCCTGCAGCTGGTCGAGCAGTTCTGCCCGGCTGTGGCTGACCAGGGCCAGGCGATGTTCCATCGCCTCGCGCCCGGTTTGCAGGGTATAGGCCAGATCCCTCAGATCGATGGCCGCATCCCCCTGCAGGAAGCGCAGCAGACGCCGGGCGTAATCCGCCAGCCGCTGCGGTTCCTTGGCCGAGAGCAGGATCAGCAGCGGTGCCTGTTTAGTAAGGTCTGTAGAAAGGACAGCATCCAGCGGCGCGGCATCGGCGGTCGGGGCCTGCTGCAGGATGACATGGGCATTGGAGCCGCCGAAGCCGAAGGAGCTGACCCCGGCGCGCAGGGGTTGGTCGGGCCGTTGCGGCCAGTCGCTGCGCTGGCGCACCAGATAAAAGGGCGAGTTGTCCAGGCGCAGCTGGGGATTGGGGGTTTGCAGATGCACATTGCCCGGCAGTTTGCGCGCCTTCAGACACAGCAGCACCTTGATCAGCCCGGCGATGCCGGCGGCGGTCTCCAGGTGGCCGATGTTGGTCTTCACCGAGCCTATGCCGCAATGGGCCGGACCTGGCGGTACCCCGTCGGCAAAGGCCAGCTTCAGGCCATTGATCTCGATCGGATCGCCCAGGGCGGTGCCGGTGCCGTGGGCCTCGATGTAGCCGATGCTGTCCGGGCCAATGCCGGCCTGTTTGAGGGCCTGGCGGATGACCTGGGCCTGGGCCTGGGGATTGGGCGCGGTCAGGGAGCTGACCCGCCCGCCGTGGTTTTCCGCGCTGCCCAGCAGCAGGCCCTGGATAGGGTCGCCATCGGCCAGGGCGCGGGACAGGGGCTTGAGCACCAGGGCACCGCCGCCCTCGGCACGCACATAGCCATCGGCGGCGGCATCGAAGCTCTTGCACTTGCCGTCCTTGGCCAACATGCCCGCCTTGCTGTAATACAGGTAGGGCGTGGGGCTGAGCAGGCAATTCACCCCGCCGGCCAGGGCCAGATCGGCCTCGCCATTGCGGATGGCGCTACAGGCGCGATGCACTGCCACCAGGGCGCTGGAGCAGGCGGTGTTTACCGGCATACTGGGGCCGTGCAGATTGAGGAAGTGGGAGATGCGGTTGGCCAGGATGGAATGGGCCTGGCCGGTGGCGATATGGGCATCCAGCGGACCCTGCTGGCGTTGCAGCAGTTCCTGATAGTCGCTGGCGGCGGCACCGACAAACACCGCCGTGTTGCTGCCCCAGAGGCTACTGGGGCGAATGGCGGCGTCTTCCAGCGCGGCCCAGCTCAGCTCCAGAAACAGCCGCTGCTGCGGGTCCATCAGCCGCGCCTCGTGCTCGGAGATGCCGAAAAAGGCCGCGTCGAAGGCATCCATATCCTGGATAAAACCGCCCCATTGCAGCGCGCTGCCGCCAGCCTCGGCGGCGTATTCGCGCCAGTCCCAACGCTCCCTGGGCACCTCGCCAATCCAGCAGCGTCCATCCCACAGGCCCTGCCAGAAGCCCTGGGCATCCTCAGCGCCGGGGAAGCGAAAGGCCATGCCGATGATGGCGATGGGCTCGGCCCGGGCCGTTGCCGCCTGCGCGGCCACCGGGTCATATCCTGCCAGCAGGCGAAGGCCAGGCCCTCCCCCCAACCCCAGGGTGTGAGGGGGGGCGCTGGTCTGAGCGGTTATAGCCGGATCGGGCCGCGCCTCGGCCTGCAATGCCCGCGCGATGGTATCGGCAAAGCCGCCCAGCAGATACTCGGCCAGCTGTTCCAGGCTGTTGTATTCAAACAGATTGGCCGGGGTGAGATCGATTCCAAGGACCTGATTGAGCCGCTCGGCAAACTGGGCAAAGAGGATGGAGTCAAAGCCAAATTCGCTGAAATCCGTATCTGCATCTATATGGCTGGCGTCGATGCGCAGCAGCTCCGAGATTATGCTAATCAGCCGCTGTAGCAGCCTGTGCGGCAGGGTGCCTTCTGGGTTCGGTCCCTCCCGGCATCCTGCCTCAGGGGACAGGTGCGCATTCCTGTGCAGGGCAGAGTCACCCCGGATTCCGCTTCGCTGCATCCGGGCTACGGAATCTGCCCAGTCCCCAAGGCCCTCGCCAACCCCTGCATCGAATAGGTCGGCGTGCTGTCGCAGCAGCGGCTCCAGCTGGCCGTAGTGCAGCCAGAGGCGGGCAACGGGGGCCTGGCAGGCCTGGAGCAGGGCGTCCAGGCCGATCTGCGTCGGCATGGCGTGCAGGCCCAGGGATTTCTGCATGCGCTGCAGATTGGCCGGGGGCACCTGCATACCGCCCTCGGCCCAGAGGGGCCAGCACAGGGAGCGGCTGATGCCGCTGGCCTCGCCACGGGCCACCCGCTGCTCACGCTGGCCAATCCAGGCATCCAGATAGCCATTGGCAAAGGCGTAATCGCTCTGGCCAAGATTGCCGAGCACCGAGGCCATGGAGGAGCAGCACAGGAAGAAGCGCAGGGGCTGGTCCAAGGTCAGCTGATCCAGATGCTGGCTGCCGGCCACCTTGGCGGCGAACACCGCCTGCCATTGCGCATCGGTCTTCTGGCTGGCGGCGGCGTCGCGCACCGTCCCGGCACAGTGGATGATGCCCCTGATGGGGCCAAGGGCCTCGATGATGGCGCTGATCTGCCCTTGCAGCTGCGCCCTATCCGCCAGATCGGCCTGGAAATAGCTCACCTGGCTGCCCTGGGCCTCAAGGTCTTGCATCAAGCCGCGCAGATCAGGCGTAGGCGCGGAGCGGCCAAGCAGGGCAATACGGCAGGCAAAACGCTGGGCGAAGTAGGCGGCGCAGTGGCGGGCGATCTGGCCGGCACCGCCGGTGATCAGCAGGCAGTCTTGCCGATCCAGCATCAGGTTGGATACATCCGTCTGCGGCCGCCAGGCGCGCCAATAGTGGCGCTGGCGTTGCTCCAGGTCGGGGTAGGCCAGCCAGTCGCCGTCCGCGCTGGCCTGCAATTCCCTGGCAATCAACGCCAATAGCGGCGCGCCCTGGATGCCAGCGAGCGGGATCTCCAGCAGCTTGGCATCCAGCTGGGGCAGCTCCAGCTGCAGGCTGCGCAGGGCGGCATGGATGGCGCTGGCCAGGCCAGGGCCTGGTTTAGCGCCCGAGGCAGAATCGGCACCAGGGTCAGCAGAGGCCTCCGCGGCCAAGGGCTGCAGATACAGCAGCCGGATCGGCCGCCCCGGCGGCTGGGCCTGAGCCAGGCCACGCGCCAGCTGCAACAGCTCGGCATAGCTGGCCTGCGCCGCCGCCGCACTCAGCTCAGTGGTCGGGCGGCCTTGCAGGATCAGGTACAAGGGAGTGGAGTCGCTTGCTACAGCCAAGGCATCTGCCAGATCAGCGGGCCGCACAAAGCGCATAGCGGCCAGGGAGTCGGGCACGGCCGACAGCGGCCCGCGCAGCCAGCCATCGTCGCCGATCACCAGCAGCGGGGCTGGTAACGGGTCTGGTAACGGGGCTGGCGGCTGGATCGAGGGCTGGGGCAAGGGCTGGGGCCGCCAGTCATCGACCCAGAAGGAGGGGCCGACTTCCAGTGCGGTCAGGTCTGGGCTGACCACGTCCGGGCTGGCCGCATCCAGTCTGAACGCCGCCGGGCTGCGCAACTGTAGCTGTTCGATATGCAGCAACAGGCGCTGCTGGGCATCCAGCAGGCTGAGCTGGCCGCTGCAGCTCTGTGCATCGCAATGCAGCAGCCGGGCGGCCACGCTGTAATGGTCCTGGCCGGCCTGGCCAGCATCGGGCCCTGCCTCAGCCGCCTCGGGCTGTCTGAAAATATGCACGCCCTTGGCGAACAGCGGGATCTTCAAGCGCGGCGCTGCATCCGGGCGAGCCAATCCATCCGGGACCTCCGCGCATTGGCGCAGGCAGTCGAGGGTCTGAAAGGCCGCATCCAGCAGATTGGGGTGAATCACAAACTCAGAGGGGCTCAGCACCTGATTCAGCGCCGGGCTGAGCCGTGCCAGGGCCAGACCCGGCCCGGTCATCACCCGCTGCAGGCGCAGGAAGCTGGGTCCAAACGCCAGACCGTTGTCGGCCAGGGTCTGATAATAATCCTCTACCGATGCCGTCTCGGGGCACAGGCGCTGCAGGTCGGCGAGGTCCTCCACCTGCGCCGAGCCAGGCTGGGCCGCGAGACTGAGCAGGCCGCTGATGGCGATCTGATCCGGGGCATCGGCCATGCTGATCTCGAAACCCAGCCGATTACCCTCGGACTTGGCAGCAGCCCCTGGCTCGACAGCGACCGCCAGGGATGGCGGCAGTGTCGGCGTTGCTGGGAGCACTCGCCGCCCTTCCCCCAGCCCCATCCCAGGAGCGGTCGAGGGGGCAAGATGGAAGCGGCACAGCAGGGTCTCGCGGGCCTGGCGCAGCTGGATCAGCCGCCGCCAGTGGATCTCTTCGATCAGCTGAACATCCCGATAACCGGCAATCCCGGCCGCCCGCAGCAGCAGGCCGATGGAGGCCGCCGCCGGCAGCGTGGCCAGGCCCCTGAGTCTGTGTTCATCCAGATAAGAGGCATCCTGGCTCAGCTCCAGGGCGACGGTTATGTTGGCACCGTGATGGGCATGGGCGCTGGCCTGCCCCATCCCCGGCGCAAGCGCCTGCTCGACGTGCAGCCAATGGCGTTCCTCGGCAAAGGGATAGCTGGGCAGGTGTACGCGCCGGGCCTCGGGCGCGGCCAGGGCCATCCAGTCCACCTCGCCACCGGCGCACCAGTGGGCGGTCAGGTGCTCCAGGTCGTTCAGCGCGGCAGGCTTCTCCGGTGGCGCGTGGCCACCCCGGATTCCGTTGCACTTCATCCGGGCTACAGGGGCTGCCGAGTCCCCAGGTAGCGAGGAAGATGTTTCATGTTCCGGGGTATCGCTGCCCGCTCCCTGAGCATTAGGCTGGGCCTGCTTTGTGGCCTTGGCGCAATGCCAGCGCGGCCCCTGTTCTGGCGGTTGCAGGTCAAGCTGCAGGGCGCTGCGCAGTGTCTGCAGCAGCGCTTGCTTATCCACCACCAGGCAGGCAAAACGCTGTTTTTGCGCGATACGGCCAAGCTGCAGCGTATGACACAGATCGCGCAGCGCCAGCCCCTCGGCCTGCGGCCCTTGCAGGAAGGCGATGTACTGGCGGATATAGGCCAGCAGCCGCTGCCGGTCACGGGCGGAGAGCACAAACAGCTGGGCAGCGGCATCCCCCTCGGCCCGTGTCGGCGGCGGCACCGCCTCCTCCAGCACCAGGTGACAGTTGGTGCCGCTGAAGCCGAACGAGCTGATGGCGGCGCGCCTGCGCCCCTGGGCGGGTCGCAGCCAGGGACGCAGCTGGGTGCTGACGCGAAAGGGCGAGCCCGCAAAGTCAATACGCCGGTTGGGCTGCTCGAAGTGGATGTTGGGCGGTATCTGCCGGTGCTTGAGGGCCAGGACCAGCTTGATCAGCCCGGTCACCCCCGCCGCCAGGGCGGTGTGGCCTATGTTGGGCTTCACCGATCCCAGATAGCAAGGCTCTTTACGCGCGCCGTCCTGGGCAAAGGCGTTGATCAGGGCATTGACCTCGATATAGTCGCCCAGCTGGGTGCCGGTGCCGTGACACTCGATGAACTGAATCGAGTCCGCCGAGACGCCGGCCTGTGCCTGCACCGAGCGCACCAGCTCGGTCTGCGCCAGGCCGCTGGGGGCAGTGATGCCATTGGTCTTGCCGTCCTGATTCACCCCTGAGCCCTTGATCACGGCATGGATGGGGTCGCCATCTTGCAGGGCCTTGTCCAGGGCCTTGAGCAGCACCAGGCCCGCGCCCTCCCCCGGCACGAAGCCGTCGGCGCGTTCGTCAAAGGCCTTGCAGCGGCCATCCGGGGCCAGCATCTGGGTATTGGAGGTGTGCACGAAAAAGCCGGGGCTGAGGGTGAGAAACACGCCGCCGGCCAGGGCCATGTCGCATTCACCGGCCAGAATCGCCTGACGCGCCAGGTGGACCGCCACCAGGGAGGAGGAGCAGGCGGTATCCACCGCTATGGCCGGGCCGCGCAGGTTGAGCAGGTAGGCGATGCGCGCCGCCAGGATGGAGCGGTCGTTGCCGGTATAGGACAGGGCGACCTTGGGCAGGCCCAGGGACTCCATCAGCTCCAGATAACCCGAGTCCCCTGAGGCCACGTAGGTACCGCAGCGCTGGCCCTCCAGGGCGGCGGGGGCGTAACCGGCATCCTCCAGGCAGCGCCAGGCCTGCATCAGAAACAGGCGCTGCTGGGGGTCCATGTAGGCCGCTTCCAGGCCGGAGAGGTTGAAAAAGGCGGAGTCGAAGCGGTCAACGCCGGAGAGAAAGCCGCCCCAGCGGGCATAGGCCTTGCCCGGCTTGACCGCGCCAGGGGAAAACACCTGGGCGTGATCCCAGCGCTCCGGCGGCACCTCGCGGATGCTGCAGACGCGGTTGCACAGGTTCTGCCAGAACTGCTCCAGGTCATCGGCATCGGCAAAGCGGCCGGACATGCCGATGATGGCGATGTCGCCCGGCTGGGCTGCCTGAGCTGGTGCCTGAGCTGGTGCCTGAGTTGGCGGCGAGGCCGCTGCGGGACTCGGGATTCGGGTCTCGGGACTCGAAAATTGCGACGAATCCTTCACAGTAACTACAGGGTCGAAGCGCTCCTGGATATAACGCGCCAGGCGCGGCAGCGTCGGGTAGTCAAAGACATCCGTGCTGTTCAGCCCTATGCCCAGGGCCTGATTGATGCGCTTGATCAGGTCCATGGCCAGGATGGAGTCTATGCCGTATTCGGAAAAGGCCAGCTCCGGGTTCAGGCTGCCCGGCTCCAGCTCCAGTACCTGCAACAGGATCTGCTCCAGTTGGGCGGCCAAATCAGCGGCGGCGTGTCCGCCTGGCTGCTGCGGGTCGCTGTGCATCTCCCCTGGCAACCCCGGATTCCGCCCTTCGACAGGCCCTTCGGCAGGCTCAGGACACCGCTCAGGGCATCGCTGTGCTGCATCCGGGCCAGGGGCCTTGCCGAGTACCGAGTCCCGAGTCCCGCAGCCGCCAAGAGATGTTTCCTGTTCCGGGGTGGCGCTGCCCGCTCCATGTCCCTTGGGCAAGACTAGCTGTTCAGCAACGGCCTCTGGGTTCTCCCCCAGCAGCAGGTGCTGAAAGGCCCCGGCCGGGCCCTTGACCTGGATGGCGTTAAAGCCCGCCTCCCGCAGCAGCCGCTGCCAGGCCTCGGGGCTGAGCAGGGGCGAGTCCGGCTGGCGGTAGCCCTGATCCTCAAACAGCCACCAGCCGTCCAGCAGGGCAAAGCTCAGGTGGTGGAATGGCCGGGTCTGGGTCAGTTCGTTGAACAGCACGCAGCCACCCTGTCTGAGCAGGCGGCGCAGACGACCCACGCACTGATCGATGCGGCGCACGGCATGGATCACATTGGTGCCCAGGATCAGATCAAAGCCCCCTGCCCCATAGCCCTGGTCAGCAAAATCCCGCTCCAGGTCCAGGATCTGATAGCGCACAAAGGGATGGTCGGCGCGGAACTGGCCAGCACCGTATTTGAGAAAGGCCGGCGAGACATCGGTATAGAAATACTCCAGCCGCTCGGCATAGGGCCTGAGCCGGGGCAGAATCACTGCCGTGCTGGCACCGGTGCCTGCACCTATCTCCAGGATGCGGATGGGGCCATCGATCTGGCCGAGCCGGGCCTGAACCTGCTCGGCCACCAGTAGCCCCAGCCAGTCGTTGTAGCTGCGGGCAAAGGGGGCCTGGTCGTAGATACTCTGCAACAGGGCCATGGACATATCGGGAAACAACACCTCGGTGGCGGGCACCTGGCCGCGCAGCACCTCCGGCAGACGCGCAAGACAGGTCCAGAACAGCTCCACCTCCACCTGGGCGCGGGGATGGGCCTGGATCAAGGCCTGTTTTAAACGCCCCAGTCGGCCCGGTTCGCTATCCCGGCCCCTGCCCTTGCCCTTGGCGCTGAGCCTGAATACCGGCTCAGGCGTAGCCAACTGCTGCAGCAGGCCGGCCTCTACCAGGGTATGCAGCAGCGCCAGCAGCAGGCGTTCATATTTGTCGATCAGCCCCAGGCGCTGGCGCAGCTGCGCAAGCCCATGGGCCTGCCCCGCTCGCCGGAAACAACCCGCCCGGCGCAACAGGCCCAGGCTGGCCAGGGCGCAGAGGCGGGCAAATTCGGCCTCATAGGCCTGCGCCTGTTGCAGATCAAGCTCCAGCTGTCGCTGGATGGCCTGCAGCGGGGCGCCGAGCCCCGTGGCCGCACTGCCAAAGGGCTTGAACCAATATTCCTCGGACTGCAAGCAACGCGGCGGCAGGGCCAGGCGCGGCGGTGGTTTGGGGTAGAGCCGACGCCAATCGATGCTCTCGCCTTGCAGCCAGCGTCTGGCAATCTCGGTCCAAGGATCATGGGGTGGACAGTGCCAACCCGGAACATGAAACCGCTCTGGGCCGCTGCGGGACTCAGGGTTCGGGACTCGGGACTCGGCAGCCCCGTAGCCCGGATGCAGCGAAGCGATGCCCTGAGCGGTGTCCTGAGCCTGCCGAAGGGCCTGTCGAAGGGCGGAATCCGGGGGTGCCGTTAGACAGGGCGACGCCTGCCCCAGTGCACCTCCGAGCCAGCGCTCGGAGCTCCCAGGATGAGAGGCAACCCCCCCTGTTGTTTCGCAGTAATCGGGGGCTGTCCAATCCCGCTCATCCGGGCCTGCCTCGACCGCCCTGGGCCCTGTGACCAGGCCCTGCAACATCCCCTCAGGGGGCTGGCCAGTGCTGAGAAATTCCTCCAGCGCCGAGCGCAGCTGCGCCAGGCTGCCGACCCGCAGGGCCAGGCGCTGCGGGCGCGGGTCGCGGCCCAGTTGCAGGCTGTAGCACAGCGATGTCAGGGAGATGGGGCCGGGCTGCTCATCGATGAAATCGACCAGCTGGCGCAGATCCTGGCGCAGGCACGGCTCCGAGTAAGAGGAGAAGACAAACAGACCGGGGCCGTCCGCTTCGGCTTGGGCTTCGGCCTGGGCCTGGTCCTGGGTAGCCGGGTTCGGGGCCGGGAACTCCTCCAGCACGACATGGGCATAGCTGCCGCCAAAGCCAAAGGAGCTGACCCCGGCGCGGCGCGGCAAGGGCTGGCCTGTGGCATCCAGCAAGGGCGACCAGTGCATCCCCTGACTGGCGATGGCAAAGGGCGTGTCTTCCAGCTGGATCAGGGGGTTGGTCTGTTTAAAGTGCAGCACGCCCGGCAGGTATCTATGCCGCAGGGACAGGATCAGGCCGATCAGCCCGGCAATGCCGGCGGCGGATTCCAGATGACCGATATGGGTCTTCACCGAGCCGAGATAGCAGCGGGGCTCAGGCACGGCGGCGCGGGTCTGCTCCTCAACCTCCTCATCCAGCTCGGCAAAGGCCAGCTTGATGGCGTTGACCTCGGCCGGATCGCCCAGGGGGGTGCCGGTGCCGTGCAGCTCCAGATAGCCGATGCTGCGCGGGTCCAGCCCGGAGGCGCGCCAGGTATCGCGGATCAGGCTGGCCTCTTCGCGCACATTGGGCACCGTCAGGGAGTTGGTGCGCCCGCCGTGCCGGGTGCCGCTGGCCTTGATCACCGCCTGGATCGGGTCACCATCGCGCAGGGCCTGCTGCAGGGGTTTGAGCAGTATCACGCCCAGCCCCTCGCCGCGCACATAGCCATCGGCCGCCTTATCAAAGGTGCGGCAGCGCCCGCTGGGGCTGAGCATACCGGCATGGCCGTAGCTCAGAAACAGCTTGGGGGTCAGGCACAGGTTGACCCCGCCGGCCACCGCCAGAGCGCACTCGCCCTGCTGAATCGCTTGCACCGCCCGATGCACCGCCACCAGGGAGCTGGAGCAGGCGGTATCTATGGCCTCGCTGGGGCCGTGCCAGTCGAACAGATAGGACACCCGATTGGGGATGATGGACAGCGCCGTGCCGGTGGAGCTGTAGGCCTCCGGCACCTGATGCTCCGCCAGCAGGTCGTCGTACTCCCTGTTGGATACGCCGATATAGACCCCGGTATCGCTGCCCACCAGCTGTGAGGCGGCGTATCCCGCTGTCTCCAGCAGCCGGGTGATCTCCTCCAGCAGCAGGCGCTGCTGCGGGTCCATGAGCCGGGCCTCGCGCGCGCTGATCTTGAAATGGGCGGCGTCAAAGCGCCCCACCCCCGCGATGAAGCCGCCCCACTTGGACGGCGTCTTGCCCTTCTCGCCCGTGGTTGCGTAGTAGGGTCGCCAGTCCCAGCGCTGGGGCGGGATCTCGCTGATGGGATCGACCCCCTGGGTCAGCTGCTGCCAGAACTGACGCACATCCGCCGCCCCCGGCAAGCGGGCAGCCAGGCCGATCACCGCCACATCACGGGGATTGACCAGGGGACCCAGGTGACTGGAACCCTGGGCATGGTTTTCGCTGGCCTTGATGGTCCCGGCCTCCGTTGACAAGACGGGGCCGGTCTCGGCGGTCTGTCCCGCCAGCACCTCCTGCGCCAGGCACCGGGTGCTGGCCACCGCCAGCAAATCGGTCGGGGCCAGGCGGATGTCGGCCCTGTCTGCCAGCGCCGCGCTCAGCTCCATCAGGTGCACCGAATCCAGGGCGTAATCACTCCAGGGGGCATCCCGGTCGATGTCCTCGGCGCTGCAAGCAAGGAGGCGCGCCAACTCCTGCGCCAGCAGATCGCTCAATTCGGCCTCGGATAGTTTGCAGGCAGTCGGCCCCTGCTGCCCCTTTGGCCGCTCATCTGGCGGCAGGGCCGCCTGGATGACCTGCTGGCTGTCCTGCTGGTTGGCACGCCATTGCTTGAGGCTGAAAATGACCGCAATGGGCTGGCCATCGCTCTGCCGGTACAGGGTGCTCTGCAGCACAATCCGCTGCGGATCATCCGGGGAATGCTCATCGATGGAAAAGCGGTTGAGCCGGTAGAGGATGCGGTCCTCGGGATCACAGTTACGCAGATAGAAAATATCCCGCGCCAGGGGCACCGCGCCACTCAGCCAAGCCCCCTCCCCCGGCAGGCGCCCGGCCTGGCTGCGGATGTAACGCCCCTCGCAGATATCCTGAATACGCGCATAGGAGGCGAAATAGAGCAGTCCCAGGGCATTGAGGTCGCTGTGCGGAATAATCTCGTAGGGGGTTTCAAACAGGACCTGGTCGCTGAACTCAGAGTCGATGCCATTGAGGCGGATACTGAACCCGGCCGCCTCGGCGCAACCGCCCTCCAGCCGTGTACGCAGCTGGTGAAACTCCTCGCCAAACAAGGGCATGGACTCATGTGGCCGGACCTGGGAGGCGGCCATGTCGGCCGGCTGCGAGGGCTCCATCTGCCGGTTATTGGCCCCGCGCGTGACAAAGGAGGTCATCTGGCTGAGGCGAATGTCCTGCCCGGCCGAGCTGAATCTCAGCTCGCTCAGATAACGGTTACCGCCAAAGCGTGACAGCGCCCCGGCCACCTGCAGCAGATCGTTTTCACCAAAGCCATCCAGCCCCGCGCTGCTTTCATAGCGCACACGCAGAAAACTGGACAACAGCCGCTGCCCTTGCTGGTTTTTCAGCTCATGGGAAGGGGTGGCCAGATCGGCGCAGAGCGCCTGCCAATGCAGATGACCGGCCTCCTTCAGCAGCCAGTCATCGGCCAGACGGCCCAGCAGCAAATGGGGCAAGCCAAGCCGATATGCGACGCCAGAGATCGCGTTGCTGTCGGGTAGATCCCTTGTCTTAGCCGTCATTGAACCTATATTCCTCAGTTAAGCCACAGAGACACAGACGACCCACAGGATGTGGGGAGGTAGAGCAACGCAGGAGCAGTTGCCGAGATCACAGAGAAGAATGAGGAAGAAGTAGCCGGATGGAGTGAAGCGGTCCCTGTCGGCGTCCTCGGCTTTGGCATCCTGCGTCGTCCTACCTCCTGCATCCGTGCCCCAGGGGACACTCGCGCATCCCTGTGCAGCGGAATCCGGGGTTGCCGTTGGACATGGCTACCCCGTTGCACCTCCTAGCCAGCGCTCGGGGTTCCCAGATTGACAGGCGGCAATATTGTTTCACAGTCATTACTTGCCCAGCAGCAGGGCCTGGGGGTTGCGTTCGATAAAGCGTGACAGATCGCGGATCGCCTTGGAGGCGGCGCTGAACTCTTCCAGTGCCTTGAGCAGCTGGGTCTGCAACTGGGAATTGGGGTTGAGGGTCTTGTCGGCGCTGGCCATAACCTTGCTGGTACGCTCCAGGGTCCGCTCCAGGGCCTGGGCCATGGGTGCGGAGCGCTCGCCAAAGGGCTTGAGCACGGCGTTCAGGCTGACCAGGGAGGTATTCAACTCCAGCATGGACTTGTCCAGATTGGCGCCGATGCGCTCGATCGGCAGCTGATCCAGCCGCGCCACTAGGGAGGTGATGCGCTGTTGCAGCAGATTGAAGCCGGTGGAGACCGTGGGGATCACCGGATGGGGCGGCTCCACCCCGGCCGGGGCCGCCTGCTGATCGGATTCGGGCATGAACACCAGATCGACAAACTGACTACCGGTGAGCAGATTGCCGCTCTTGAGCGAGGCGCGCAGGCCGCGCTCCACCAGGGCCTGGAGCACCAGCCGCTCATCCGCGCTCTGTTCCGGGTTGCCCCCGGTGGGGCGGAAGCGACCGCGCTCGATCTCTATGGTCACCGGGATGCGGATCTCCAGGCTGTCGCTGTCGTACTCGGCGCCTATGCTCAGCACCTCGCCTAGGCGGATGCCGCTGAATTCCACCGGTGCCCCCACCGCCAGACCGCGCACCGAATCGGTAAAGTAGAGCACATAGCGAGTGCTCTCCCGATTGCGCTGGCGGGCCGCCAGGGTCTCCGAGGCATAGAGTTCGAACAAGGCACCATCGGCCACCGGCGCGCCGGCCTCCACCCCCTTGGGCAGGCCAAAGGCGATGCCGCCGCTGACCAGGGATTCCAGGGACTCTATGGCCAACTCCACCCCCTCGGCCCCCAGGCTGAGGTTGAAGCCACCGGCGTTCCAGAACACCGTATTCTCGGTTACCAGCCGGTCAAACGGCTGGCGCAGGAAGATCTCGAACTCCACGCGCTGCTTCTCCGGCCTCAGGCTCAGGTCCTTGACCAGGCCGACCTGAATATTACGGTAGAACACCCCGCTGCCGATGGAGACCGAGCCGCGCCGGTCGGCATAGAGGCCAAATACCTGTCCAGGCTCGTGGATGGACACCGCCGGCGGCTGCTCCAGGCCGACAAAGGCTCGTTGATCATCGGCCTGGCCATTGCCCGCATCCATCTCGATGAAGCTGCCGGAGAGCAGGGTCTCCAGCCCAGAGACCTGGCCCAGGGCCACCCGGGGGCGCACCACCCAGAAGCGGCTGTCACTGGACAGGTAGCGTTCGGCGCCCTTTTTCAGCTGGGCGCGGACCCGTACCTGGCGTAGGTCATCGGTCAGCTCCAGGGCGGTTATCAGGCCCACCTCCAGGCTGCGGTAACGGATCTTGCTCTTGCCCTCCTCCAGGCCCTTGACGTCCTGAAACAGGATCTCGATCTCCGGCCCGCGCTGGCTCCAGTCCTGCCAGGCAATCCAGGCCCCGATCAACAGCGCCAGCAGGGGCACCAGCCAGATCAGGGAAGGCCCCCGCTGTTTGGTCTGCAAGGGGCTTGCGGCAAGCTCATGTAAGTCGTTCATTTTGTGGTTACAAACCGCATATTACTGGAGAAATAACTAAGCGACGGGCGACGGGGCTGCCTCATGCTTCTCTGCATCCTCTGCGTCCTGTCAGTTAGGGGCAAGGCGATCCCAGATCAGGCGCGGGTCGAAGGCCTCGGCGGCGAGCATGGTCAGTACCACCACGGCGGCGAAAAAGCTGGCCCCCATGCCCGCCTCGATGCGCGCCACCTCGCCCAGCTGCACCAAGGCTACCAGGATGCCCACGACGAAGATATCCACCATGGACCAGCGACCGACGAACTCGGTCAGGCGAAACAACCGGGTGCGGTCCCTGGGTCGGGCCAGGGAAGCACGCTGCACCGAGAGCAGCAGATAGGCGAGGATGATCAGCTTGAGCACCGGCACGAATACGCTGGCGACGAAGATCAGCAGGGCCAGGGGCCACATGCCCTCGTGCCAGAGCAGCACCACGCCGGATAGGATGGTGCTGGGCTCGCCCCGGCCGAGGGAGATCACCGTCATCACCGGCAGCAGATTGGCCGGCAGATAGAGCACCAGGGCCGCCAGCAGATAGGCCCAGCTGCGGGCGAGGCTGTCCGGCTTGCGCGGGTGCAGGGGCGCACCACAGCGCTGACAATGGGCGCGGCCCTGGGCATCCAGGGTGGCGCAGATGGCGCAGGCCACCAGGCCCTGATCCAGCGCCCGGGTCATTGCAGCCGCTCCGGGTGGGCCACCAGGCGCCAGAGATGAAAGCGATCCAGCAGGGTGGCCGTGGTGGCCAGCACGAACACCAGCAGAAAGAAGGCATAAAACGCCAGCCCCGGCATCACTTGGGCGATGTCGCGCAGCTTGACCAGGGCCACCAGCAGGCCGAGCAGGTAGATCTCCAACATGCTCCAGGGGCCCAGCTCGCCATGCCAGCGCAGCAGATGGGCCAGACGGCCGGGGCGCAACCGTCCCAGCCAGGCCAGGGCAATCACCAGCATCAGGCTGCCGATGCGAAACAGGGGTATGGCCATGCTGGTGAGAAACACCACCAGCGCCAGCAGCCACATCTCCCGGTCGGCAAAGCCGAGCACCGCCTCGAAGAAGCTCACCTCCGCCTCGCGTCCGGCAGCGGACAGCCTGAGGATGGGAAAGCTGTTGGCGATGATCAACAGCACCAGCGCCGTCACCGACCAGGCCATGAGCTTGTCCAGCTGCAGCGGCCCGCCCTGGTAGAGGGCCGCGCCGCACTGACAACAACGCGCCAGCCGATGCCGCTCCAGGGGCTCGACCCGGTGCAGCAGGTCGCAATAGGGGCAGGCGATCAGGCCGTCAAGATCATCACGCGAAAGGCCAGAGGCCTGGGGTTCATGCATGGCTATCCCATCAGGGGTCAGAAGACAGGCCGCTGGCGTTATGTTTGATCCGCCATTCGGCCAGGGCGGGGGCAAGCTCACCCTCGGCCCCGATCCAGTCCCAAAAGCGGCGAAAATCCTGCTCCGCCCGCTCCAGCCGAAAGGCCATCTGCTGGCTCTTGTCCTGCAGAAAGAAACGGATATTGCTCTCCACCGTGTGCAGATAATCCGCCGCCAACTCGGTATCGGTCTGGCCCTCATGCCCACCCAGCAGTATTCCCTCCCGGTAGGCCCGCATGATGCCAAACTCCCGCCGCCGCGCAAAGCTGGCGATGGTCGCCTCCGGCTCACGGCTCAGATGCACATAAAAGGCGCGGTCGCCATAACGTTGATCCAGCCGCCCCAGCAGCCAGCTGAGCCGGTTGTCCGCCTCGATATGTCGCTCCGGATAGGCCAGCCGCGCCGCGCCGACCAGACCCAGGCGGCTCTCATGGGCGGCGCTGAAATTCCGGATATGGGCACAGGCGCGGATAAAGCTGGTGGAGCCGCAGCGGCCGCTATTAAGGACAAAGACGTTCATCCTCAGAGACCCAGTCCCTCCAGCCATTCGGCAAAAAAGCGCCGCCCCTGCGCCTCCAGCCTGGGTCCATGGCGGGCGCTGTCTGCACGCAACTGAGGAATGGACAGCCCGGCCGCCGCCAGTTCCACGCTATGACCGATGAACCAGGGCTCCATCTGCGCCCAGGCCGCCTCTGGATGACACTGCAACGCCAAGGCCTTGTCGCCCCAGGAGAAGGCCTGATTCCGGCACAGATCGGTAGAGGCCAGCAAGCTGGCCCCTTCGGGCAGGTCAAAGGTATCGCCGTGCCAGTGCAGCATGGACGTCCGCGCCGCATCCAGATGCATCAGTGGCGAGGAACAACCGGCATCGGTCAGCTGCAGCGGCCCCCAACCGATCTCCTTGGCCACACCGGGATAGACCCTGGCCCCCAGGGCACGGGCCATCAACTGCGCCCCCAAACAGATGCCCAGGGTGGCCCGCCCTGCCTTCAGACGGCCCTGCAGCAGACGCAATTCATCGTTCAGAAAGGGATAGTCTTGCTCATCACAGGCACCTATGGGCCCACCCAGTAGCAAGAGCACATCGGCCGCCGTCGGGTCCAGCGTGGACAGATCATCCACCCCCGCCTGCAGATAACGCAGGGCAATACCCCGCTCGGCCAGCACGGCGGCAAAGGAACCCAGGTCCTCAAAACACAGATGACGAACAGCAATAGCGGTTTTCAATCCAGGCCTCCGGTCACGCCAGGCAACACCCAAAACAGCGTTTCATTCTACCGCAAACGGAATCAACGGCACGCGGCCTGTTGGGGGTTCGGAAGAAAGCGGACAGCACCGACCTCGGCAACAAAGAAGGGGAAGTATTCCGCGCTGGCAAAACGATTGCCCGCTTCCACGTGGCGCGGCCGGCGAAGTCGTCGAATTGGGACAGGTAGCCAGCAACGGGCTGTAGGCGATGGTTTTTTCCGGGTTGGCATTGCTCCAGCGCTGAAAAGAGACCTCGGTCGGCTGGCCATCGGCCGCTACCCGGATATCCACCGACTGCTCCATACCCTGGTAGGTCAGGCCGACCCGGGCGCAATCCGTATCGATCTGGGTCCAGCGGATACCCGGCCCAGGCAGCAGGGCCGCCGGTGTCCAGAACAGGGACTCGGCCAGGCATGCGTGAGACCCAGCCGGTAGAGCGGCGCCCTTGGGGCTAGGAGCCTGTCGGATTTAGGATGCTCCTACTGCGCCGGTGGGAAGAACGGCCCGGAATTGTTTTGAACATTGGCCCCGATTTTTCGTTGCGTAGGGAAACTCAGCGCCTCAAAATCGTGAAAATTTGTTCTCGTTCTCCCACCTTGCTCGCTACGGGCACCTAAACCCGACAGACTCCTAGCGCATGCCAGGGCATCACTGAAAAAACAGGCCATCCACCGGGCTGGAGGCCGAAGCGTAACGCTTGGCGGGCAGGCGATTCTACAACCCCGGATGCCATTCAACCACCACCTATGGCCTGCACTATCTCCACCCGGTCGGCCTCCTGCAGCTGATAGCCGACATGCTCGCTGCGCGTCACCAGCTGAGCGTTCACCTCCACCGCAATGCGCTTGCCAGTCAGGCCCTGGGCCTCCACCAACTGCGCCAGGCTGCTGCCTGCCTCGACCTCCAACGCCTCGCCGTTGAGCACAATGTTCATGCCAAGACCTCCAAAAAGTCGCCATTGTAGCAGCAGGCCGCACGTCGGCCGCGCAACAAGGGCTGGCGATAAAATCCGCCATGGCCTAGAATTCGCACTCTCTGCACAACCTCTCCCCAGCGGGTATCGTATATCGGTATTACCCTGGCTTCCCAAGCCAGAGAGGCGGGTTCGACTCCCGCTACCCGCTCCAGTTCACACTTTCACCCACCCCCAAACAACCACTAAGCCATTGTAAAAGATGGTTTTTTTGTCTATCGTCCATCATTGATCCCCAAGAAACCCCGTTGTTGCCCTCAAAACTGGTGGTATTTCTGGGGGTACTTTGAGGGGCACCCGGATTTGACAACCCCAGGCCTGATGTTCCGGGTGAGGCCATCCGCCCCACGTCCGTTAGATAAATGCCTGATACCGCTGGTTGAGCACCTCGGCGGCCCCTGCCATGATGCGCCTGCCGATGTCCCCGGCATGGCGCTTGCGCCAGGGCTCCAGCTCGCTGCCCTTGACCCATTGGTTGAAGGCTCCCATGGCCGGGCCACAGTGTATCTGAAAATCCACCTTGCGCTCAGTCACCCCTTGCAGGGCGAAGCGCGAGCTGGCCCAGAAATACCAGCCGAACACCAGCGCCATCTTATGCTTGGGGTTCTCCTCGGCGCGGCGGATTTCCTCGGCCGGATAGACCCCTTTGAGCTGCTCATAGATCTCGGCAAAACTGATCTTGAAGTAACCTTGCTCGATCTGCTCGCGGGTCTTGGGGGCGATCTCGTCGAGGGACTCATGGTGCCGATAGAGGGCGTACAGCTTGTTCGCTCGCGCCGGAAAGAAGACGCCCCGGCGCAGGACCTGCACCTTGGCGCCCAGCTCGAACATATCCCCCGCCGGGGCGTAATCGGTATCCTGCACATTGGCCTGTTGCAGCAGATCCTTAACCAGTTCGCTGGTGGCGGCCTCCAGGGTGCATTGATTGATCGAGCCGGTGAGGATGAAGTCCGCCCCCAGGATGAAGGCCGCCGCCGCTGCCTCCGGGGTGCCTATGCCCCCGGCCGCGCCCACGCAGATGGTGCGACTATAGCCCTTTTCCGCAACCATGCGGTCGCGCAGACGACAAATGCTGGGCAATAGGGCATAGATGTTTGCCTGATCCGTATGCCCTGCCGAGTCGGCCTCGGCGCAGATATGGTCCGCCATGGGGTAGTGGGCCGCCAGTTCGGCCTGCTCGGCGCTGATCTCGCCCCGTGCCAGCAGCTGTCTGACCAGCGGCTCCGGGGCCGGTGAGAGGAAATGGGTCGCCACCTCGGAGCGGGACAGCTTCGCCAGCACCAGGTGATCCGACACCGTCTCGCCCCGGGCATCGCGGCGCAGGCCCAGTAGGCGGTATTTGACCAGGGCCGGGGTCATCTGGATGAAGGCCGCCGCCTCCACACATCTGACCCTATGGCGCAGCAGTATGTCCACCACCGCTTCCTCGGCGGCGTTGCACAGCAGATTGACGCCAAAGGTGCGTCCAGCCAGCTCCCGTTGCAGATGGATCACCGCCTCCTCAATGGTCTGGGGCGGCAGTCCGCCGGTACCGAAGAAGGCCAACATGCCGGACTTGGCGACATCGGCCACCAGCTCCTTGGAGGCCACCCCCTGATACATGCCGCCGACCACGTAGGCGTAATCCAGCCGGTAGTCGGCCTTGAACGCCGGGCTGCCCAGGCTGGCGGCGCTGATCCGCCCGCTCGGGCCGTTCGGCGCGGCCTGCTGTGGGGCAGCTGTCTGAGGCACGGTCGCGGCCTCGCGCTGGATTGCATCCATCAGGCGGGTCAATACCTTGCCCGGCCCCAGCTCGATGAACTGCCCCACCGACTCGCCCAGCAGATAGCGCATGGAGTCGGCCCAGCGCACCGGGCTGTTGATCTGCGCCGCCAGGGTCTCGGCCAGGCGCTCTGCCGGATAGGGCCGCGCCTGGAGGTTGGATATGACCGGGATGCGTGGTGGTGCCAGGCTGAAGTTACGGATATAGGCCTCGAACTCGGTACGCGCTGCGTCCATCAGAGAGCTGTGGAAGGCCCCGCTGACGTTGAGCACCCGGTACAGGGAGGCACCCCGCTGCAGAAACAGCGCCTGTGCCTGGAGCACATCCTGCCGGGGGCCGGCCAGGACAAATTGCGTCGGGCTGTTGTAATTGGCCAGCTCCAGCCGCAGCGGGGCGCACTCACCGATGACGGCCTGCACCTGCGCCTCGGTCAGGCCCAGCACCACCGCCATGCCGCCGCCGACCGCCTGGGACATCAACTCACCCCGCTTGGCCACCAGTTGCAGACCGGTTGCAAAATCAAACACGCCAGCGGCAAACAGGGCGCTGTACTCCCCCAGGCTATGCCCCGCCAGATAGTCCGGCGGCGCGGCACCGCTAGCCAGATGCTGCCGGTAGGCCAGGGCATTGACCACAAACAAGGCCGGCTGGGTGTAGCGCGTCTGGCCCAGCAGGTCATCGGCATCCTGCAGGCAAAGCTGCCTGATGGAGTAGCCCAGCACCCGGTCCGCCACCGCGACCAGGTCTGGAAAGGCGGTAAACAAGGCCTCACCCATGCCCTTGTGCTGAGCGCCTTGCCCCGGAAAAATGATCGCTTGCTTGGTCACTGTCTCAATTCTCGGTTGGATGTCTGATCTTAACGATCATAGGGTAGGCAGCGATAGCCCGGCATATGAAACATTTCTACTGTGAAACAACACGGGGGTTTGCCCCTCATCCTGGGAGCTCCGAGCGCTGGCTCGGAGGTGCAATGGGGCAGGTGTGGCCATGTCTAACGGCAATCCCGGATTCCGCCCTTCGACTGGCCCTTCGGCAAGCTCAGGACTCGGCAGCCCCATGCTGTTCAACGGCCATGATCTCGGCTTGGTTGACCGTGCGCGGTCTTGGGTGGGAGGCCGGCTTTGCCGGGCGACCTTGGCAGGGTAGTGCTGATTGCGTTGCTACCCACCAGCATGATCCCCAACGGTGCTGTAGCCTTTCTGAATCTGAGCGACAAGCCCTCACCCTGAATTCTCGGCATAGGACGCGCCTTGCCCTTACAATGGGGCGCTGAGCCAGACGGATAGGCCCAGCGGCAGGCGCGGAGCGCCCTGTGCGGTGCTATCATGGTGGCATGAAACGCAAGAAACTCCCCACCGGCATTGCCAACCTGCGCGAGATGCGCGAGGAGGATCATTACTATGTGGACAAAACCGCCTATGCCCTGAGGCTGATCGATGAGGGCAAATACTACTTCCTCTCCCGCCCGCGCCGCTTTGGCAAATCCCTTTTTCTCGATACCCTGGCCGAGCTGTTTCAGGCCAACGAGCCCCTGTTTCGGGGTCTCTATGCCCATGAGCACTGGGATTGGGGCATCAAGTATCCCGTTATTCGCCTGAGCTTTGGTGGTGGCCTGATGCGCGATCGGGCGCAGCTGGAGGCCAAGTTCCGCGAATTGCTCGACATCAACCAGGCCAGGCTGGGCATCAGCTGCCGCCAACCCACCGCTCCGGGCTGTTTTGCCGAGCTGATCCAAAGCGCCGAGCAAAAATACGGTCAGCGCGTAGTGATTCTGGTGGATGAGTACGACAAGCCCATTGTCGATAACCTGACCCAGCCCGAGTTGGCTCGGGAGATGCGCGATGGCCTGCGTAATTTCTACTCGGTGATCAAGGACAACGACGCCCAGATCAAATTCGCCTTCATCACCGGCGTGTCCAAGTTCAGCAAAGTCAGCATCTTCTCCGGGCTGAATAACATCAAAGACATCACCATCGACCGGCGCTACTCGGCCATTTGCGGTTATACCGAGGATGATCTGGATGAGGTATTCACCCCCGAGCTGGAAGGACTGGACCGGCAGCAGATCAGGGACTGGTACAACGGCTATAACTGGACCGGCGAGGCGGTGTATAACCCCTACGACCTGCTGCTGTTGTTCGATAGCCACCTTTTCCGTTGCTACTGGTTTGAAACCGGCACGCCGACCTTTTTGATCGATGTGATGACTGGCCGGGGTGTCTTCAGCCCAAATCTGGAGTCCCTGAGCGGTGACGAGGATCTGCTGGGTTCGTTCGATATCGATCACATCAGCACCGAGGCCCTGCTCTGGCAGACCGGCTACCTGACCATCCAGGGTCAGCGCCATACGGGTGCCCGTATCGACTACCAGCTCGGCTACCCCAATCTGGAGGTGCGCAGCGCCCTGAACAACTCCCTGACCAAGGCGCTGATGGGTGATCCCAGCCAGGCCAGCCGGGGCATGAGCCGCCTCTACGACAGCCTGATGAGCGGCGACTTCGAGCGACTACACCAGCACTTCCACAGCCTCTACGCCAGCATCCCCCACGACTGGTACCGCAACAACCCCATCACCCAATACGAAGGCTACTGGGCCAGCGTCTTCTACAGCCACTTCGCCGCCCTGGGGCTGGATATTCGGTTAGAAGACGCCACCAATCAGGGTCGGCTGGACATGGCGGTGCTGTTCAACGGCCAGGTCTGGCTGTTCGAGTTCAAGGTGGTCGAGCTGGTGCCGGAGGGCAAGGCGCTGGAACAGCTGAAGGCCAAGCATTACGCTGAAAAATATCTGAGCCTCAAGCAGCCGATTCACCTCATCGGCATCGAATTCAGCAGGGAGCAGCGTAATCTGGTGGGGTTTGAGGTGGAATCCCTTGATCAAAGCATGTCGCCCGGATGACGCCTAGCGGTCCCTTCCGTAATCATGCCTCACGGGATACTTGAAGGAGCGGACTGGTGCCAGGTATCAATGAGACCAGGGAAAAATAGGGCGCGAGTGTCGAATAAACCTAAAAAAGGGCTTCGGTTTCCCGTAAGCCCTTGTTTTTATTGGTCGGCGTGAGAGGATTCGAACCTCCGACCCCTACAACCCCATTGTAGTGCGCTACCAGCCTGCGCTACACGCCGTAAACAATTCGGGAAGCGGCCTTAGGGCCACTTCCCGAACAGACCGCGCATCCTAGGGACTTGCGGCCGTTTTGTCAATTACCTGAAGCGGCTTCAGGCCCGCCTGCCAGGTCAGCGTTTGAGGATGTGCAGCACGTCCTCAAGCTCCATGCGCATCTGGCGCACGATCTGCTGGCTCTGGTTCTGGTCGTTCTTTGCCGTTTCGCCGGAGAGCTGCTGGCGGGCACCACCAATGGTGAAGCCCTGCTCGTACAGCAGGCCACGGATCTGGCGGATCATGAGCACATCATGGCGCTGGTAATAGCGCCGATTGCCGCGCCGCTTGACTGGCTTGAGCTGGGGGAATTCCTGCTCCCAGTAGCGCAGTACATGGGGCTTGACGCCGCACAGATCGCTTACCTCACCAATTGTGAAGTAACGCTTACCAGGTATCGCCGGCAGGTCGGCGGTGGTATGTTCAGTCGTTTCCAGCATAAGCTTCCACCCGAGCCTTGAGTTTCTGACCGGGCCGGAAGGTGACCACGCGCCGGGCGGATATGGGGATCTCTTCACCGGTCTTGGGGTTTCTTCCTGGCCGTTGCTTCTTCTCGCGCAGATCAAAGTTGCCGAAGCCGGACAGCTTGACCTGCTCACCACGCTCCAGGGCTACGCGAATCTCTTCGAAGAAGGTTTCCACCATCTCCTTGGCCTCGCGTTTGTTCAGCCCCAGTTCATCAAACAGCCTTTCGGCCATATCTGCCTTGGTTAATGCCATTTTTCTAGTCTCTCAGCCTTGCACCCAGTTTGTCTGCCAGCCCCTGCACGATGCGTGCTACCGAATCATCCACTTCCTGATCCGTAAGTGTGCGTGAAGAATCCTGTAAAATCAATCCTAAAGCAAGACTTTTTCGACTTGAATCTATTCTTTGCCCAGTATAGACGTCAAACAGGATTATGTCTTGTAAATTTTCATCCGCGTATTCACGGATACAGGCCTTCAGGGAACCATAATCAACTTCACGCTCAACGACAAGGGCCAAGTCACGACGAATCCAGGGAAAACGGGTCAGGGGGCTGAATTTTGGCAAGGCCCCCTGCCCTGCCGCGCTCAGGTCCAGCTCCAGCAGGAAGGTATTGCCGGTGAGATCAAACACCTGACTCAGACGCGGATGCAGCATGCCCAGGTGGCCGATGAGTCGCTCGCCGAGCATGACCCGGGCCGACTGACCCGGATGCAGGGCCGGGTGCTCCACGGCCTCGAACCTGGCCTCAAGCCCTGGCCCGAGCAGGGCCAGCAGGGCCTCATAATCGGCCTTGATATCATAGAAATCCGCTTCACGGCCCGGCTGACCCCATTGTTCCTCGGTGATATCGCCGTAGGTGAGCGCCGCCAGCATGGGCCGCTGATCCATGCCATTGGCCAGTTGGCGAAACTGCAGGCCAGATTCAAAGATACGTACCCTGCCCTGTTGCCGGGCCAGGTTGTGCCTGGCAGTGGCAAGCAGCCCCGGCCAGAGGCTGGTGCGCATCACCGAAAGCTCGGCCGAGAGCGGGTTGGCCAAGGCGATGGGCTCGAACTCGGGCAGCAGGGCCTTGGCCTTGGCCGCGTCGATGAAGCTATAGGTGATGACCTCCTGATAGCCGAGGGCGGCCAGACGCTCCCGCGCTTGCTCCAGATCGAAGGCGCGTTCCGGGCGCAGACAGAGGTTCATCGGCACCCTGGGGGTAGCGCTGGGAATATTTTCAAAGCCATAAATACGGCCGACCTCCTCGATCAAATCTACCTCGATGGCAATATCGAAACGACTCGGCGGGGGCGTTACCTGCCAGCCCTGATCCCAGGGCTGCACCTGCATACCCAGGCGCTGCAGGCCATCCACCACGCTGGCATCATCGATTTCAATACCCAGCAGACGGCCGATGCGCTGGCGACGCAGGGCAATGGGCTGGCGCTGGGTCAGACCAGGCCGGGCCAGATCCACCACCGGACCCGGCTCGCCACCGGCGATCTCCAGCAGCAGGCGGCTGGCCCGCTCCAGGGCCTGCACCTGCAGGCTGGGGTCAACCCCGCGCTCGAAGCGGTGCGAGGAGTCGGTATGCAGGCCCAGCCCCCGCGCCTTGCCGGCCAGGGCGCGGGGGCTGAAATGGGCGCTCTCCAACAGTATATCCTGGGTCTCGGCGCTGACCCCGGAGTCGGCCCCGCCCATGATGCCGGCCAGGGCCAGGGGACCTTTGCCATCGGCGATCACCAGGTTATCCGGGGTCAGGGTGATTTCCTTGCCATCGAGCAGGCGCAGGCGCTCCCCGACCGCCGCCATGCGCACCTGGATCGGGCCCTGGATCTTGGCCAGATCGAAGGCATGCAGGGGCTGGCCCAGCTCGATCAGCACATAGTTGGTGACATCCACGATGGGATCGATACTGCGCAGGCCGCTGCGGCGCAGGCGCTCACGCATCCACAGCGGGGTCTCGGCGCGGGCGTTGACGCCGCGAATGACGCGGCAGCTGTAGCGCGGGCAGGCCTGCTCAGCGCTTAGCTCCACCGCCATGCGTTGCTCACAGGCTGGGGTCAGGGGGCTCATGTCCGGCAGCCGGACCTCAACCCGGTTGAGGGCGCTGACCTCCAGGGCCAGACCGCGCAGGCCCAGGCAATCGCCCCGGTCCGGGGTCAGATCCAGCTCGATGATCTGATCATCCAGGGCCAGGTAGTCACGCAGATCCGCGCCCAGCGGGGCATCGGCCGGTAGCGGCATGATGCCCTCGGAGCTCTCCGCCAGGCCCAGCTCCTTGGCCGAACAGATCATGCCGGCAGAGGCCACGCCGCGCAGCTTGGCCGCTTTGATCTTGAGCTCGCCGGGCAGCAGCGCGCCAACCAGGGCCACAGGCACCTTCATGCCAGCGGCCACGTTGCTGGCACCGCAGACGATCTGCAGGGACTCGCCAGCGGCCACATCCACCTGGCAGACCCCCAGCTTGTCCGCATCCGGGTGTTGCTCCCGCACGGTTACCAGGCCCACCACCACGCCGCTGAAGGCCGGAGCGGCCGTTTCCAGGGCATCCACCTCCAGACCGGCCATGGTGAACTGATCGGCCAGGGTCTGGCTGTCCACCGGCGGGTCAACCCATTCTCTTAACCAGGCTTCGCTGAATCGCATGGTGCTGTTCTCGATTTTGTTTTGTAGCGTTTAACCAAAGAAGGGCGCAAAGAAGCGCTGAGATCGCAGAGTGGTAAGCATAAGAAAACGCAAACCCCGCCTGCTCTGCACCCTCTGTGTCCTGAAATTTCATTGGAGCACTCACCGACCTCACCCCAACCCTCTCCCGGGGGAGAGGGAGCAACAGAAAAAACCAGTTGCCCAAGCTGATGCGCTCTCTCCAAAGGGGCAAGGGGCTCAACGGCCTGAGCCATTAGATCAGAACTTTATTAACTCTGCGCACTCTGCGCTGCTTTGCGTTCTCTGCGTCCTGACTCGCTTCCGAACCCCGCCATCAGCGAAACTGGCGCAAAAAGCGCAGGTCGTTTTCAAAGAACAGGCGCAGGTCGTTGACCCCGTAGCGCAGCATGGTCAGACGCTCGACCCCCATGCCGAAGGCATAGCCACTGTAGTCTTCGCTGTCGATATTGACCTGACGCAGCACCTCGGGATGGATCATGCCGCAGCCGAGCACCTCCAGCCAGCCGGTGTGGGAGCAGACCCGACAGCCGCTGCCGCCGCAGATGACGCACTCTATATCCACCTCCGCCGAGGGTTCGGTGAAGGGGAAATACGAGGGGCGAAAGCGCAGCCTGAGGTCACGCTCAAAGAACTGGCTGAGAAACTGATTCAGCACGCCTTTCAGATCCGCAAAGCTGACATTCCGATCCACATAAAAGCCCTCCACCTGGTGGAACATGGGGGTGTGGGTCAGGTCCGAATCACAGCGATAGACCCGCCCGGGGGCGATGATCTTCAGTGGCGGAGCGGACTCCTGCATGACCCGAATCTGCACCGGCGAGGTGTGGGTGCGCAGCAACAGATGCTCATTGAAGTAGAAGGTGTCGTGCATGGCCCGCGCCGGATGGTGCGAGGGTATATTGAGGGCCTCGAAGTTGTGGAAATCGTCCTCGATCTCCGGCCCCTCGGCGATACTGAAACCGGCCGATGCAAACAGCTCCTGGATACGCCGCAGGGTACGGGTGACCGGGTGCAGGCCACCCGCTGCGCGGCCTCGACCGGGCAGGCTGACATCCACCCGCTCGGCGGCCAGGCGGGCATTCAGGGCCTGCTCGGAGAGCAGTTGTTTGCGTTCGGCAATGGCCTGCTCCACCACATCCTTGGCCTGATTGACCAACTGACCGGCGGCAGGGCGCTCCTCTTTGGGCAGCTGCCCAAGCTGCTTGAGCAGGGCGGTGAGACGACCCTGCTTGCCCAGATAGCTGACCCGCACCTCATCCAACTGCGCCAATTCGGCGGCAGCGGCCACCTGCTGCAGGGCAGCACCCTGGTGCTGTTCGATTTCGCGCCTGAGATCCATCGCTAACACCTTGCTTAAACAAATTAAATGAAGGCACAAACACCAGGCCCTCTGGCCAGTGAAGGGCAAGATGAATTGAGACCTATAGGCCGTAACGCTTCCTGATTTCCCACAAACCTCAGCCTATCGGAGAGATTGGCCTTTACCTGCACCTGACAGCACATAGGGCGGCCCATGGCCGCCGCGCCCTCGCAAGGTGCAACCCCATTGCAAGCGGCCTGACGGCGGGCGCGGCCCGCCCTAGCCTGACGGCAAGCCAACGCCAGACGAAGGCTGAGATACAGGGGTAATCAGCTAGCGCTTTACTGTATAAAAAGAAAGGGCCATGGAGGCGAATCCAGGCCCTTTCTGGTCCAACTTGGGCACCGATCAAGCCAGGGCAGCTTGAGCCTTTTCGCACAGCTTGGTAAAGGCAGGCCGGTCAAAGATGGCCAAATCGGCCAGCATCTTGCGGTCCATCTCCACCTCGGCCTTCTTCAGGCCATCGATCAGGCGGCTGTAGGACATGCCGTTCTCGCGGGCACCGGCGTTGATACGGGCGATCCACAGGGCGCGGAACTGGCGTTTCTTCTGACGGCGGTCACGGTAGGCATACTGACCGGCCTTGATCACCGCCTGTTTGGCGACGCGATAGACCTTGCTGCGGGCACCGTAATAGCCCTTGGCTTCGTCCAGTATCTTTTTGTGACGGGCGTGGGCGGTTACGCCTCTCTTAACTCTTGGCATTTTGGGGTCTCCTGATAAAAGGGCTTAGCAATAGGGCATCATGCGACGGGCAACCTTGGCATCCGAGGTATGCAAATGGTTGGGCGAGCGCAGATGACGCTTACGCTTGGTGCTCTTTTTCGTCAGGATATGACGACGGTGCGACTGATTGCTTTTGACGGCACCAGAGGCCTTGACTTTGAAGCGCTTGGCCGCGCCCCGGTTGGTCTTGATTTTGGGCATTTTTCAATACTCCGCATTCGTTGTAATTCAGCCCAGGGATTCCCGGACTATTTCTTTTTGGGGGCAAGCAGCATGACCATCTGGCGACCTTCCATCAGCGGTTGTTGCTCCACCGTGGCGTATTCCGCCAGGTCGGCCTCTATGCGCTTGAGAAATTCCAGACCCAACTCCCTGTGGGCATGCTCACGGCCGCGGAACCTCATGGTTACCTTGGCCCTGTCCCCCTCTTCGAGGAAACGCACAAGGTTGCGTAGTTTTACCTTGTAGTCTCCCTCGTCCGTTCCCGGACGAAACTTGACCTCCTTGACCTGTACCTGCTTTTGCTTCTTTTTTGCCGCAGCCTTTTCCTTTTTCTTGTCGAACAAGAATTTGCCATAGTCCATCAGGCGACATACCGGTGGCTTGGAATCGGGAGAAATCTCCACCAAATCCAGTGTCAAGGCCTCGGCCTTGGCCAAGGCTTCCGCCGTGTTGACAATCCCTACCTGCTCACCGTCGGCACCGATCAGACGCACTTCCCTGACGTCGATCTCTTCATTCAGTCTGTGCCTATCTTCTTTCTTGCTGATAACCCGACTCCTCCCAAAAAATGAAAAAAGCACCGATTAACCGGTGCTTGGCTCTCAACCCGCTCGCGCTGTAAGGGTGCGATTCAGATCTTCGATAAAAGACTCCGGCGTCATGCTTCCCAAATCCTTGCCGTCGCGGCTGCGAACCGCAACCAGGCCCTGCTCCATCTCACGGTCACCGACCACCAGCAGATAAGGCACCTTGGCAAGGGTGTGTGCGCGGATTTTATAGCCTATCTTCTCATTCCTCAAGTCTATTTCTACTCTAACCCCTTGCCGACTCAAACGCTTAACCAGTTGCTGGGCATATTCGGCCTGATGATCGGTGATATTCATCACCACCGCCTGGATCGGCGCCAGCCAGGCCGGCAGGGCCCCGGCATAGTGTTCAATGAGGATACCGATGAAACGCTCCAGCGAGCCGAGGATGGCCCGATGCAGCATCACCGGGGTCTGCTTGCTGTTGTCCTCGGCGATGTAATGGGCACCGAGCCGCTCGGGCATGGAGAAGTCCAGCTGGATGGTGCCCAGCTGCCAGACCCGCTCCAGGCAGTCCTTGAGCGAGAATTCGATCTTGGGGCCGTAGAAGGCACCCTCCCCCGGTTGCAACTCAAACGCCAGGCCCTTGCTGTTGAGGGCATCTTCCAGGGCCTTTTCCGCCTTATCCCAGGTTTCATCTGAGCCGACGCGCTGCTCCGGCCGGGTGGAGAGCTTGATCAGCACCTCGGTAAAGCCAAAGTCCTTGTACACCTCGAACAGCAGGTCGGTGAAGTCCGACACCTCGGCCAGGATCTGCCCCTCGGTGCAGAAGATATGGGCATCGTCCTGCACGAAGTTGCGCACCCGCATCAGCCCGTGCAGGGTACCGGAGGGCTCGTTGCGGTGGCAGGAGCCAAACTCCGCCAGGCGCAGGGGCAGGTCGCGGTAGCTCTTGATGCCTTGGTTGTAGATCTGGATGTGCGCCGGGCAGTTCATCGGCTTGATGGCGTAGTCCCGATTCTCCGAATGGGTGGTGAAGATCATGTCGCCAAACTTGTCCCAATGGCCGGACTTCTCCCACAGGGAACGGTCGATGACCTGGGGCGTGTGTACCTCCTGATAGCCATGGTCCCGCAGCTTGTCGCGGATGTAGTTCTGCACGGTCAGATAGATCTGCCAGCCCCTATCGTGCCAGAACACCATGCCCGGCGCCTCTTCCTGGGTGTGGAACAGACCCTGGGCCCTGGCAATCTTGCGGTGATCACGCTTTTCCGCCTCCTCCAGCCGATGCAGATAGGCCTTGAGGTCCTTCTTGTCGGCCCAGGCGGTGCCATAGATGCGTTGCAGCATCTCGTTTTTGGAATCACCGCGCCAATAGGCCCCGGCCAGCTTCATCAGCTTGAAGGCCTTGGGCAGCTTGCCGGTGCTGGGCAGGTGCGGGCCACGGCAGACATCGAACCAATCGCCCTGGCGGTAGATGCTGATCGCCTCGCCCTCGGGGATGGCGTCGATGATCTCCAGCTTGTAGTGCTCCCCCAGATCGGCAAAGACCTTTTTTGCCTGATCGCGGCCGAGCACCTCGCGCTGGATGGGCAGGTCGCGACCAACGATCTCGGCCATGCGCTGCTCGATCTTCTGCAGATCGTCCGGGCCAAAGCGCTCTTCGCGGGAGAAATCGTAGTAAAAGCCATCGTCAACGGCCGGACCTATGGTCACCTGGGTACCGGGATACAGCTCCTGCACCGCCTGGGCCATGACGTGGGCGGCATCGTGCCGGATCAGCTCCAGGGCCTCGGCGTCCTTGCCGGTGACTATGGCCAGCTGGGCGTCCTGTTCGATCAGATGACTGGCATCCACCAGCACGCCATCGATCTTGCCGGCCAGGGCCGCCTTGGCCAGACCCGGACCTATGTCAGCGGCCACCTCCAGCACGCTCACCGGCCGCTCAAAGCGGCGCTGGGAACCATCGGGCAGGGTAATAACCGGCATAGAATCATCCTCGAATACAGCGAAATGCCGGGCAAGCCCAGCGCAGCAAGCCGACCATTCTATAACCCGGCCAAACCCAGTTCAACCGCGTAAAAGCTCAAGCTACATGGGGGAAGGCAGGCACGATCCCACGGGTTTTGTCCAGGTGAGAGGCCAAAAACATCCAAGCATCCAACGCCTTCCAGCCATAAGCCGCGCTAAATGCAGCGAAGCGATGTCCTGAGCGGCGTCCTGAGCGGTGTCCTGAGCCTGCCGAAGGGCCTGTCGAAGTGCGGAATCCGGGGTGGCACGAACCATCGGCCAACCCCGGATTCCGTTACACTGCATCCAGGCTACAAACAGCCCGTCGCTGAAGTGATTTTCACGCTAATGACCAAAACCAAACTCCTCGTCCTCAGCTCCACCTACCCGCGCTGGGCCAATGACCCCGAGCCCGGCTTTGTGCATGAACTGAGCAAGCGCCTGACTGAGCGTTTTGAAGTCCACGTCCTCTGCCCCCATGCCCCCGGCTGCATGACGCAAGAGACACTGGATGGCGTACAGGTGCACCGCTTTCGCTATGCCCCCAGCGGGCTGGAAACCCTGGTGCAGGGTGGCGGCATTCTGAATAACCTCAAGCAGCAACCCTGGAAGTGGCTGCTCCTGCCGCCCTTTCTGCTCGGCCTGCTCGCATCCAGCTGGTATCTGACCCGCCGCCTACAGCCGGCGGCCATTCACGCCCACTGGATCATCCCCCAAGGGCTGGTGGCCGCGCTGGCGCAGCGCCTGGCGCACAAACCTGTGCCTATCCTGCTCACCTCCCACGGCGGTGATCTGTATAGCCTGCGCCACCCCCTGCTGGAACGCCTCAAGGGTTGGGCTCTTCGGCAGGCCAGTGCCCTGACCCTGGTCAGCAGCCCCATGATCGAAGAGGCCAAGCGTCTGGGGGCCGACGCCCAAGCCATCCATACCATCTCCATGGGCGTGGATTTCCGCCAGCGCTTCCGCCCCAATCCGCAGGTCCAGCGCAAGCCGGGGCAGTTGCTGTTTGTCGGTCGTCTGGTCGAGAAAAAAGGCGTTGCCTACCTGCTCCAAGCCCTGCCCGAGGTCATTCGCCAGCGGCCAGATACCCGCTTGACCCTGATTGGCAGCGGGCCAGAGGCCGACAGCCTGCACCGGCTCAGCCAAGAGTTGGATCTGACCACTCATGTGGAATTCCTCGCCGCCTGCCCGCAAGAACAACTAACGCTCCATTACCAACAAGCCAGCCTCTTTGTTGCCCCCTTCGTGCAGGCCGAAAACGGCGACCGCGAAGGCCTCGGGCTGGTCACCATCGAGGCCATTGCCTGCGGCTGCCCGGTCCTGGTGGGCGATCTGCCGGTGCTGGACGACATCTTTACCCCAGCAGAGCAGGCGCTGCGCATCGACCCCAGGGATACTGCCGCCTTTGCCGCAAGCATACTGCAACAACTCAACCAGCCGGAACAAGCCCAGCAGCAGGCCGAAGCCCTGCGCCAGCGCTTGATGCAGAAATTCGACTGGGAGCGAGTGACCCAGGCCTATGCCAGACTCGTCGACTCCTTGAGGCTAGATAATTCGGATAGAGATTCCGATATTTCAAGGTAAAGTTCATTCATGATCCCGCGGCCCTACAACTAGGCAGCACATCAACCCATGAGGGCCAAAAATACCTGATTAAGGTCCGCTTGCTGGTTGCATATTCCCCACTACATGGGCAATATGCAACCATGATTGAACGCCACATTCGCGCTAACCTGCTTGCCTCACTCGCTGATACACGCGTTGTACTGCTCAATGGCGCACGCCAGACCGGCAAGTCAACACTGGCAAAAAACATCGCCAAGATGCATACGGCGCCCTATCTTTCCCTTGACGATCCGACCATCCTCGCCCTGGCAAAGACCGACCCAGATGCGCTAGTGACGGGGCATACCGGCCTGGTGGTCATCGACGAAGTACAGCTTGCGCCGGAGCTTTTCCGTGCCATCAAGCGGGTAGTCGATACCGACACCCGGCCGGGCCAATTTCTGCTCACGGGATCGGCCAACATCTTCCTGGTGCCCAAGCTGGCCGAATCCCTTGCCGAGCGGATGGAAATCATCCCGCTCGATCCCCTTTCCCAAAACGAACTGGCCGGCCAGACAGGCAACCTGATCGATCGGCTTTTCTCGGCAAAGGCATGGACGCCGGGCAAGATAGCGGTCGATCGTCTGGACATCTGCGAGCGGTTGCTTGCCGGTGGCTTTCCCGAAGCGGTCTCACGCCGTACTGGCGAACGCCGCGCTGCCTGGTTTCGTAGCTACATTAGCGCCCTACTGCAACGCGATATTCGCGATCTGGCGAACATCGAAAAGCTCACTGACCTACCCAAACTCTTGGCACTGCTGGCCGCGCGCGTTGGCGGACTGATGAACGTGGCGGAAATCTCACGGGCCATCGACATTCCCCATACCAGCCTGCAGCGCTACCTCAGTCTGCTGGAAGCCACTTTTCTGTTTCGCCCCTTGCCGGCCTGGTCGGCCAACCTGGGCAAACGGCTGGTCAAATCGCCGAAAATTCATCTACTGGACACCGGCCTTGTCGCCCATTTGCGTGGAACAAGGGATGCCAGGGCACTCAGCCTGTCGCCCGACATCGGCCCCTTGCTGGAAAGCTTTGTTATTCAAGAAATCCGCAAGCAACAGGCATGGAGCCAGCAAACAGCAAGTGCCTGGCATTTTCGCACCGCGACAGGCAGCGAAGTCGATTTACTGCTCGAAGCACCCGATGGCCGTATTCTGGGTATTGAAGTCAAGGCAGCAGGCAGCGTCACTCAAAACGACTTGAAGGGCCTGCGTATGCTCGCCGAAGTGATGGGCGAGCGCTTCGCCGCCGGGGCAGTGCTTTATCTTGGTGAACAGGTCTTGCCACTGGGCGGAATGCTTTATGCCTTGCCTATGAGCGTACTCTGGCAGGGCAATGGCAACTCATATCTGATTGCCCGCACGCCTCAGCCAATAGGGTGAAACAGCCTTGCCGGAGTATAACCCCTGACAGCACATAGGCTAGGAGGGCAGCTTGCTGTGACCGGCAAGGCTCCCGACGGCATCAATTTAGGAAAAACGCTGGCTGAGCGGAGTCGAAGCCAACTGCGGTTCGCTTCGACCCTTCGGTCAGGCTCAGGCCGCCGCTTCGCTCAGCGAACCGCGTGGACCAACTACAAATACGCCAGGGCATTGACTTCCAACTCGTGCCAGACACCCACTTGCCCTACCCCGATGGGCACTTTGACGTGGTGATCAGTGCTGAAAGCCCGGATGAGCTGTTTGGGTGATAGCACGGCACCTGATCTGGCTTCGTGGATCGCGGGGCGGTGAGGGAGAAAAACAGACAGACCGGTGCAGCAGGCAGAGGGTTAATCGTGGTACGTCCCCTATTATTTTACTCGCAGATGGCTAATCGTGGTACGTTCCCTATCCTCCAAAAGTAACCTGGGAGACTACCGTGACGATGGACATCCGCTGGAAGCAACGCTTCGACAATTTTCAACGTGCCCTGCACCAACTCACGCTTGCCATGGCGCTGAAGGCGCAGCGCCCTCTCTCTGATCTCGAACAACAGGGACTGATCCAAGGCTTCGAATTCACCCATGAGCTTGCCTGGAATGTTCTGAAGGATTATCTGGAAATGGAGGGCATTCAGGCGTGGGGTTGCTTGTGGGGTGTGGATCGCCTGCTACTTGGGGCCGGAACGGGACGAAAAAGAATGTATTTAGTAAACTGTCACCGTAATTCCAGTCTTCATCAACCCCGTCCCAAACTCTGCACTGGCTGACCCTCAAGTACTGAGCCGAAATCCCGCCAAGACACCAGGCGTACCCCATTGCGCACATGGCTTTCGTCACCGCCGTAAACCAGCCAGGGCATCGCGGCCTCTTCAGGGGCAAAGGCGGTTGAACGTTTGCCGGCACGGATGTACTCCGACGTCGGGGTACTTCCGGATTTGATCTCTAGGGTTTGCAACCTGCCTTCGGTTTCGAACAGCAAATCTGCCTCCAGCCCGTTATTGTCCCGCCAGAAAAACACGTCGGCCGGCTGGCCGGCATTGAAACGTTGTTTGATGAAGTCAGAGACGATCCAAGACTCGAACAAGGCCCCGCGCAATAGGTGAAGCGCCAGCGTGTCGGCATCGCGAATCCCTAACAACCAGCATGCCAGGCCGGAATCCAGGAAATACAGCTTGGGCGTCTTGACCAGTCGTTTGCCGAAATTTCGATGATAGGGCGGCAACAGGAAAACCAGATCGCTAGATTCGAGCACCGAAAGCCAGGCCCGTGCCGTGGAATGTGAAATACCGGTTTCGCCCGCCAGGCCGCTCAGATTGAGCAATTGCCCGGTGCGCCCTGCGCACAAGCGCACGAAGCGTTGAAAAACACTCAAGTCCTGTACGTTCAACACCTGACGCACATCTCGCTCCAGATAGGTCGCCACGTAACTGGCAAACCAATCGCCGGGCGGTACATCCTGCGCATGCAGGACTGGGTAGCCACCGCGCCACAACAGCGAATCCACCCCGACGGACATCGCCGACGTTGGCAGTTCGCTCAAGGCCAGGGGCAGCAAGCGCGTCAAACCAACCCGACCCGCCAGAGACTGCGTGACCCCGGCCAGCCAGCCGAATTGTTGCGATCCGGTCAAAACAAAACGACCAGGCTGTCGGTATTGGTCCACCATACCCTGCAGAAAGGAAAACAAATCTGGCCATCGCTGAGCCTCATCGAACACGGCGCCATCCCTGAAGCGCGCCAGAAACCCACGAGGGTCTTCCAACGCAAATGCTCGCTCGATGGGGTCCTCCAGGCTCACATAGGGTTTATCGGCAAACAGCGCCCGCACCAACGTAGTCTTGCCGGACTGGCGAGGGCCCGTTACTGCCAGGATGGGAAATGCCTTGGCAAAACGAGAGAGTGTCGGGGAAAGATGGCGTGGAAACATGGGTTATTTATACAGACTGCATTCAATATCGTCAATTTGTATAAAATGACTTATTGATCGATTCCCCAGGATAGATGCTGTTTTCCTTGATCCCGGCAAGCCCATCGTGAAGACGGCCAGATGCGTGCGAAGGTCGATGACGCGCACCTTGCAACCCGCCGCGGCCAACCTACTGAAAGCAGCCAGTGAACGCCTTAAGTTGAAGCCATTGGGATACAACCAGGCCTTGCTATAGGCAGGGCTGTACATTTTGTGTAATATCGGAGTTGATTTCCGAGATTGCACTGAATAGGCTGCCACCATGATTCCCCGCACCCTTCAATCTGAACTGCTAGCCCAATTGCACGAATACCCGGTGGTTACCTTGCTGGGTCCCAGGCAGGCCGGAAAGACCACCCTTGTACGCATGGCCTTGCCGGAATATGACTACGTCTCGCTGGAAGATCCAGAAAACCGGCTGATCGCAGTCGAAGACCCAAAAGCATTCCTGAATCAATACAAGGGCAACACCATATTCGACGAAGTCCAGCGCGCACCGCAGCTGCTGAGCTATCTGCAGGGCATTGTCGATGAAGAACAGCGCAATGGCCGATTCGTACTGACCGGCTCGCACCAGCTGGAACTGCGCGCCGCCATCAGCCAATCGCTGGCAGGACGGACCGGCATCCTGCACCTGTTGCCGTTTTCCATCGCCGAACTCGCCTCGGCCAACATCCACTTTGATGACTTTGAGGACTACGTCTTCCAAGGCTTCCTGCCTCGCATCCATGATCAGCGCCAACGGCCTCGCACAGCCTATGCCAACTACTATCAGACCTATGTGGAACGAGACGTTCGCCAACTGATCCAACTGAAGGACGCCACGCTGTTCGAGAAATTCATCAAACTCCTGGCCGGCCGCGTTGGCCAGATCATGAATCACCAGTCACTCGCCAACGATGTAGGCGTCGATGGCAAAACCATCAAGGAATGGCTGTCGATCCTTGAGGCCTCATTCATAATCTTCAAGCTGCCGCCCTACTTCGAAAACTTCGGTAAGCGGGTCATCAAGTCACCTAAATACTATTTCATCGAACCCGGCCTGCTCGCCTATCTGCTCGACATCGAAAAACCGGAACAAGTCAGCCGCGACCCGCTGATGGGCAGCATCTTCGAAAACCTGGTCGTGGTCGAAGCCCTCAAGGCCCGCTACAACCGAGGTATGGCTGCCAATCTCTATTTCTACCGTGACAGCCACGGCAACGAAATCGACCTGCTGCATAAAGCTGGCGGCGGCATGATCGGCATGGAAATCAAGGCTGCCGCCACCTGGCACCCGGATTTCAAGAAGATGCTGAACCGGTTTTCCGAAAACACACGTACCTTGCAAGGGAAGTACATTGCCTATCGAGGCACAGCGCTGAGTTTTGATGACGGCATCCAAGCGGTACCCTTCAACAAATGCGGGAAGATATATTGATCTAAAGGGCAGGCGCCACTCACCCCGTTGATTCTACCGGGACCAACGCACCTTATCGGTCAGCCGTAACTATCTCGCCGCCTCAACCCTTCTGCAATTACAGTCAGGCGGTGCATAGGGGGCCCATGGACGCCGCAACGCCGGCATGGGTGTACCAGGCGGCAGGCACGTCCCGCTCCATGCTGCCCACCCAGAGCTGCGCCGAACATTGACAGGGGGCATAAAGGCTGGCTCTAATAACTGTTATTAGACTTCAGGAGTAATCGCCATGCCCACCAGTGTTGCCCTCAGCCCCCATTTTGAAGCATTCATCCGCCAGCAGCTGGATGCCGGCCGTTTCAACAACGTCAGCGAGGTCGTCCGCGCTGGCCTGCGTCTCCTTGAAGAGCATGAAGCCGAACAGGCCGCCAAACTTCAGGCCCTGCGCGAAGCGGTTGCAATAGGCCTGGCCAGCGGACCAGATATTCCAGCCGACGAAGTATTTGATCGGCTGGAAGCGAAATATCAGGCGATGGCTGAAGCGAAGGAAACCGCCTGATGCAACTGGTATTTATGCCGAAGGCGGAGCTTGATCTCGAGCACATCGGTGACTTATCGCCCAAGCACCCAAAGCCTACCGGCCTCGGTCAGAGCTCGGCAACGGCCTCAAATGACCTTGCTGCGTTAACATCATAAAGCCCCAAAAAATGCGACTAAGCAAGCAACAACATGACGCTATTGTCACCACCTTCCTTGAGGTGTTTGGCAGGGGTGAAATACGCCTGTTCGGCAGTCGAGTACGGGATGACCTGCGCGGCGGTGACATCGATTTATATGTCAACCCCGATGAAACCGATCAACTGGCCATGAAGCGCGTGACCTATCTTGCTCGCCTCAAACGAAAAATCGGCGAACAGAAAATTGACCTGGTATTGGCCGCAAGCCCAGCAGAACGGGCAATCGATCAAGAAGCACAAACAAACGGCGTCGTCTTATGTCAGCGCCATTGAACCAAACATTGGCCGGCATCAAGCAAATGATGCAAGGCGCCGACATCGACTACAGCCTCCTGGCTGCCCAAAACATTGACCTTGCCTGGCTGGCGCATTACGAGCACCAGCGCATCGTCAATAGTTTCTTGTTCAACTACCTAAAAATACAGGACAAAATCGGTGGCAAGCTGTTTCGGCTACTCCTCCAGTACTGGCATGAATTGGACGACAGTATGACCATGCTGGATATACTCAACCGCCTGGAGAAATTACGTATCATAGACAGCGTTGAAGCCTGGGACACCCTGCGCGAGATACGCAATACCCTTACCCACGAGTATCCTGAAGACGTCCAACTCCGATTGGACAACATTCGGCTTTCCCTTGCGGGGTATCTTCAGCTCAAACAGATCATTGCCAACATCGAGCACGCCCTCAACGCCCCCTGAACGGAGTCGAAGGTAGTGCGCGGTTACATTGACCCTGGCCCGTTATACCCACCGTTTGGCAAAATTACCGGGGCCGCATCAGGCCGGCAAAACGACCCTGGTGCGCGTTGACAGGGGGCATAAAGTCTGGCTCTAATAACTGTTATTAGACATCAGGAGAAATTGCCATGCCCACCAGTGTTGCCCTCAGCCCCCATTTCGAAGCCTTCATCCGCCAGCCGCTGGATTCCGGCCGATTCAACAACGTCAGCGAGGTCATCCGAAATCTCGCTGCGCTCAAAACAGAGATGCAATCAAGCACAAATTCTCTGTTCGCCATTTAGGCGCGGGTTTTGGAAGCCATCTACAATAGGGCTGGCCAGCGGGCCAGATATTCCAGCCGACGACGTATTTGATCGGCTGGAAGCGAAATATCAAGCGATGACTGAAGCAGAGGAAAACGCACGATGCAACAGGCATTTATGCCGAAGGCGGAGCTTGATCTCGAGCTCATCGGTGACTATATCGCCCAAGACAATCCGCGCCGGGCAAAAACCTTCGTGAGGGAGTTGCGCGAGCAGTGTGGCAAAATCACCCAAGCACCCAAGGCCTACCGGCCTCGGCCAGAGCTCGGCAAAGGCCTGCGTTCATGCCCCTACGGCAACTACCTTGTGATTTTCCATGAAGAGCCCGATCTGGTGCGGATTGTCCGCGTGTTGCACGGCGCCATGGATATGCAAGCTCAGTTCGAGGAGCAATCCCCAATAATGCCAGCGGGGAAATAACCATAGCGCAGGCTAAGCGCCCAGGATGAGCAGATGCTTCAAAATTACTTCAAAAACCTCTACCGCCGCACCATGGACGAAGCCTATGGCCTGGCCTTCGAGCAGATAACCCAAGCCATTCAGGAGGGCGGCAGCGTTTTGGACTGCGGCGCCAGATCAACCTGAACCCCAGTCGCTACAAAGGCATAGAGTGGAACCAGGGCTGCGTGGACCAAGCCCAGGCCAAAGGGCGCAACATCATCCAAAACGACCTCAACCAACCGCTATCCTTTGAAAACGAAAGCTTTCGCTGCGTCTTTGCCCTGTCGGTACTGGAACACCTGCTCAACGGCTGTGTTTTCATGCGGGTTTGCCACCCCGTCCTCGAACCCCAGGGAATGCTGGTCCTGCTCACCCCCAATAGAAAATGAATTCGACCCTGGTACCTTTAATCCAGCTGCCGAACCCAATCGGGAACCCTGAACGCCAGCTCGGGATTCTGGGCTACAATCCCAAGAAAACCGCATCCGGAGCCGCCCCATGGCCAAACTCGACACCCCCGCCCCTCAATTTGACGATGTCTGGCGCAGTATCCAGGCGCTGGCCGAATCCCAAAAGGAAACCGACCGCCAAATTCGCGAACTGAAGCAGCAGATCGGCGGCCTGGGTGACAAATTTAGCTATTTCACCGAAGGCATGGCCCTGCCTGCGATCGTGCATGAACTGAGCAGATGGCTGACCAACCAGGTTCGGGAAGTGCTGAATAGCTAACAAAATTATTTGATAGACTCTTACCGAACTTAACCGAACAAGGCGTGTACCAGACCGCCTTTATGTGCCTCATGGAGCCTCCCAATGAACCGAAATGAAATTCTGGATTTCCTGAAAACACACCGGGAGACACTGCGCCTGGATTATGGGGTGCAAAAAATTGCCCTGTTTGGCAGCTACGCACGGGGAAACGCCACCGATGACAGCGATATCGATATCGCGGTCGAACTGACTGAAGCAAAAAAAACCCTCAGCAATTTTTTTGGCCTGAAACGCTACCTTGAAGCGCAATTGGGCCAGCGTATTGACCTTGGCATTGAAAGCGCCATGAAGCCCGCCGTCAGAGAGACAGCCAAACAAGACATGCTCCATGTTTGAACGAGACTGCACGCTTTATCTGGCGGACATTCTCGACTCCGGGCAAGCCATTCTCTCGTATGTCAAAAATTTGGATTTTGAACAGTTCAGCACGGACAGGATGCGGCATGCCGCAGTAATCCGCGAGTTCGAAGTCATTGGCGAGGCCGTTGGCAAATTGCCCGAATCGCTGAAGGAGAAGTATCCAGATGTGCCATGGAGAGAAATCAAAGACTTTCGTAACCTGCCGATCCATCAATACTTTGGGGTTGATCTCCGCATCGTATGGAATACTGTTCATCAAGACTTGCCGGCCTTGTTGTCGGCCACATCCAGTATTCTTCACGGAGAGTGAACTTGTCATGCACAAATTTACCCTGACCTTGGCAGGGCGTCGTTAAATGTTCTAACTTGTGCTTATACCCTCCCCCCGACAACTCGGCCGCTGTTCCAGACGTTGTTCTACCTCCTGCGTCCGTGCAGCCGTCTCCCCGCTAGCGGGAGAGGGGAGAAGGCCCCATCGCCCTCGGAGAGAGGGGTTGTGGAGAGGGGGATGGGCAGTTGCCTTTGATTCCCCTCGCTCGTGCCAAAATTAATCGAGCGTTAATTTCCGCTCAGCACCCAGGATCAGACGATGCTCCAACATTACTTCAAAAACCTCTACCGCCGCACCATGGACGAAGCCTATGGCCTGGCCTTCGAGCAGATAACCCAAGCCATTCACGAGGACGGCAGCGTTCTGGACTGCGGCGCCAACACCGGCGGCTCATTCCACCGACTGCAGCGCCAGATCAACCTGGATACCTCTCGCTACCAAGGCATCGAATGGAACCAGGGTTGCGTGGACCAAGCCCAGGCCAAAGGGCTCAACATCATCCAAGGCGATCTCAACCGACAGCTACCCTTCGACAACGACAGCTTTCGCTGCGTCTTTGCCCTGTCGGTACTGGAACACCTGCTCAACCCCTGCGCCTTCATGCGGGAGTGCCATCGCGTCCTCGAACCCCAGGGCACACTGGTCCTGCTCACCCCCAACATCAGCACCCTCTTCACCATCGCACTGTTAATCGTCGGCAAAATGCCCTCCAGCGGCCCGCATCCCGACTCCAACGCACTGCTTGCCGGAGAAGAACTCTTCAAGGTCAGCAGCCCAAACCTGCTTCCTGACACTGAATCTGAAACCCCGGTGCATCGCCACCTCGTCGTATTCAGCTACCGAGTGCTGCACCGTTACCTCAACATGCTCGGCTTTACCGACATCAAGGGCTACGGGTTCGGCCTCTACCCCTTCCCGAATTTTCTCCAGCACATTTTGGAAAAGCTGGACCCTTACCATTGTCATCAGATGGTGTTCATCGCGGAAAAGTAACAAATGCGCATCACCCTCCTGTGCAAACGCTACTACACCAATAAAGATCTAATTGAAGATCAATTTGGCCGGCTGTTCCATATCCCGAAACAACTTGCGAAGTTGGGGCATGAGGTCAATGTCATAGCGCTTGATTACCGTAATAGTAAAGCTATTGAACGCAGCATGGATGGCCTAACCTTCCGCACCCTACCAAGCACAGTCTGGCAGCTTCCTCTTATGCCCATGAGGGCCTATCAAGCCATCAAAAAATCCAAACCCCATATTTTCATCGCAAGCGGTGACAGCCATATTGGCTATCTGGCATGGTTAATCAGTAAGCGGCTGGCCTGCCGCTTTGTGTTTGATGTCTATGATTATTACCCTGCCTTCAAAGGCAACAAACTCCCTGGCATGAAGGCCATGTTCCACAAAGCCACTAGCCAGGCTGACCTCGTACTCTGCGCAAGCCGACCTCTGCAGTCACGTCTCGGCCAATGGAACAGCAACACCCTGCTCGTCGAAAATGGCGTGGATACAAACCTGTTTCGGCCACTAGACAAACAGAAAGCAAGACAACAACTGGCTATAGACGCGGGCATTCCGGTCATTGGATTTTTTGGCGCCATCACACCTCAGAGAGGGCCACTATTGTTCGCTGCAAGTAAAATCCTGGCACACAAAATACCTAATCTAAAAATCCTGCTGGCAGGAAGATTACAGGGCCCAAGTATTGACTTACCCTGGATAGACTATCGCGGTGAACTGAGTCAGCAGGAGATACCGAACTATATCGCAGCCTGTGATCTAGTGACCCTTCCTTACGCCAATGACGAATTCAACAGCATGGCGGGGCCATGCAAAATTGCAGAATATTTAGCGTGCCAGCGCCCAGTGGTTGCCACGCGAGTGGCAGGGCATGAAGCGATATTTGAGCATGCTCCAGAGAGCTTGTGCGAGCCTAATCCGATTGAGATGGCTGCTGCCATTGAGAAGCAACTCAGCGCAGGAAAATTGATATACTTTTCTGGAACCTTGAGCTGGATTCATATCGCTGAGAACCTAAACGCTCTCCTCCTAAAGCTTAAGAGATAGTTCGATGCAAAGATGCAACTCTTATTTAGCATATAGCATTTCCAGTGAGCGTAGCCTGATTTTACTATTTTACTAACAATAGTCGCTTTTCTCACCCAATAGTTGCCTGCCCCCATGCTTTGCGAAGCACCTCCTTCATTGTTGTCATTCCTATGCTTCCTCCTCGGATGAATCGGTCGCGCATAGGCACATCAATACCGTTTCGGGTGAGCAAGCGCCGAGTGCTGCGCAATTCGCGCAGATAGCCAACATAAAACCAACGCATCAACCGCCAAGGCATCATGCCCCAGTCAAGTAAACCGTTGGAGATGAACCAAGGACTAAAAATCTTTATGCCGTGAAAGTGGTAAAAAATGAGTGAGTCTCCTCCCACTTGCACCTCGTCACCGCGCCGGGTAATGGTTGAGTTGGACCAATTCCAAGGCGCAACGCCGGCTCCTCTGTGCTGAAGAATACAAAGGTGCACACCGTAAAGCATTGGCCACTCATCAAGATAAGCCTGATCCCCGTACTTTCCATCTTCGACTCGGTCGTAGCACCACTCTAGGCACTGATCGCGCCAGCGCTCTAAGCAGGCCAACCCTATTGGATCGCGCCGAAAGCTCTGATATTGAACATTGTAGAGCCCATAGATCTCTTGAGCTTTCAAGTGGGGCGGGTAGCGGTGCGGTGTAATCAGAATGGAGCACTTGCCCATCTCCGTGAAGATGGGCTCTGGCGAGCTATAAAAATAAAGATCGGCATCCAGATAAGTGATCAAATCCAATTTGGGGTAGCGTTCCAAAAAGAAAAGAGGAAGGTGTGGCGTAAGCGTGAAGTAATACTCAATGAGTCGGCGATTCGCTTTTGCCACAAGGAGTGAGGGGGCCCATGCCTCTAACTCTGTTAGCGGGATAGCCTCCAGATGCTCTAGGCCAAGGCTTGTAAGGGTACGCAATGTTGTTTCATCAAGGGCAACGACATATAGCCGAAACTCGCAGCCAGTCTTCATCAGGGAGCGATACAGCGTTAAACCGCGAAGCAAGTAGTTTGAGTCGAAATAGGTGCAGAAGTGGCGCATTCTATAGCTACAAATATGATATGGTTCCGCAAATAGTCCACCTAAAATAACTGCTATGTATACGATCAATCCTCAATTGCCGTATGCAATGCAGTAACAACCTCTTCGATTTCATCATCTCGGAGCTGTGGATACATGGGCAAGCTCAGAATGCGACCAACCAGACGTTCAGTGTGAGGCAGATCCACAGGGCGCAGGGTAGGATCGGCATATGCGGGTTGCTGGTGTACCGCCATTGGGTAATGCACCAAGGAGCCAACCCCGAGTCTTTTCAGTCTCTCTTGTAGTATGTTACGGCCATTTGTAGCGATAACATATTGATGGAAGACATGATAGGCATTTGAAGCCTGCCAGGGCAGTTCAACACTGATTCCAGCCAGGCTGCGATTGTAGCGCGCAGCAATGGCGCGTCGCCGTTCGTTGTCTTGATTTAGATGCTGGAGTCCTACCCGCAGGATCGAGGCCTGGAGCTCATCAAGCCGGGAATTAATGCCGAACAGGTCGCTGACGTAGCGATTCTTCCATCCATAGGTGCGCAGAAGTTGCACAGTCTCTCGCAGCGATGAATTAATGCCGGTAACCGCACCACCATCGCCCAATGCTCCTAGATTCTTGGTGGGATAGAAGCTAAAGCAAGCGAGATCACCCCAAGTGCCCACGATGCGGCCGTCAAGTAAAGCGCCATGTGCCTGGGCGCAGTCCTCGATAATGGACAAACCGCGAGCCCGAGCCATAGGGACGATTGTTTTCATGTCCACAGGTTGACCATAGAGATGGACCAACACAATTGCTTTTGCCCTACCACCATCAGGTGTGGATAAAAGGGCATCCAGGCTCTCTGGGTCCATCGTATAACGTCGTGGGTCTACATCCACGAAGAGTGGAACCGCGTCGATTCGCTTTATCGCTGCTACAGTGGCTACAGCGGTATGGGAAACCGTCACCACCCGGTCGCCCGCCTTGATGCCCAAGGCACGCAGGGCAATTTCGATGGCATCAGTACCATTTGCTACGCCCACCGCCCAATTCGCTCCCATGGCCTGGGCAAATTCGGCCTCGAAGCCCTCCACCTCGCGACCGAGGATGTACCAGCCGCTTTCGAGAACCCGTGCCAACGCGGCATCTATAGCCTTTCGGCGCTCAAGGTACGCTGCTTTGGGGTTGGATTGTAAAATCACAGGTAATGCTCTCCGTGTGCGCGGAAATAATCGAGAGTGTGTTGCAGACCTTCGCGCAGGCTGATTCGGGGTTCCCAGCCAAGCTCGCGCCGAATCAGAGCAAAGTCAGTATAGTAGTCACCGATATCGATCTTCTTGCGATCTGGAGGAAACTCGCGCACAACGTACTCGCCACCGCCATTCACCTCGACCAATAGGCGCGCCAACTCCGCCAGACTCACAACTTCAGAGGAACCCAGGTTGAACACTCGTCCCCAGGCGGTAGGATCCAAGGCTGCGGCTAGGAAGGCATCGACAACATCACCCACATAGTTGAAGTCACGCAACTGCTCACCCCCCCAAACCTCAAAAGGCTTACCTTCAAGCAATCTGCGCATCCAAACACCAACAAAAGTCTGCCTCGCATCTTTGATGCGCATGCCCGGGCCATAGGTATTAGTAAGTCGTAGGGCGCAGGTAGGAATGCCGTAGACAGAGTGGTAGAGCAGATGATAGCTCTCGCCCGCAATCTTGTTGATGCCATTCACATCAACGGGGCGCTGCGGGTGCTTCTCGTTCACTGGAAGGTATTCCGGTCGTCCGTAGAGCTGGCGAGTACTGGCAAATACCACAGGTGCAGTTGGATTGTTGTGACGTAAAGCCTCCAGGATAGAAAGTTGCGCTTGGCTGTTGATGTCTAGATCGGTAAAGGGATCCTGCATCGAATCCATATGGCTCGTCTGTCCTGCCAAATTAAAGACAAGATCAATCCCCTGGACGAGGTAGCGCATACTGTGAGGGTCGCGCACATCCGAGATGTTCAGGCGTACAGCCCCATCGATGCCGTGCAAGTTATGCAGATTGCCGCCATACTCGGGAATCAGTGAGTCGACCAAAGTGACATCAGCACCCAAATCGACTAGGCGGCGTGCGAGATGAGAACCGATGAACCCAGCCCCCCCGGTAATCAATACTTTCTTATTCGCTAACATCATGACAAGTGGCCTCCTATGGGGTCCGACGCAGAAACCATCTTGCGACAGATCACAAAGTTATCGAGATAGAGTTCGGTGTCGGCGGTAGATGCTGCATCCAACAGCCAGCCTACGAGGGATATAGGTGCGATGACCAAGGCACGAACGGCGAGCCGCAGCGGCAGTGGTAGCAAACGCAGCCTGGTATTTAGGCGGTCCGCTGCCAAAGCACAAAGGGCCCCGCCTCCTCGAGTCAGTTTCGATTGTCGCGCAATCTCGAAACCCGCCTGCTCCAGCCGACTCTTCAGACCGAACGAGGTATAGCGCAGACAATCGTATGGCTGTTCGTGTTCGGGCCAGAGGAAGGGTACCGTAAGCAGCAAAGTACCACTAGGTGACAGAACACGATGAATTTCAGAAAGGAATTGCTCAGGATTGAAGACATGCTCCAAGACCTGATTGCAGAGTACCGTGTCGACAGTCTCATCCGTAACCGGAAAGGTGCACCCGTCGTAATAGAGATCGGCCTGCTTGGTGGCCCGGTTGTCCGGGTTGTCCAACTCCAGCCCGATGTACTCGCTCACGCCACTAAAGAGCACTCGATAAGGCTGGCTGCCGCAGCCAACGTCCAGCAATCGCCCGTGCACCTGCGGCGCGGCCTCCGCCATCGCCCGCCACAGCGCCCGCCGCGGCAGGAAGGCAGGGTTGATGGGCAGCGCCCAGACAGGGGCGGCGAACATCACCTGGTTGATCCAGTCGCTCATGTACCCTCCCGGCGCCGAAAGAAAAACCCCTTGAACTCAGCCCCTTTGCCCCACCCGCGGATATTGGGGTCCTTCCCATCCCATGATGCCAACAGCTCATAATGCTCGGAAAGGCGTTTCAGCATGTGGGGACAATTGAAGAGCCAGGAGGGATAACTCGCTGCGTAGAGGGAGGGTGGCACCACCTGGACGGTGATCAATTCGTGGGTCAGCGAGCAGGGATGGCGGTCGATGATCAAAAAGGGGATGCCAGACTTGATGATTTGTTCCAATACCTCCCAAGGACTTTCAAGGTATTGAAGAACGCCAGAGAGAAGGGCGACATCAGGGCGCAATCTTTCAATCGCGCTTTCTATGTCGAGAAAAAAGCGCAAGGCGCCACTTTCAATTCCGTCCCTAGCGATCTCGACCATTGCGGGCTGCTCAACGATGCCCCAGTCGAGAGTGATGGCGTCCCCAAAAAAAGCCCGACACTGATGAAAACTACTGCCGAATCCACCACCAAAATCAAGCACTCTCAGATATCCCTGCCTGATGTGGGCTATGTACCCCAAGTTGGCAGAAAGGGGCCAGTCAATTGGGATGTGATCCCAGGTAACGCCATCCTGTTCCCAAACCACTTTGCCTGTTGCAACCTTATGTGCGGCCGACGCGAGGCGTGTCAGTAGTCTGCTTTCGTCATATCCATCGCAGGCCCGTCTCGCAGTTACCCAATCACGGTAGTCACCGCGATAGTAAATAGCATATCCACCAATAAAGTTGAGCAGATCTCTTATTCCTTGAGGAATCCAGCGACGTAGTAATGTTCGGCGATTCATTGCAATAACACGTAGAGTCACGACAAGAATCCTATACTTGTTCAAACGGAGTGCTGACAGTCATGCCGCAGTAAAATAATCTGTACTTAAAACGTAAAAAAATGCATTTGGCTCAATAAGATAAAAAGATATAAACAACCTAAATATTTGTTGCGTGAATAATGGCAGCATAAGAAGTCCGGTATTTTAAAAAATTGAATAATATGCACTGCGAAAGACGCAAGAAAATTAATTTAGTGATAAAATCACAAAATATAAAAAGATCAGGCCGGCCTCACTCATCAAGACTTCGATTAAAAGAATCAATAGCATTATTGTAGCGGCAATAGTAGTCTGTATTGTTACAAATTTCTAATAGGAATTCGACAACATCATCACCACAGCGCAGCAAAGGTATACCATGGCGTGTGAAGTTTATGAAAAACTCCGTCCTTCGTGCCGCATTGATTGAAGCTATGATTTTACCCGCCAGAGCGGCCTCTACTAGAGCTTGCGAATGGTCACCAATAACAACATCAGCTTGTTTAATTTCGTCATAAATCGAAGAAACACTATGTGATAGAGATCGATGCGACAGATAGTGATTGCTATCAGTTATGGCATTAGTTGAAATGGTTAGATTGTCAAGTCCTTCAAATTCAACATAATCAACTAAGCGAATTATGGAGTTGCTGCCTTGATGTTCTGGCAATACCCAAAGCGGGTGCGGACGAAAGATGAAGTGAATTTCAGGCATAGAGCGTGCAGCCATGCAAATAAACATAAAGGCTAGATCCTCGTCGCTACGATTTTTTAACGCTGTCCAGTCGCCAGCCCCACTAGCTATAAATAGTATCTGTTTAATAGGCTGACTGAGAGGTGAAATATGTGGCAGACGGAAGGAACGGAAGTAAGGCCAAATTGAGTAATTAAGACCATGAATTCTGAAGATTTCAGAAGAAGGATGGTCAAAACTCAAAAAATTGACTGAATTACCGTAATAAGCTAAATAGGCCGAAGGGTAGTAACTAGGCAAATAACCATCTTGAAGGCAGTCAATGCAGACTCCCAAATGCTCTGCAAGAATATATATTTGCGGCTTGTGCTCGTGAAGAGAGGAAAGTAGACGTGCTTGATAGGGAATAGTTGTATGGCGGAGCAGAAATACAAATATACGAAATAACAGTCCAATCTTTGAAACAACTGATGGCGCAACCAATAATGTTAGATGAAAAAGCAGACGTTTCGAATATGGAAGCAGAGAACTAATATACTTAGTCGAGTCCAAATATTGCTGCACACGATCAAAAGTGCCAATAAACAGATGCCTTGATTTGTCAGTATTGACTTCCCAAACCTTGACAGGATGAACAACTCTAGAAAACTTCTGACGCAACATTTGGTACCAATGCGCAGTTGCCGGGGTTATCCTACTATACTTTAATCTCTGACAGCCAAAGCGTTGCCAAATATTAACATCGATTCCTGGTGAACCTGCCAAAAGAAAAGCATTTTTTGGTTGATAGGCGGTAAAAACTCGTCTTGCTACTAATTCGTTTTTTATGCGCTTAATTTCTTGGAAGTAATTTTGTAAGTGACCAACCCGATCGCCATAGATTTCGACTACAATTCGATCGGCCTCTTTGTCGCAGTACTCCATATCGGATTGAGATAGGTACTCATAGAAAGATGACCAAATGATTTCCCTCTTGTGATGTTTTTCAATTGACTTTTTCTCATTATCAAAGGCCACATGAGGAGATAGGCATATTATGGAACATTCTCCACCATATAAACTGACTGCCTCAATGAGATTGGCAGAGGTCGTTTCAACTGAATAAACAAACAACATTCTGGTGGTTTCAATGTCGCCCGACTCAGTAGATTGTGCATAATCAATTAAGCTGGCTTCATACTTCATACTGTAATGCCATATCAAGAAGAGAACGTAATTTAGTCGAAGAAACGTGTGTAGTGTATGGCAAATATTTAATTTCTACACCAATGGACTTGAAATCAAGTTCGATTTGGCTCCATGTTTCTGTCCCTTGCCAATCATCGCCGACAAACATCACATCAAACTTGTATCTATTCCAAGCATCCATCTTATTGTAACTAGTTTGTGGTACGGTCTTATCGACATATCGTATTGCAGAAACAATAGATGAGCGCTCGGAATAAGGAATGTAAGGAGAAATGCCCTTGCGCTTAATTGCTAGTTCGTCAGTTGTGACCCCTACGATCAAATAATCACAGCATTTCTTAGCTGCGCTTAGGATATTTAAATGACCAATATGAAACATATCGAATACGCCAGCAGTGTAGCCTTTTATCATAAAAGCACCTATTCTAGTCAAATATTTTTTTTAAATGGCGCGGATCGAGTGATTTAAGCTTCATATAAAACAGAAATCGGGTTTTTGCCGTCATCAAATCAAATACCAGCCCGTTTGCTACATGAGCGGCTAATGAGGCAATTGCTGCACCAACGATCCCGTATACTGGGATGAGAACAAGATTTAGAGTAACATTTGTTATGGCTCCTGACAAAGTGCGAAAAAACGCTAAGGCAAACTGCCCTTCCGTCAGATACCACTTACCTGCCACTAAGCTTATGAAAACGAATACACTTGTCATGCTATGAATAGCGAGCACTGGCCCCGCAGAGACATATGAATGTCCATACAGAAAAACGATCAAGGGTGATGCAGCTATAAACATAGTAATGCTAATAGGTATTGCCAGCCAAACCACAATGGAAAACAAACTTTGCAGGCGAGCCAAGTAAACTGCCTCTTCTGACAGTTTGGCTTGGACTATAGATGGGTAAAGGGCATTTATAATTACTAGCGGTATCACAGACCAAACTTCGCTCAGCTTAGTTGCAGCGACGTATAATCCTACCGCTTCTCCACCTATCATCTCATTTAGCATAATTTGGTCGATTCGAATGTATAGTAGATGAAGAAAGGAAAGCGATACGACGATAGCTCCCTGTTTAAGCAGTTTAGCGGCAAGAGCAATGTCGAAGTGGCCAAGGAAATTAGGCAAACCTTGCAGCCTATAAGCCACTAATAAGGAAAGCGCTAGGCTGACTTGATCAACTAGACTAATGACAACAAAATTTTCTAAGGTGCCTCCAGTATTGAGGTAGTAAATTTTCAAAATAGAAGATGATATTAATTGCACTATTTTGCAAATGGATGTGATCTTCGCTAAATCCATAGACTGGAAGTTAAAATCAATTACTTCAAATGATTGGAATAATAGGCCAAAAGCAATAATAAGGATATAGGCTGTAGTTGTCGCGTCATTATTAGTGGCTTGCGTAGCCAAATAAATGCAAAGTATAGCCAGCAGACAGCCTAATAGTTTTAGCCAGAACAAGGTGCCTAGATAAGCGTAACGTCCAGTCGTCTGTCTGACTAGGTCTCTCACTGAGATACCCTCTAACCCAAGACCCGATATCACACCTAGAATGCTGACAAATGCTAGCACATAATTGAGGATTCCAAATTGCGCAGGACCTAAGTACCGTGCCAGCCAGATGCCAACCAACAAGCCAGCAACGATTCGCAGTAATTGCTCGGCAAACATAAAATACATGTTTGCAACCTGGTAGCGTAATAGAGGATAACCGAAAACACGGCCAAACAAACCAACCTCCTAAAGGGGTAATAGGGGACGTACCACAATTAACCATTTCATGGTGATATTTCGCCTAGGCGTTGTGCAATCCGCGCCACCAAGCCGGCGTTGTAATGGATCCCTTGTTCCCTCATGGTTTGCGCGGCTTCACTGAATGAGGGTATCAGTCCAATGTCCTTGGCTTTTGCCAGTACACCCAAGGTGCCTGTCACTTTCAATTGTAGATATTCAGCCACGCGGCGACCCAGGCGCTCGTCGATGATTACTCTGTCTGCATTGCATTTTCTGGGGAGTTCGATGGTTTGTTTTTCGCCCCGATCAAGTTCGAACAGAATGGGTAATGTCGATGTTTCTTCATCTGCAACCTGAACAACCCACGACAGCGTCCAAAGATCCGGAACGAGGATTCGTCCACCCTCAGCACATTCACTGGCAACAGACTCGGCAACATGCACCTTATCAAACAACGCTGGCAAAAGTTCTAACTGGCCAATGCTGGAAAGTGCAATGAAAGGTGTGGTGTTGGAAAAAACGATCACAGCAAGGAAGTCTCCCTAAGAAAATCATCCTCGTTGTTTTCAAGCAGATTTGCGCCTGCCCGCATGGCCTTGAGAAGAAAATGGGCCCGCGGAACGCCAAGCCAACTAGCGGCCATGCCCGACGATAGGCGCCCCTCACGAAATAGAGCCACAGCAGCTTCTTCCTTGATAAGGTCGGCAAATTGATCTGCATCCAGGCGCAAGCCCAGCAAAATTTCTTGCGGACAGGTTATTTCAATGGTGTTTTGCATTGCTGGGCGCCTTCTGAAAGTTGAATTACAGTGACAGTTTACTAATTTCACTATTTTTCGGTGCAGCAAGCCGCTGCGCGTAGAAGAATAGGGGACGTAGCACGATTATCTGTTCTCTTTTGGCTGGTCATTGGTTGGGATAATTGGGGCTATCTGCAATGGGTCTCAGCTTCTTCTCTCTCCAAACAATTCGTCAATCGATTCGGCGGTCAGGATGAGATCGGCCCAGTGCTTTAAGCTGTTCAGATCGGCCTGCCTGACTTAGGCTTCATGTGTCTGTGTCGCCTGGTGGCCGAATTTGCGACGGATCTGACACAGTAGCAACTCGGCTTTGGCTTCCTGTCCGCCTAACCGGATGCCTTGCTGGATGCCTTTTTCAGTGAATCGTACCGATAATGCGGTCATGGCGTTGGTCTCCTCTGCGTAGTCTTGGTGGTAACGTTCCAGTTCATTGTCGTCCAGGGCATTATTCATCATGGTTTGAAGCTTGCAGCTGTAAGGCCTGTTCAATATTGGAGATGATGGCCTTCAGTTGTTCGTAACCGGAAAGCGCCATGCGAATGTTGCCGATGCGCACTTCTATGTCTTGAGGGTATTCGTGGGTGATGTCGTTGCGTATTTCACGCAGCTTGTCCCAAGTTTCTACATCTTGGATGATATGCAGTTTCTCTAGCCTGTTCAGCATATCCAGCATGGTTAGGCCGTCTTGATCTTCGCGCCAATGTTGTAATAGCAGCCGAAACAACTTGCTGCCAATCTTGTCCTGAATCTTGATGTAGTTGAACAGGAATAAAGGGGCCAGGCTCGAATTTTTTCATGCGCTAGTAAAGGTGCAAATGCTGGATGTTGGGTTAGGCTTCTTTCTGCACGCCGCCCGAGTCGGCCAGGATGAGGCGGGCGCTCATCTGCAGGCGTTATGCACCTGAGACATGCTGTGTCATGAAACCTACTAAAGATGTTCAAGGGATTTCTAACCGTTCGAAGCCGAGGTGACGCGCAGCTTTCTGATCGAAGGTCAGCACGCTATCACAACCCATGAGGAGCGCGCTCTGGGCGATCAACGCATCGGGCAGGTCGAGGTTGGTGTTTATCGCCATGTTCAGCATGGCCTGTACTGCCTCTCTCTGCTCGAATTGAAGGACAGGCATCAGCAGTAAATCAGCAAGCGCGTCGATCAGCTCCGTACGCTGGATCTGGTAGGCCGATTCCAATACCCAGATTGTCTCCAGCAATACGATTAGCGACACATAAAAGGCATCGCGCTGTTGCTCGGCGATCGCAAAGAGCTGTCGGACCCGTTCGGCCTGCTCAGGATCATCATTGACCAAGAAGCGGACCAGTACGTTAGTGTCAATCGCTTTCATGCTTGGCGGTCGGCGATCCGCTGTTGGATTGCTGCATCCATCTCTGCGGCTGTCAGAGCCTTTTGCCCTGCTTTGCCTAGCCGCCCAAAGACTTCGTTAACACGACGCGTAACCGGCTTCAACAATACTTCACCGCGCTCGGTGAGCTGGAAGTCGAGCTTGTCGCCGATGTGCAGCATCAGCCGCTCGCGGATTTCCTTGGGGATGGTGATCTGGCCTTTGGTTGTGAGCGTTGCAGTGGTCATATCTATATACCTTAAATGCCAAAAATGAAATTACAATTGCGCAATTACGGTGACAGTTTACTAATTTCACAATATTTACGGTGCCGCAACTCGCTGCGAATAATCGTTTGATTAAAGGGGCTAGGCTCGAATTTTTCTGCGCTAGTAAAGGTGCAAATGCTGGATGTTGGGTTAGGCTTCTTTCTGCACGCCGCCCGAGTCGGCCAGGATGAGGCGGGCGCTCAGCTGCAGCCGTTATGCGCGTTAGACCTCCTGTGTCAGGAAACCTACCAAAGATGCTCAAGGGATTTCTCACCGTTCGGAAAATGTGTCCTGCCCTCCCCGGATTCCGCTGCGCTCCATCCAGGCTACCCATGGGCAACTTTTCTACTATTTGCGTGCATTGCGCTCCCTTGGCGTTTTTCGCGATCCGCCTTTTTGGTTCCGTCCCTGTCGGGTTAGGGGCAGCACGCCAGATAATGCGTTCACTGACTGAAAACATTTTCCAGCGTTTGGGCATCGAGTATGTTGTCGACCCAGCGTTCCAGTTGATCAAGGTCGGCAGTCTGGATGCGTTAGCGGGTTTCATCACGCAGGGGGCCGAAGCGCCGGGTGATCGGGCGCTCAAGCATGTTGACCGCTTCTTGGTGCAGGTCTTGTTGTAGGCCCTGTTGAAGGCCTTCATATTTCCACTGTTCTGTCCACTGGACAACCCGTTCGGCGAGCATGTTGTTGATCTCCTGTAGGTCATTGACTTCGGGCACTTGGGTTCCGGGTACCAGGCGCTTGATGAGGACGCGGTTGAACCAGACAACCAGGGCGCGGCGCAGGCTGGCGTAGCGCGGGTCTTGCAGCCGTTGGCTCAGTATAGCGAAGATTTGGCGCATGGCCTCGGGTTCTGGGCTGGCTTCCAGCCGGATGAGGTCGGCGAAGCTGTTGTTCTCGGGAAGGGTTGTTTCTCGGGCCAGTTGGCCTTCGTCGATGACCCAGTGCTTTTGGCTTGGTCGGCAGCGCGCCAGTCCACCAGGCAGCGGTTCGATGAGGTCGGCCAGATCCCGGGCAGCCCACCAGCGCCCTTCGCCGTTGTAAACGACCACAGGAAAGACCTGCGGCAGCTCTTGTAGGTCTGTAATGGCTTTGCTTTTGATAAGGTCTAGAAGAATAGGGGACGTAGCACGATTATCTGTTCTCTTTTGGCGGGTCATTGGTTGGGATAATTGGGGCTATCTGCAATGGGTCTCAGCTTCTTCTCTCTCCAAACAATTCGTCAATCGATTCGGCGGTCAGGATGAGATCGGCCCAGTGCTTCAAGCTGTTCAGATCGGCCTGCCTGACTTAGGCTTCATGTGTCTGTGTCGCCTGGTGGCCGAATTTGCGACGGATCTGACACAGTAGCAACTCGGCTTTGGTTTCTTGTCCGCCTAACCGGATGCCTTGCTGGATGCTTTTTTCAGTGAATCGTACCGATAATGCGGTCATGGCGTTGGTCTCCTCTGCGTAGTCTTGGTGGTAACGTTCCAGTTCATTGTCGTCCAGGGCATTATTCATCATGGTTTGAAGCTTGCAGCTGTAAGGCCTGTTCAATATTGGAGATGATGGCCTTCAGTTGTTCGTAACCGGAAAGCGCCATGCGAATGTTGCCGATGCGCACTTCTATGTCTTGAGGGTATTCGTGGGTGATGTCGTTGCGTATTTCACGCAGCTTGTCCCAAGTTTCTACATCTTGGATGATATGCAGTTTCTCTAGCCTGTTCAGCATATCCAGCATGGTTAGGCCGTCTTGATCTTCGCGCCAATGTTGTAATAGCAGCCGAAACAACTTGCTGCCAATCTTGTCCTGAATCTTGATGTAGTTGAACAGGAAGCTATTGACGATACGCTGATTTGCATAATCGGCAAGCCAGGCCGAATCAATCTTGGCTACCACCAGCAAGGTATGGTCGATATCTGCTGCCTGCATCATCTGCCGAATGCTCACCAGCAAGTGCATTAATGGCGCTGGCATAGTAAGACTCCTTGCCTGTGGGCGATGTCATCAATGGCGCAGGGGGGAGTGGATGCGATGACGAGATCGATCTTTTGTTCTCCAATGCGACGCTTTAGCCGGGCAAGGAAGGTGATGCGTGCGTCCGCCAGATTCTGGCGCCCGTCCGGCGTAACATGTAGATCAATATCACCACCGCGCTGTGCGTCGTCCACTCTGCTGCCGAAAAGCCGAATTTCACCCTTGCCGAACACCTCCAGAAAGGTGTTGACAATGGCTGCATGTTGTTGCGGATTCAAGCGCATGAGTCTGCTTTCTACGTGATTGCGTCGGGATAATTGGATCATCCGCGATCCGTCTCAGCTTCTTCTCTCTCCAAACAATTCGTCAATCGATTCGGCGGTCAGGATGTGATCGGCCCAGTGCTCCAAGCTGTTCAGATCGTCGTGCCTGACTTGGGCTTCATGTGCCTGTGCCACCTGGGGGCCGAATTTTTGGCTAATTTGGCGCATTAGCATTTCGGCTTCGCCTTCTGCCCGCCTAACCGCATACCTTGCTGGATGCCTTTTTCAATGAATCGTACAGATAATGCGGTCATGGCGATGCGAGCAGAACATGAAATTTACTTAGCCGAATTTTCAACAATTGACCGTACTTGGCGATACAACCCTGGCAGATCACGGTTGATTGTCTTCCAAACGATCTCGAAATCGACCTTAAAATAGCCGTGTGCTACGGCGTTGCGCATCTGATAGGCGAACGAGAGTGGCAATTCCGGGTGCTTCAGAGCAAATTCGGGATATCGCTTTTCGATGTTATTGCTGGCCTCACCTATGATTTCCACATTGCGAATCACGGCATCCTGCACCAATGGGCTGTTCAGGAAACCCATTTCATCCATTTCCGCGGTGTACTGATCAATTCGCTCGATGGCTTCGAGGATATGGCCGAGATAATCTGCAATGCGTTGCTGATCGCGCGTCATAACGGGCGGGCCTCTGCAAGCACCATGGCCCTTAACTTTTCCGGCAAGGCCTTGGGGGTGACGACATCCACTGGCACACCAAGAAGATTCAGCAGCTCATGCCGAATGGCACCGATGTCGAACAGGGTGGTTTCATCCGTCGGGTCGATAAGAATATCCAAGTCACTAGCGTCGGTATCCTCGCCATGTACCACTGACCCAAACACACGGGGATTGCGGGCGCGGTGGGATTCGACCACTTGCCGAACTGCTGCTCGGTTCAACTCTAGTGCTTCAGATGGTTTCATAGGTTTTATTCTAACGCATCAGCCCTCAACCAACGGCAGCAGCGCCTGAGCAATCTGCAGGTCACGCTCGGTCTGGAATAATAGGGGGCGCACCACGATTACCTGTTCTCTTTCGGCTGGTCATTGGTTGGGTTAATTGGGGCTATCCGCAATGGGGCTCAGTCTCTATCTCTCTCCAAACAATTCGTCAATCGATTCGGCGGTCAGGATGAGATCGGCCCAGTGCTCCAAGCTGTCCAGATCGGCCTGCCTGACTTGTGCTTCATGTGCCTGTGCCGCCTGGGGGCCGAATTTGCGACTGATTAGACTCAGTAGCAACTCGGCTTTGCCTTCTTGTCGGCCTTCTTGTCGGCCCTCCTGTCGACCTTCTAGCCGACCTTCTAGCCGACCTTCCTGCCGACCTTTCTGCCGGCCTTCTTGCCGGCCTTCTTGCCGGCCTAACCGGATGCCTTGTTGGATGCCTTTTTCAGTGAATCGTACCGATAATGCGGTCATGGCGTTGTTCTCCTCTGCATACTCGCGCTGGTAACGCTCAAGTTCATTGTCGTCCATGGCGGTGTAGATGTCGATAAAGTCGGCATATTTGAGTTGCCTTTCGGGGTCGGGTTCCAGTTCCATCAGGCCACGGGTGGCGGCAGCGTAGATGGCTAGCTTGTCTTCGGGCGCATAGTCCATACAGGGCAGCGTGAGCCGGGCGACGATGTTGGGGCTGTCGAGATACTGGCGCGCTGGGGTGGCGAACAGGGCGGTGCTGAGGTAGCTGAAGCTGAGGTAGTCGCGGTTTTCGCTGCCGAGCCGGAGCTGTTCGAGATAGCGGCCGGGGTGCAGGAAGATGACCACGGGCACCAGGCGCTCGGTGTCGAAGAGTTCGGCCAGGTCGAGGCAGTAGTGGGCCAGGCGGTGGATGGAGAAGCGCTTGGGCTCGGTTTCTTCTTCCAGTACGAAGAGGATGGCACTGCGCCGGCCATCGCTCCATTCCACCAGCAGGGGGACATCCAGTTCCCGAAAGCGCTCGCCGAGGCGTTCTTTCAGTTGTTCTTCGCGCACTGGGATGATTCTTGCGCCCGCGTCAATAGCCTGCGCCTCAGAGGCGGCGAAAAAGGCGAGCGCTTCGCGAGGGTAGTCAAGGATGAGGTTTTTGTAGTTCTGGTCGTGGTCCATGGCAATCCACTAAAGTGTCTCGAGATGGCGGGGTCATAATTTCTGCAACGCGACGAGCTTGGCAAAGCGGGAATCTGGCCTTGCGCGCAGTTCCTCGTAGCTACCTTGTTCGTACAGGTGCCCTTGGTCAAAGACATAGATGCGGTCCACATCGCGAATGGTCGACAGGCGGTGGGCAATGATGACTAGGGTGATCTTGCCTTTGAGGGCATCGATGCTTTGCTGTATGGCCTGTTCGGATTCGGAGTCCAGCGCGCTGGTGGCCTCGTCCAGTATCAGTAGCCTGGGTTGTCGAAATAGCTCTCGGGCGATGAACAGGCGCTGGCGCTGTCCGCCGGATAGGCGCACGCCGCGATCACCCACCAGGCTGTGGTAGCCTTCGGGCAGGGTTTCGATGAAGTGTGCGATGTGGGCTTGGCGGGCGGCTGCCTGTATCTGCCCCAGCAATGCGGGGTCTTGGCTGGGGTCGCCCTGCCAGAGGCAGATGTTGTTGGCGATGCTGTCGTCGAACACCACGGTTTCTTGGGAGACGTAGCCTATTTGTTGGCGCCAGCTGGTTGTTTGGATCTGGTCGCCTGGTATGCCGTCGATCAGGATTTGTCCATGGCTGGGTTTGAGGGTGAGGCTGAGCAGGTCCACCAGGGTGGATTTGCCGGCTCCGGATTCTCCCACCAGGGCGACGGCGCTCTGCGCGGGTATGTGCAGGCTGATGTCTTGCAGCACATGCCCGAGCTTGGGCGCATAGCTGAAATGGAGATTTTTCAGCTGGATGCCTTGGCTGAAGGGGCCCAGGTGGCGCTCGCCGTCGGCGGTCTGGTGCTGCTGCAGGTTGGTGAATTCGTTGTGCAGTAATTCCAAGCTGCCGATGTGGTCCAGGGTGCCTTGCCAGTTCTGCTGCATGCTCAGGATGCTGTTGATGGCCCGGTAAAACAGGACGATGGAGACCAGAATGGGTGCCAGGGGCTGCTGGAAGTAGAGCAGTTGGGCCATGACGATCAGCATGATGAAGACTACGGCAATGGGTTCGCTGACGGAGCGGGTGAAGGCATCGGCTATGCCGCGTCGCATTTCGTAGCCGGTCAGGCGGCTGATGGAGGCGGTGATGCTGCGCTTGAGCTTGGGCATTTGTCCCGTTGCCGTCAGGTATTTGAAGGCGTGCAGGGTCTGGATGAGGTATTTGGCCAAGCGACCGTTCTCTTGGGCGGCTTTGCGCGAGAGTTGCCGCACAGAGACATTGAGCCAGCGGAACAGCATGAGCAGGACAATGCCCAGCAACAAGGCCATGAGGCCGAAGCGCCAGGCGACGAGAAACGCCAGCGCGAGGTAAATCAGGGTGTTGATCAGCTTGGCGCCCAGTTGGCTCAGCGCGCCAAAGGCAGCCAGCATGAGGTTGATTTGGGCGTTGATGAGGTTGATGAAGTGCCCGGTGTCGCGGCTGGCGTAATAGGCGTAGCTCATGCGGCTGTAGTGCTCGAACAGCCGGCCTTTGACTTCACGGAGCAATTTGCCGCGCAGGTAGGCAGCATAGCCCAGGGCGCCGAAGGTGATGATGCCCTTGACGATGAAGGCGGCAGTGATGATGAGCAGTACGGCCAGCGTTGAGTCCGCCAGGCCGAGGCTGGCTAGCAGTTCGTTTAGCCAAAGCGCGATGCCGCTACTGTGGCTGCCGCCTTCTGCCAATGGCGCTTGGCCCGCCTGGCCCAGGCCGCTGCCACCGAGGCCTTGCAGCAGGGGCAGTAGCATGAGTAAACCTACCCCTTCTGCCAAGGCGGCCACCAAAGTCAGCGCAAAGACCAGGTACATGCGCCCACCCAGGTAGATCTGAAAGACGCCGAGGTAGTGCGGGATGTCGCGCAGGGGGTTGCGGATTTGTACGGTGACAGAGGGTTTAGGTGGCATGGCCCATGGTCTGTTGCATTGGCGTGCCAGGTGTGTAGATGTGCCGAAGGGATTTTTTCAGGTCGCGGCAGAATTTTTTGCCAACGCCTTCAACGCGGACGAGGACTTCATCGTTCATTCGTGAATAACCAAAGTATCTCGGTTAATTTCGACAAACCGATTCTCGCTGAGCGCCGCTTCGATTGCAGTCAGGTTGGTGCGGATGAGCTTTTCCAGCTCAGCGTTGGATATATTGCCGGTAGAAATTAGCAATAGATGTGGTTCTCCGCGCAGCAGGAAGGTCTGCACAAAATCATCGTCTTTGCTCACAACAATACGCCCATCCTGCTTGGCGCGTGCGATGATTCCGGCATCCGATGTCTTGTTTTTTAGTGGCAATTCGAGTGTGTGCAATGCATCATGTCCCGCATCTGCAAGCCAGTTAGAAAAGCGACGCGGCAATTGCGCATCGATTAGAAATCTCATGCCGCAAGAGGCTCCAAGCGTTTGATATGCGTCTGGCGTGCGGCATAGGATAGGGCGGCTAAAATGTCCTCACGCTCCAAATCTTCATAGTCGAGCAAAATATCTTCTATGCTCATACCTCCGGCAAGCCATTCCAATACATTTTCTACGGGGTAGCGCAAGCCGCGAATGCAGGGCTTACCATGACAAATGGCAGGGTCAAGAGTAATTCGATCAATCATTTCATCGTTCCTCAAATCAGGCGAACTGTAAAATATGGTTGTCCGGTTTGATAAGCCTATTGAGCATCCGCAACAGTGTCGTATTGCCTGCTCCATTGCGCCCGATCAGCCCCAAACATTCACCGCGCCGCAACTCATTGCCCAAATCCTGCATCCCATACCAGAGCGACTCTTCAAACTCCGGCAAAACTTCTTGGAGACGCCTTCGACACGCACTAGGACTTCATCGTTCATTGGCGAATAACCAACGCAGCAGGCGCTTCTTCCGATTTCTCATCCCAGGGCCAGGAAGTTTGTTGAACTTTTTGCTCAAACCCCGCCAAAATTTCCAGCAACCGACGGGCTGCTGTCAGCACCAGTTGCAGTCGTTCAAACCGCTCCTCTACCGTATCCGGATAATCATGCACAAATGATGTTTGGTGACAGACCACGATTGAGCTCAGCATTTCTCCCTCCAAACAACTCGTCACTTGATAGATTTAGCCCTGGCTAGGCTCTATGCTTCCGTCCTAGTCCTTGAACACTTCATCCAGCGATTGGGCATCCAGTATGTTGTCGGCCCAGCGTTCCAGTTGATCAAGGTCGGCAGTCTGGATGCGCTTGCGGGTTTCATCGTTCAGTGGGCCGAAGCGCCGGGTGATTTGGCGCTCAAGCACTTGGTGCAGACCCTGTTGTAGGCCCTGTTGTAGGCCCTGTTGTAGGCCTTCTTGTTTCCACTGTTCTGTCCACTGGACAACCCGTTCGGCGAGCATGTTGTTGATCTCCTGTAGTTCATTGACTTCGGGCACCTGGGTTCCGGGTACCAGGCGCTTGATGAGGACGCGGTTGAACCAGACAACCAGGGCGCGGCGCAGGCTGGCGTAGCGCGGGTCTTGCAGCCGGTGATTCAGTATAGCGAAGATTTGACGCATGGCCTCCGGTTTTGGGCTGGTTTCCAGCCGGATGAGGTCGGCGAAGCTGTTGTTCTCGGGCAGGGTTGTTTCACGGGCCAGTTGGCCCTCGTCGATGACCCAGTGCTTTTGGCTTGGTCGGTAGCGCGCCAGGCTGCCCGGTAGCGGTTCGATGAGGTCGGCCAGATCCCGGGCCGCCCACCAGCGCCCTTCACCGTTGTAAACGACCACAGGAAAGACCGGAGGCAGCTTTTGCTGGTCTGTGATGGCCTTGCTTTTGATAAGGTCTTGGTAGAGCAGGCCGGTATAGACCAGGATGCGCAGGGCCATGTAGCGATCGACCGTGCTTTGAAATTCGATCAGCAGGTAGATGTATAGCCAGCCGTTTTGGTGCTTGACCCGCCAGATGATGTCGTCTTCACGCTCACGCAGGTCATCGGCCACGTAGCTGCCGTTGACTTTTTCCAGGCTGGCGAAGTCGATCTGCGTCACCCAGTCTTCTGCTATGAAGCCGCGCAACAGGTCGGCCACCATCTCGGGGTGGGAGAAAAAGTGCTTGTAGGAGCCGTCGTGTTCAGCCACTGATTTTGTTCCACTTCATTCAGGCGCTCATCCGTTCGATGAGAATAGGCATGGCTGCGCGGTAAACGACCCACATCAGACCCAGCAGGATGAGCATGGCGGCGTTGACGACAAGAAAAGAATCCCAGTATTCGGGCGTAAAACCGGTGAGCAGGTCGCGTGCGGTGAGAATGAGCGGCGTCAGCGGGTTGAGCTGAAACAGGGTGGCGGCCCAACCCGAGGATGGCATGGGGAAGACCACGGGGGTGAGGTACATCAGGAACTGAAGCAGCAAGGGCAGACCCTTGCCGATGTCGGTATAGAGCATGCCGACCGGCGTGAAGACCAACCCCAGCGCGGTGCCTGCCAGGATCAGCGAGAGCACGGCCAGCGGGAAGAGCAGCAGGCCCCAGCTGGGTAAAACGCCCATGATCAGGAGGGCGGCAAGGAGGACGGCGATCTTGATGCCGGCGTTGAACAGAGTCTGGTAGATGCCGGAGAGTACCAGGGCCTCACGCGGGAAGTTGATCTTGGCCAACATGGGCTTGGCGGCGAGGGTCTGCTGCAAGGGGGCGTTGACAGCGTCCATAAATATGGCCCAGAGGATGGTGCCAGTGAAGACATAGACCGGGTAGGGCAAGGTCGTGCTTTGAATGGTGACGATGCCACTCCCCTGGATAAACAGCCAGACGGCGGTGTTGGCCAGCGGCAGGATGAAGGCCCAGAGCAGCCCGAGGGCGGTTTGCCGGTATTGGGCTTTGATGTCGCGCACGGCCAGTTGCCAGGCCAATTCGCGCCCAGCCAGCAGATCGCCCAGCATCTCACGCAACAACTTGGCGGGATTGCGCAGGGAGGATTCGGGTGTGTAGATGGTGACTTTCAAGTGATTCATATCACTACCTTTCGATGCGCCCTTTGAAGTCGAGGGGTTCGCCGTGCTTTCCCTTGAAGAAAATGTTATTCAGAGCCCCGTACTCATCTATATTCCTGATTACCCATAAACCTCAGCCATCTTCAGCAGGCGGTAAGGCATCGGTGGCGTCCGTGCCGCAGCCCGGCCCAGCCGATGCAGAAGCGTTTCGAGATCAAAGCGTCGGTTGAAGCGGTAGCAGTATTCAGCCAGGTACCGTGGCAGGTGCTTGTGCTGCATAGCATGGTAAACACCCGTGACCGCATTCTTGACGTTGCCGATCATGGTGTTGACCCAGGTGAATTCCTCATGCTTTACGCTATCAGGGCCGCCACCGGTGACGATCGGGATGTGCTGACAACCCGCGGCTGTCACGGCACGAAAGCAGGCCAGGCCATCGCTGTAGACGGTGCTGCCGGGGGCTAGTTGGTTGCGCGACCATTTCAGGATCTCGGTCGATCGGAACCCCTTGACCACCTGCAAGTTCATGTACAGCGGATGGCCTTCATCATTGGTGGAAACCGCCGCCACAAACGGTGTCTTGTTGGGTGAGCCTCGACCCACCTTGCCACCCCGGCGCTCCCCACCCCAATAGACATCATCAAGCTGGATGATTCCGGACAGGGTGTGGCCGTCATCCTGCTCCTTCATCACCTGCATCAGCTTGTGCTTCATGCTCCAAGCGGTGTTGTACGAGACGCCCAACTGCCGGTGCAGCGCCAAGGCGGACAGGCCCGTTTTCGCCTGCGCCAGCAGGTGCATGGCCAGAAACCAGGTCGTCAGCGGTAGCTTGCTGGAGTCAAAGATCGTGCGACTAGTTAGCGAATGCTGGTGGTGGCACTGATTGCACTGAAACAGCCCGTCTCTGGATGGCAGGGTGCAGTACTTCCGGCCACCGCATTCGGGACAAACATAGCCCTCTGGCCAGCGCCATCGAAACAGGGCCTGGCGACACTGTTCCTCCGTGCCGTAGTCGCGTAAGAATTCAGCCAGACTGTAGCCTTTCTGGAATTGAACTTGGTTTTTCATGGCGTTACACCTCCTACCCCAAGTATAGTTCCCTGCGTGAATGTAGCTGATCTTTGTGGGTAATCAGGAACATATTTGATTGCGTAGGGTGGAAGGCTGCGCATCACGAACCAAATGAGTCGGGAGATTTTTGTGAAGGGAGCCTCGATGGGTTGATTCCGCGACGGGCGGGTGCTTCGAGGATAACAGGCGCCGTACCCAAGAATCGTCTTTGGGATACGGAAAGCACTGCAAAGTCTCTCCATCCAGCGATCATCTCGGTTCGTGAACCTGAGATGATCTCGAAGACTTGGAGAGAAAGGGAGTACGCGCCGCTGTTGAGGTTCAGTTGCTTGACCGAAGTGGTAAGGGTTGGTGGTTCTTTATCAAAGGAAACATCTTGCAACTCGGTAGACACTTGGCAGACAATATTTTGTTCAGGGTCGATGAACGACCACAAGACCTGGATTGGATTGGCTCCCAGATGCGATGCAAATAGCACTTCGAATGTAAGCTCTTTGAGCGGATCGATGGCGCTGGGAAATCTAGCTTCTTCTATCGACTTCACGAGGAGAGAGACTTTATTTTCCTGAAGGACAACCACCCGTCTAATTAGATAAGGGTTCGAGCCTTCCGTAATTGCGCCGCTGAACGGGAGATGGTCGCAATATTGGGATATTGTTGTTCGGACAGGGGCCTTTCCGCCAACCATACGCCCTTGGTTCAGGAGAAGTCCTACGTCGCATATTTTTGCGACCTGCGCCATCGAATGGCTCACGAATATTGTTGCAGCATAGTCTCTGAGATCGAAGATTCGGTTGTAGCACTTGGTCCGAAACGACGCGTCCCCGACCGCAAGCACCTCGTCTATCAGTAGCACCTCCGGACGCAGAGAGGAGGCGATTGCAAAACCGAGCCGGACTGCCATGCCAGAGGAGTACGTCTGAACCGGCGCGTCTATGAACGTTTGCAGATCGGCAAACTCGACGATCCGATCGAGTTCTTTGTCGATTTCTGCTTTCTTAAGTCCGAGCACCGAGCCATTTACATAGATATTCTCTCGGCCAGTCAGGATGGGATTGAACCCAGCCCCCAGGGCGATCAGGCCGCTTACACGGCCCCTGATCTCAATCCGCCCCTTGTCTGGCTTGATCAGCCCGTTGAGCATCTTCAGCAGCGTGGTCTTGCCGGCCCCGTTGCGGCCGATCAGGCCCAGGCATTCGCCGCGGCGCAGTTCGAAGGAGACATCGTCCACCGCCCAGAATTCGCCGGGGCGCAGGGTGGCGTGACGTTCGAGGTCGCGCTCACCCGGCAGCAGCTCGGCGGCAATGTCCTTCATGCCGTACCAGAGGGACTTCTTCAAGTCTCGGCAGAATTTCTTGCCGACGCCCTCCACGCGGACCAGGACGTCATCGCTCATGGGCGATGACTCCTGGGTGTCGCGGGACGCCGCGTTGCATCATTTCATTCTTGATCTTAGCGATGACAGTAAAAAGCATCTCGGATGCCGGTTGAGCGGATTGCAAGGCTTCCAGAAATAATCGGGGGTCAGTCATGTACTCATGCACGAGCAGGTTGCGCAACTTTCGAGCACCTATAAATTCTTCTGCGCTATCAAGCCATTTCATACGTTCGGAATAGCTAAGCACGTCCAGTAGCGATTTGGGTTGAGCGCCCAACAATCTGCATGTCGCCGGCAATAGTTTCTCTCCGAGGTGATCCTGCAGTCGCCCAAAGCGGCTGACGAAGGCGCCTATCTTCTCAGCAAGATCCGGACGATTCGCAAGCTGTTCTACCCAGGCCTGATCGATACGTTGTTGATAGAGTGTTTGAACGCTGTAGCGGAGGTGCTCGGCCGCCCGTTCGGCAAGGTCGAGCGCAATGTTCGTTTCCTCTACCTGTTCAGGCAAGTAGGCAAGGCTCATAGTGGTACGCCTTGTGTTTTGGCGGTGCGATGTACGGGGGCTTCTGGTGTTTGTGCATCTTTGATAAGAATGTCGATTTTGAGATCTCCCAGACGCATGATGAGCTTGCCCTCTAGTTGGCATAGGCTTGCTACGCGGTTGGGCAGAACGCGATCCGTCTCAATCAACAAGTCGATATCACCGCCTTGCTTGTGGTCATCGACGCGGGAGCCGAACAGCCAGATTCGGCTTTCCGCACCGATGACGCTGTTGACGCTGGAGCGGATGGCCTCTTGCTGGCTGTGGGTCAGGCGCATGGCTTAACTCCCCATGCGTTCGATCAGCATGGGCATGGCCAACCGAAACACAATCCCCATGAACAAGAGTAGCAGCAGCAGGATGGCGTTCACCAGCAGAAAGGAGCCGAGGAGATCGCCAGGAAAGCCGGTGAGCCAATCTCGTGCGGTGAGGATGAGCGGGGTGAGCGGGTTCCAGCTGAAAAGGGTCTGTGCCCAGCCGTCGGTGGGCATGGGGAAGACCACCGGGGTGAGGTACATGAGAAATTGCAGCAGCAGTGGCAGCCCCTTGCCGATGTCGGTGTAGAGCAGGCCGACGGGGGTGAGCAGCAGGCCAAAGGCGGTGCCGGCGAGGATGAGCGAGGCGACCGCCAGCGGGAACAGCAGCAGGGTCCAACTGGGGTAGATGCCGAAGAACAGCAGTACCCCGAGTACCAGCGCGATTTTGATGCCTCCGTTGAACAGGGTTTGCAGGATGCCGGACATGACCAGCGCTTCGCGCGGGAAGTTGATCTTGGCGAGCATGGCCTTGGCGGCGGTGGCCTGTTGCAGGGGGGCGTTCATGGCGTCCATGAAAATGGCCCAAAGCATGGTGCCGGTGAACACGTAGACGGCGTAGGGCAAAGGGGTTTCTTGCACCTGGACGATGCCAGAGCTGTTAAGAAAGATCCAGACGGCGGTGTTGGCCAGTGGCAAAATCAGCGCCCAGAGCAAGCCGAGGGCGGTTTGACGGTATTGGGCGCTAATGTCGCGCACCGCCAGTCGCCATGCCAGGCCGCGTCCACGCCAGATGTCGTGGAACAGGTCCGCCAGCAGACGCGAGGGGTGGCGTACCGCAGAGCCGGGGGTGTAGATGGTTATGCGTTCTTGCGGGGACATGGGGGAACGCGCGGGGTCTCTCAGGTAAAGGACAAGGCGTTGCGTTTGGTTTCAGGCATCATAGCCCATGTTTCCACTCAGGTGTAGGCTCTGAACCATTCCACCCAGCGCTGGATGCCCTCTGCCAGGGGCGTTTTGGGTTCAAAGCCCAAAGTGGTGAAGACCAATGCGTCGATGCCATGATCGCGCATGGCTTCCAGCAGCGTCAGGGTGCCGGCGACGTTGTTTCGGTAGTATTTGCCCGGGTCAAGCACGGATTCGCCGACGTAGGCGTAAGCCGCAAAGTGCATGACGGCTATGGGTCGGTGCTGTTCGATGACTTCATCGAGGCGGGTGCGGTCGCCGATATCGCCCTGCTCCAAGGGACCCCAGCGCACGGCCCAGGGGTGGCCATAGACCAGGTTGTCGTAGCTGACCGGGGTGTATCCGGCCTGGGCCAGGGCTTTGCAAGCATGGCTGCCAATGTAACCAGCGCCTCCTGTAACCAAAATGGATCGGTTTGCCTCCATGTGATTTTGCCTATCAATGCCTAGTGCCGAGCTGCTGCAAAAGCTGCTCGAAGTAGGCGATGGTTGGCTTGAGCCCTTCCCGCAAGGGAACCTTGGGCTCCCAATCCAGCGCTGATCGGGCCAGGCTGATGTCCGGTTGGCGCTGACGTGGATCGTCCGTCGGCAGGGGTTTGTGGACCAGGGCCGAACTTGATCCGGTGAGATCGCGAATGGTCTCGGCCAGTTCGATCATGGTGAATTCGCCAGGGTTGCCCAGGTTCATTGGCCCGGCGAGCTTGTCTGGGCTGTTCATCAAGCGGACAAAGCCTTCGATGAGATCATCTACGTAACAGAAGGAGCGGCTTTGGGTGCCGTCTCCGTAGAGGGTAAGGGGTTCGCCCCGCAAGGCCTGGACGATGAAATTGGAGACGACACGGCCGTCGTTGGGGTGCATGCGGGGGCCGTAGGTGTTGAAGATGCGCGCCACTTTGATCCGCAGCCCGTGCTGCCGACGGTAATCGAAAAAGAGGGTTTCGGCACAGCGCTTGCCTTCGTCGTAACAAGAGCGAGGACCAATGGGGTTGACGTTTCCCCAGTAGCTCTCGGGCTGGGGGTGTTCAACAGGGTCGCCATAGACTTCGCTGGTTGAGGCTTGAAAGATCTTGGCCTTGACACGCTTGGCCAGCCCCAGCATGTTGATTGCACCGTGCACGCTGGTCTTGGTGGTCTGTACTGGGTCTTGTTGGTAGTGAATGGGCGATGCCGGGCATGCGAGGTTGTAGATTTCGTCCACTTCGACATAGAGCGGAAAGGTGACGTCGTGGCGCATCAGCTCGAAATAGGGGTTGCTGAGCAGGTGGGCGATGTTGTCCTTGGTGCCGGTGAAGAAATTGTCCACACAGATGACGTCATGGCCATCGGCTAGCAGGCGTTCACAAAGGTGGCTGCCGAGAAAGCCAGCTCCACCTGTAACCAAAATGCGTTTGCGTAGTGCGTAGTCCACTATGTTTTTCCTAATTGTATAGATGTAACCAGTTCTGGGAGCATTACCCAATTGTTCCGCCTCGCTCAGCCAAATCGTCAGCGATGAGTCTTGCGGTCATAGCACTCTGCACGATCAATCTTGCCAGACCAAAAGCCAGCACCCTTCTCTGCCAGATGCGACAGTCCCGGCATTGCCTCAGCTAGCGCCAAAGATTGAAACGCCGGCAATTTTGGCTGCCTTCGCCAGATCGGCATCAAGTGTCGCCAATGGCAGACCGGTGCGCAGTGCCAGTTCCAAATAGGACGCATCGTAGGCCGATAAATTGTAGCGACGAGCGAGATTCAACGTTTCGCTCAAGGCATGTGCAGCTGTTGCCTGATCGGTGATGATATTGAGTCGCTCAAGCAGGCCAATGTAACGTTGCGAGTCTGCTTCGGTGACAATGCCCTTGGATTCGATTTTGCTGATCACATTGGCGATTTCAAGTGCAAACAGCGATGGAACAACGGCTTTTGACTGTTTGAGCGCTGCCAGCGTATTGGCGGCGTAATCTCCACCTGCCGGATTGGTTGCTGGTGCAAGCCAGAGCAGTGCCACCGAGGCATCCATAACAAAATTCACGCCCGCCCCTCGTTGATAAGGGCCTTGAGGTCGATGCCCCCTACTGACTTGTGATCCCGCATGAAAGACAGCATTTCATCGACAGCGGCCACGGCATCCGAATGCTTGTCGGCTTCTGCTGGTACAAGATCAGCCACAGCCGCGCCTCTCAAGGTGATGGTGTAACGGTTGCCGGCCTGAATGCCTCGCAACAACTCAGGCAATTTTGTCTTGGCTTCGTAGGAGCCGACTTCAATATTCATGATTCACTCCCGCACATTGGAGTAGACCAGTTTATAGACTAGCTCGAAATAGTCAAATTTGAGGCAAGTTGTGTAAACCATGATTTGCACCACGTACTAGATCAAATCCGCAAAGCTCTTTTCCATCCTGCGGAACTGGCGGATGCCAAGCCAGAGGAAAAAGGCAATCACGCCCCAGCTCAGCAGAAAACCGGGCATGTACTCATGCACGTGCAGGTTGCGCAACTTTCGAGCACCGATAAATTCTTCTGCGCTATCAAGCCATTTCATACGTTCGGAATAGCTAAGCACGTCCAGTAGCGATTTGGGTTGAGCGCCCAACAACCTGCATGTCGCCGGCAATAGTTTCTCTCCGAGGTGATCCTGCAGTCGCCCAAAGCGGCTGACGAAGGCGTCTATCTTCTCAGCAAGATCCGGACGATTCGCAAGCTGTTCTACCCAGGCCTGATCGATACGCTGTTGTTAGAGTGTTTGAACGCTGTAGCGGAGGTGCTCGGCCGCCCGTTCGGCAAGGTCGAGCGCAATGTTCGTTTCCTGTACCTGTTCAGGCAAGTAGGCAAGGCTCATAGTGGTACGCCTTGTGTTTTGGCGGTGCGATGTACGGGGGCTTCTGGTGTTTGTGCATCTTTGATAAGAATGTCGATTTTGCGATCTCCCAGACGCATGATGAGCTTGCCCTCTAGTTGGCATAGGCTTGCTACACGGTTGGGCAGAACGCGATCTGTCTCTATCAACAAATCGATATCACCGCCTTGCTTGTGGTCATCGACGCGGGAGCCGAACAGCCAGATTCGGCTCTCCGCGCCGATGACACTGTTCACGCTGGAGCGGATGGCTTCTTGCTGGCTGTGGGTCAGGCGCATGGCTTAACTACCATACGCTCAGGAGAAAGAGAATTTCTAAACTTAATGATTGATTTAGCGCATACATTGCCGTCGGCATCCAAATCCAAGGTGGAAAAATTGATTTGGCGTCCCCTTTTTGGGTATAGCCCTCTCGAAGTTAACCAAGGCCCAACTCTGCATGTGAGCCAATTCGCACAAGTTGCAAGGTCGCTTCATCAGGTTTACGGTAAATGAGCACAAGATCAGGCTTGATGTGGCAGTCCCGATGATCCTTCCACTCGCCCGTTAATCCATGGTCGTGAAAGGACTCAGGTAGCGGCAGATCACTAGCCAGAATTTCAATGATCTTCACAAAACCATCGCGGAGATCTTGTTTGTGCTTGCCTTTGGCTTCACGCTTAAGATCTCGCTTAAAGCGTGAGGTTTGTTTAATTGTCCTCATCTAGAGTAGACTGCAGCTGTTCCAGCGTGACGGTTTCAGCTCGCCCATCTCGTGCAGCACGCATGGCTGCAATGGTCTTTTCATTCGGCGCCAACAGCTCAAATGGCAAGGCATGCTCACGCGCAATCCGCGCCATCATCATACGAAAGACATCCGATACGGTGAGCCCCATCGCATCAAGCACGGCAGTCGCTTCGTTCTTGACCTCTTCGCTGATTCGAGCACGAACAACGGTGTTCATAACATTCTCCAAATCGTCATAATTGTAGCTACATTGTAGCCCAAAACGAAATGATAGGGTAGATGTAGAGAGCAGGTTCTTGGTTTCTGTAGGCCCAGCCTAGCTGTTTCCACCCCTTTTGTCTGGCGGTGCCTCAATAGCTCGACCCTGGTCACCTTCACCTGCCCTACCTTACCACAATGCGCCCATCTCTCCGGGCAAGGGCAATGATCTCGGCATTAGGCGTTCGGTTTTTGTGCGGCAGGTCTAGTGTATGCAATGCATCATGCCCAGCATCTGCAAGCCATCCCACAAAACGCCGCGGTGATTGCCCATCAATCAAGAACTTCATGCGGCCAGAGGTTCCAATCGTTTGATATGGGTCAGGCGGGCAGCATAAGACAGCGCCGCTAATATGTCTTCGCGCTCCAGGTCCTCATAGTCGGACAAGATTTCATCAACGCTCATGCCGCCAGCAAGCCACTCCAGTATATTCTCCACGGGGTAGCGCAATCCACGAATGCAGGGCTTGCCATGGCATATTGCTGGGTCGATGGTAATTCGATCGGTCATTTTATTGTTCCCTTTGGCCATTGGCATTGTCGCTGATACAGGCAGTTTGCACCTGTCAATGAAACTGCTTGAAAACGGTAACCAGGTGTGGCCTTGCCGGATTCCCTTGGTTTTCCAGGTTCAATCAACAAGTCGATGTCACCGCCTTGCTTGTGGTCATTGGCGCGGGAGCCGAACAGCCAGATTCGGCTTTCCGCACCGATGACGCTGTTGACGCTGGAGCGGATGGCCTCTTGCTGGCTGTAGGTCAGGCGCATGGCTTAACTCCCCATGCGTTCGATCAGCATGGGCATGGCCAACCGAAACACAATCCCCATGAACAAGAGTAGCAGCAGCAGGATGGCGTTCACCAGCAGAAAGGGGCCGAGGAGATCGCCAGGAAAGCCGGTGAGCCAATCTCGTGCAGTGAGGATGAGCGGGGTGAGCGGGTTCCAGCTGAAGAGGGTCTGCGCCCAGCCGCCGGTGGGCATGGGGAAGACCACCGGGGTGAGATACATGAGAAATTGCAGCAGCAGTGGCAGCCCCTTGCCGATGTCGGTGTAAAGCAGGCCGATGGGGGTGAGCAGCCAATGGCGTCAACTTAGCACCAAAGCGCTGGCTGAGCGAAGCCGAAGCCAGCCGCCGCTCGCTTCGACTCCGCTCAGCGAACGGCCTAGCGATCGTGGGGCAAGACGGACACCCCGGAATATGAAAGTTGTCTTGCCCCTGATCGTTCCCTCCCCCCCCTCCCGGGGGGGGGAGCAATCGAGCGCTTTGCGAGTTTCACAGTAAGCAGCCAGAGAAAACCTTAAGTTGATGCCATTGCCCTCAAGGCCCCACGCAGCGCCATCACTCAAACAGCTCATCCGGGCTTTCGGCACTGAGGATGGCATCGGCCCAGTGTTCCAGGCTGTCCAGGGCGGCCTGCCTGATCTGCGCTTCATGCTGCTGGGCGACCTGGGGGCCGAATTTTCGGCTGATCTGGCGCAGCAGTAATTCGGCTTCGCCTTGCTGCCGGCCTTCTTGCCTTCCTTCTTGCCTTCCTAGCTGCATACCTTGCTGAATACCTTTTTCAGTGAATCGTACAGATAATGCGGTCATAGCTTTGTTCTCCTCGGCGTAGTCTTGCTGGTAGCGCTTGAGTTCATTGTCGTCCAAGGCTGTGTAAATGTCGATAAAGTCGGCGTATTTGAGCCGCCGCTCGGGGTTGGGCTCCAGTTCCATCAGGCCGCGGGTGGCAGCGGCGTAGATGGCCAGCTTGTCTTCTGGGGCGAAGTCCATGCAGGGCAGCGTGAGCCGAGCGACGATGTTGGGGCTGTCGAGATACTGGTTTGCCGGGGTGGCGAACAGGGCGCTGCTGAGGTAGCTGAAGTGGAGATAATCACGATTTTCGCTGCCTAGCCGCAGTTGTTCGGGGTAGCTGCCGGGGTGCAGAAAGATGACTACTGGCACCAGGCGTTCGGTGTCGAACAGTTCAGCCAGGTCGAGGCAGTAGTGGGCCAGGCGGTGGATGGAGAAGCGCTTGGGGTCGGTTTCTTCTTCCAGCACGAACAGGATGGCGCTGCGGCGGCCATCGCTCCATTCCACCAGCAGGGGCACGTCCAGTTCGCGAAAGCGCTCACCCAGGCGTTCTTTGAGTTGCTCTTCGCGTACTGGGACTATGCGGGCACCTGCATCGATGGCCTGGGCCTCGGCGGCGGCGAAGAAGGCGAGCGCTTCGCGTGGGTAGTCGAGGATGAGGTTTTTGTAGTTCTGATCGTGGTCCATGGGGTTTCTTTCGTGCGGGTGTTTACCTGAGCATTTAGAGTTTTTGCAAGGCCACAAGCTTAGCAAACCTCGAGTTAGGTCGGGCGCAGAGTTCTGCATAGCCGCCCTGCTCTACCAGCCGACCTTGGTCGAAGACATAGACGCGGTCCACATCGCGGATGGTGGAGAGGCGGTGGGCGATGATGACCAGGGTGGTTTTGCCCTTAAGTAATAGGGGACGTACCACGATTAACCCTCTGCCTGCTGCACCGGCCTGTCTGTTTTCCCTCACAGCCAATGTCGTCAACTTAGCGAGAAAGCGCTAGCTGAGCGGGGCGGTGTCCTGAGCCTAGCCGAAGGCCCGAAGCCAGCCGCCGCTCGCTTCGACTCCGCTCGCTTCGACTCCGCTCAGCGAACGGCTTAAGCAGCCCGTAAATGTCTTAAGTTGACGCCATTGCCCCGAGGCCAGGTACCGCGCCATCACTCAAACAGCTCATCCGGGCTTTCGGCACTGAGGATGGCATCGGCCCAGTGTTCCAGGCTGTCTAGGTCGGCCTGCCTGATCCGCGCCTCCTGCTGCTGGGCGACCTGGGGGCCGAATTTACGGCTTACCTAGAATAATAGGGGACGTACCACAATTTACCACCTTCCTGCTTAACCGTTCTTCTAGACACACAGTTCGCCGGGTCTCTGTAGTCAGCCCAATTAAATTTCGTTGGATACCAAGTTTAGAACTTTTTGTTCAAACCTGCCTGCCTTAACACTGCGTTGGCAGTGTGACGGGATTTTATTTTAGAATCGACAGGAAAGTGCATACCGGTATGTGGAGAAAACCAGATATCATGGTCACCCTTACCCGGCCTAACAAAATAACATCCAGCGGCCTGCAGAGCCTTTTTCAGATCCGGTGTAAAGCTAGCAACCATTCGCCGGTATCCGATGAACAACAGAAAGTTTTCTGGCAAGAAGCTCAAAAGGGACTTCAGGGCCATCTAGAGAACCATTGGCATCTAATAATTCAGGAACCATGGTTTCAAGTTTGGCTGAAAGTTGCTCAAGCGTATCCGCTTCAGTTGCCAAGCCAGGAACATCATCTGAAGTTGCAACCCATACGCCTGCTTCTTCGTCCCATTCAGCGCGAATAAATAAAATTTTGTAACTATTCAGGGGTCATCCCCATGAAATCGGGCCACCGCCCCTCGTAGAGGAGCCGCAATGCCTGTTCGGAAGATACCCCATTTTTCTGGCAGGTGGACAGATAGCTGCGGATGCGTGCAAAGATTCTTGCCCCGAGCTCTGAACGGAAACAGCCGGAGATCTTCTGCTGAACTTTGCTCATGCGCAGATCCCGTTCTCCCTGATTGTTGGTAAAGGGCACGTCGCGTTCCACCATGAAGCGCAGGACATCGGTCTCGAACTGAATCAACCGTTCCAGCAGGTTTCGAGATTTGGATCGTTTCAGCCGGCCCCGCTGTCCCGATTTCCGCTGAGACTCATCCGGTGGTGGACACTCGATCTGTCCCGCTTTGAGCAGTTGTCGGTATCGTTCCCGGAAGGCCTCGGCCTGCGTGCTGTTCAACACACCGCCCGCCTCATCGACAGCTTTGTTGATCTCCAGCAGCAGTTCCTGCACCTGTTTGGCCCACTGCTGTTGATCCTGCTCCCAGGCGCGCTCCAGCTCCCGCAGGTGGTGAGCGTTGCACAACGCGTGGTAACAAAGAAGCTGGTAGTAGGGCTTCCAGTGGTCGTGTACCAGGGTGCCGGTGTACCCGGGAAGGACCCCCATCGCCGCTATGGCCTCGCCACCGCGTTTGTCATGGGGCATCAGCAGGGTCAGGGTGGCACTGCATAGCACATGCAGCCATTTGCGTTTTCCGCCGATGTTGATCCCGGTCTCGTCGGCATGCAACAGGAGCGCCCGCGACAGCTCGCGCTTTGCCCAGTCCTCAAACGGGGCCAGCATTTCGTAAACCTCCTTGTTGAAGTTGTAGAGGCTGCCGGCACTCAAGGGAAGGCCGAACTGATCGGCAAAGTGCTCCTCGATGCGCTGGTAGGGCAGCAGTTGGAACAGCGACATGTAAACCGAGTGGATTTTGACCCCGGCGGCGTACTGGGTCTTGACCTTGACATGATCCGGGAAGGGAGCGACCACGCGTTGCTCCCGTGCATCGGCCAGGATCTCGGCCCGATATTCCGTGACCACCCGGGAAATGTGGATATCGAACACCTGGCGGCGCTCATAGCCGATACACCGGAAGATGCCATCGGTGGGAAGCGTGGCACGATCCACCGGGAGCCACTCGACATGGTCCGGATCATCGACCAGTTCCAGGTGGTGGCCCGTATGGCCTTTCTGGGCACCGGGGGTATTGTTGTTGCCGTTTTTCCCCGCCTTCTTGCGATTGGGGTCAGTGGACGGGGGCTTGGAGCTGTTGCGGCTATTGAGACCCAGTCGGTTCAACAGCAACGTGGTCAGGGTCAGCAGCAGCTCCAGCGATGCACGCAGCGCCGGTGAGAGGTTTTTCTCCTCGTCGAGCTGCCGTCTGACCGACTCGAGGGTCTGCTCGACCGGGATGTTGTCGATTATCATGGGCCGGGCTACTCGAACACTTCGCCGGCTTCCACCGCCATGATCGAGGACAGTACCGCCAGCCGTTCGGCAGGAGGCATGGCCTGATAGCGTCGCCCCCAACTGTGTGCCTTGCGTTTGATGCTCTGGCGGTGCGTGAAGTTGCGCCCCGCAAAGCTCGGCCAGTGCACCCGGTCCGGGGTGAAGTTGAACCACAGCTTCTCGGTTCTGACCCCGGCCTGATTCATCACCTGCAGTTCCAAGGTACGCCACTCTCCCAGCAGATCGTCGTAGAGCGCCGAGGGATAGCCGGAGAGGATCACCGCACAAGGCAATTGCTTGAGCAGTTCCAGCAATTGCACATGATCACTTTCCTCGTACTCGAAACGATAACGGCGTTTGGAACGGCGGGTGTGGTGCAAATAAGGGGGATCGCAATAAATCAGTTCCCGACCCTGAAAGTCGAACGAGCGGAGAAACTGATGGGCGCAGCCACAGACCTTCTCGATCGGATAGTCACACTCAAAGTGGGCCAGTGCAGCCGGATCGAGATCAATGGCAATATTGCGCAGCGCCGGTGGCTTGCGCTGCATGATGGTGCCACCGCCAAGATGGGTCTCGATATAGGTGTCGTGGGGCGGCATCAGGGCAATGATCGGTTGACACAGACCTGAAGTCGCTTTGGAACCAAAGTAGTTGCTCATGAGAACAGCCCATTCTCAAACAGAGGATGGAACACAGCATAGATGGGCCTTCCTATGCTGTCAAGGGCAAATGTAGGTGATTTTTTGGTTCGGAGAGTTATGGCTTGGCTCTGACGGGCACTTTATTGAAGCGCCCCTGAATAGTTACAAAATTTTAATCATGAATACTCCTAAAGTTACAAATTATGGTTCTTCGCAGATCTCTGGGGATAATAATAGGAGACGCACCACGATTAACCATCTAAAAATCAAGCCAGATGTTTGGTATAAACACACTGTTGCATATCACTTTATGGGCATCATTTTTGCACCAGATTTCTCAATATTTTCAGCGCTAGTCCTTCTTTTATTTCATTGTGGCGGGGTATGGCTTCAATTTTACCTGTATTGGGATTTATCCAGGGTGAATGCTCTGCCCCTTCACGCTTTAAATAACACCCTTCTTGGCGCAGCAATTTCTCCAGTTTGCGGCGTTTCATGTGATGCTTAGCGTTTCTCGTATAGCGTCTTCGGGCAATCCTCTGAGTGCATCTTCCAATCGATCCTCTATTAATAGGTTTATTGCAGCCTTTAAGCTATTACGGGCTTCGTCTATAGTTTCACCTTGACCATTTGCCCCAGGAAATTCTGGAGATACCGCCCAATAGCCTCCTTCTGACGCGCTTTCTATGATTGCAGTAACTTCAGCTTTCATTTGCTTTCTCTTCAATTTGAAATAGGGATAATAGGGGACGTACCAGGATTAAGCACCAGTGAGTCCCAATGGTTGCACTGATAGCGCTCACCGATCTGAATAGCCAACTCGACTACCTGCTGGGTTAATGCGACAACTTCGCAGCGACGCAACAGGATACGCGCATAACGATTAGCCAACTCCCGAGGCACGCGTTGCTTACCGATGAAATAATAGAAATAATAGGGGACGTACCACGATTATCCCTCTGCCAACTCAACGGCCTATCTGCTTTCCTTTCTGTTCCCGTACCAATTCACTGTGTTGGCGAGGGTCTCACACTATTGCCCAAACTAAGCGCCAAGTTAACCCCGTATCGGTAAAAACTATCCTATTCGTCCCATTCCTGCCCCTAATAAGAGGACGTATCCCGATTAACACTCTGCCTGCTGCACCGGCCTATCTGTTTTTCTCCCTCACGACAAATGTCGTCAACTTAGCGCGAAAGCGCTGGCTGAGCGAAGCGGCGTCCTGAGCCTAGCCGAAGGGCCGAAGCCTGCCGCCGCTCGCTTCGACTCCGCTCAGCGAACGGCTTAAGCAGCCTGTAAATATCTTAAGTTGACTCCATTGCCCCGAGGCCAGGTACTGCGCGATCACTCAAACAGCTCATCCGGGCTTTCGGCGCTGAGGATGGCATCGGCCCAGTGTTCCAGGCTGCCCAGGTCGGCCTGCCTGATCCGCGCCTCATGCTGCTGGGCGACCTGGGGACCGAATTTTCGACTTAACTGGCGCAGCAGTATTTCGGCTTCGCCTTCTCCCTCTTGCCGGCCTTGCTGCATGCCTTGCTGCATGCCTTTTTGGAAGCCTTCTTCTCTCATGCGTACAGATAACGCGGTCATGGCTTGGTTCTCCTCGGCGTAGTCTTGCTGGTAGTGCTTGAGTTCATTGTCGTCCATGGCGGTGTAGATGTCGATAAAGTCGGCGTATTTGAGCCGCCGCTCGGGGTCGGGTTCCAGTTCCATCAGGCCACGGGTGGCTGCGGCGTAGATGGCCAGCTTGTCTTCTGGTGCATAGTCCATGCAGGGTAGCGTGAGCCGGGCGACGATGTTGGGGCTGTCGAGATACTGACGTGCCGGGGTGGCGAATAGGGCGGTGCTGAGGTAGCTGAAGTGGAGGTAGAATTACGGTGACAGTTTACTAAATACATTCTTTTTCTCCCGTTCCGGCCCCAGGTAGCAGACAATCCACAGCCCACAAGCAACCCCACGCCCATACGCAGGATCTTGTCGAAGAACAGCCAGCCGATGTTATCGACAATCTTGACCAGGTTGGGCCGGTGGGCGATGCGGCGGCGGATGAAGGCGGGGATGAGGTTCATGACAGCATTCAGGGCAACTGGCCGAGTTCGCCAGCAAGTTCAAGCACCGTTGCTACCAGACCTTCACTGATGAAAATTGGCCTTTCGGTAATTTGCCGCATACGGGGGGCAATGTGGCTGACAAGGCCCATTCGCTTGGCCTGCAGCAATACGCCGAGTGATCCGATGGTTCTGATCTGGTTGATGCTTGCAATCTTGCGTCCACGTTTGTCATCGATGAGTAGGTAGTCTGCAGCGACTTCTTTGTAGAGCAGCATGGCCTCAGTTTCGCCTGCATCGGCGAATGCATCGAGATAGACAAACCGCTGCATTTCTACTGTACAAATCTTATTATGCAGGTAATCCTTCAAGCGGTTGGATTGGAATTTATCTGCGCGAACAACTTCATTAAACACCGCCTCTGGCACGATAACTTGACCAAAAATTTCATCCAGCAAAGCCAGGCTGTCACAGGCAGCCAGCGCGACCAGTGCGGATGAGTCGGCAACAAGGATCATCGTGGGTCAAACCCCGATAGTTCCGCGATCAGCTCGTCACGGCTAATGTCGATTACTGGTACCTTATTGCTTTTGCAGATCATCATGAAGTCGTAAAGATCGACGCCCGCCAACTCTGCCGCCTTAGACAACGTCACTCGGCCTTGCTTGACTAGCCACAGGGCGTAGGAGGCTGTGATTTCTTGTCGGGTTTCGTCGGCGCCTTGAAAATTTACAAAATCACTGGGTAATTCAATCGCTATTTGCATTGCACTCACCAATTAAATGGGCCACACTTAATTCAAAGAATTGCCTGATTACCCACAAACCTCAGCCTATCGGAGAGATTCGCCTTTACCTGCATCTGACAGCACATAGGGCGGCCCGTGGCCGCCGCGCCCTCGCAAAGTGCAACCTCATTGCAAGTGGCTTGGCGGCGGGCGCGGCCCGCCCTATGCCCCGCGCCAAGCCAACGCCAGATGAGGGCTGAGATACGTGGGTAATCAGGTACCGATTAGAACACTCAGAAACTCATTAACTACCTGAGTACTGATGACTGGGTGCGCCCGCATGATGGCGAGCGCCTGCTTCCGCCGTTGCTGATCGGCGTCCAGCGCATAAACAGCGATATTGGTATCAGCGAAGAATCTTGCGGTCATAGCACTCTGCACGATCAAACTTACCAGACCAAAAGCCAGCACCCTTCTCAAATTCAGCCCAGTCAGCATTTGCTTCGACTGCAGTTTCATGGGCAGCGAGTTGGCTTCTGCGGGATTTCAGGTAGCTGACAAACTCAAGCACCTCGCGCAATTCAAACTCAGGCAAGCCACGCGCTTCTTCAAGAATCTTCTCAGCAGTTATCATGAACTTTCTCCATAATAATAAGGACGTACCACGATTAACCATTTCATGGTGATATTTCGCCTAGGCGTTGTGCAATCCGCGCCACCAAGCCGACGTTGTAATGGATACCTTGTTCCCTCATGGTTTGCGCGGCTTCACTGAATGATGGTATCAGACCAATGTCCTTGGCCTTTGCCAGCACACCCAAGGTGCCTGTCACGTTCAACTGTAGATATTCAGCCACGCGGCGACCAAGACGCTCGTCGATGATTACTCTGTCTGCATTGCATTTTCTGGCGAGCCCGATGGTTTGTTGTTCACCACGATCAAGTTCGAACAGAATGGGTAATGTCGATGTTTCTTCATCTGAAACCTGAACAACCCAAGACAGTGTCCAAAGATCCGGAACGAGGATTCGTCCACCCTCAGCGCATTCTCTGGCAACAGACTCGGCAACATGCACCTTGCCAAATAACGCTGGCAGAAGTTCTAACTGGCCAATGCTAGAAAGCGCGATGAAAGGTGTGGTGTTAGAAAAAACGATCACAGCAAGGAAGTCTCCCTAAGAAAATCATCCTCGTTGTTTTCCAGCAGATTTGCGCCTTCCCCCATGGCCTTCAGGAGAAAATGGGCCCGCGGAACGCCAAGCCAGCTTGCGGCCATGCCCGACGATAGGCGCCCCTCACGAAATAGAGCCACAGCAGCTTCTTCCTTGACAAGATCGGCAAATTGATCAGCATCCAGGCGCAAGCCCAGCAAAATTTCTTGCGGACAGGTTATTTCAATGGTGTTTTGCATTGCTGGGCGCCTTCTGGAAGTTACTGAATAATGATAATAATAGGGGACGTACCCCGATAGAATAATAGGGGACGTACCACGATTAACCCTCTGCCCACTGCACCGGCCTGTCTGTTTTTCTCCCTCACGGCAAATGTCGTCAACTTAGCGAGAAAGCGCTGGCTGAGCGGAGCGGCATCCTGAGCCTAGCCGAAGGCCGAAGCCAGCCGCCGCTCGCTTCGACTCCGCTCAGCGAACGGCTTAAGCAGCCAGGGAAAGCCTTAAGTTGACTCCATTGCCCTCAAGGCCCCACGCAGCGCCATCACTCAAACAGCTCATCCGGGCTTTCGGCACTGAGGATGGCATCGGCCCAGTGTTCCAGGCTGTCCAGGGCGGCCTGCCTGATCTGCGCTTCATGCTGCTGGGCGACCTGGGGGCCGAATTTTCGGCTTATTAGGCGCAGCAGTAATTCGGCTTCGCCTTGTTGCATACCTTGTTGCATGCCTTTTTGGAAGCCTTCTTCTCTCATGCGAACGAATAATGCGGTCATAGCAAGGTTCTCCTCGGCGTAGTCTTGCTGGTAGCGCTTGAGTTCATTGTCGTCCAATGCGGTGTAGATGTCGATAAAGTCGGCGTATTTGAGCCGCCGCTCCGGGTTGGGTTCCAGTTCCATCAGACCGCGGCTAGCTGCGGCGTAGATTTCTAGTTCTTCTGCCGGCGCATAGGCCATGCAGGGCAGCCTGAGCCGGGCGACGATGTTGGGGCTGTCGAGATACTGGTTTGCCGGGGTAGCGAACAGGGCGGCGCTGAGATAGCTGAAGTGGAGGTAGTCGCGGTGTTCGCTGCCCAGCGGTCACACAGAAGCCTTGGCCCTAGGCCACTACTACATGGCCCACAAGACCGGCTTCACCCTCAAAAGCCTGACCCAGGCCCTACACCAGGCAGGCTTCAGCACCAGTGCAGGCAAGCGCCGCGCTCAGGGCTGGGACCTCTGGGTGCTGGCCACCAAAGGGCCGATGGCGGAGGAGGCGATCCGGAACCTGGCGGGGCGGGTGTTGCCGGGGTGATGTGTGAATGACTATCCCCAATGCCGCCTGACCAACCGTTGCGCCTCTAGCCAGCCACCCCGAACCCATGCCACACTCTCCCCATGGGCCACACTGACATCATCTCCAAGCAACTGATCCGCCAGCTGGTGCGGGTCATGGCGCACTACATCCTGGGGCTGGAGCTGAAGGTCATCAAGGAGCTGCGCACCGAGTCCGAGCGGGTAGAGCGGCGCTATTCCGACATCGTCATGCCGTGGAGACCCCCGATGGCTTCGCGTGGAGTAGGTGAGCCAGGTCGGTGGATATGGCGGCACCTGCCTACACCGGTGACCGGGATGCGTAGGTGGTCGAGGTGGTTAGGGTGCCGTAGGTAGGACTGGTCGGAATGAAGGAGGCGCTGGTGGCGTGATGTGTCACACCATCTTGATGATCAGTCGCTTGCCACAGGCATGCGCATATTTACGCAGCGTAGCGAACGAAGGCGAATGACTGTCACTGCGGATCGATCCCTCCAACCGTGAGATGGCGCTTTTGGTCGTGCCCATACGCGTGGCGACTTCAGCTTGGGTCAGTCCGGCTTGCTTGCGTGCCTGCAGCAGTTCGCTGATCGCAGCGTACTCCTCTTCCAAACCATCCCATGCCGCTTTGAAGCCGGGGCGCTGCATTGCACTGGCAAGTTCTGCTTGAGTGTCTAAGCGAATCGGGTTGTAGCCTTCGTTATCCATGTTTCACCTCTTTCAGCCGTTTGCGAGCGGTTTTGAGTTCTCGGGCTGGCGTTTCTTGCGTCTTCTTTATGAAGCTGTGCAGGATAATGATCTGCTGGCCAACCATCGTGCAGTAAAAAGCCCGGCTAATTCCCTCCTCGCCCCTGCAACGAAGCTCAAACAAGCCCTCGCCCATGGCTCGGGAGTGCGGCAATCGCAGATCGGAACCGTCTTCCTCGATGAGACCAGCCAAACGGAGGAAGTCGGCGTAAATGCCCACTGGCCACTCGGTGATCTCACGATGAACGCGTTCGTTGAAGAAGTTGATAGACCAGCTCATCAGGGCAATGTTAGCGGATATGCTAACCTCTGGCAAACAGTATCCGAGTTCTTGAGGTGTGCTCATCTCAGCCTGCCTGCAGTAGTCACCCGACCAGGGATAATAGGGGACGTACCACGATTAAACACCGGTCATTTTTCACCGTATCAATAGGGCAGGCCCAGTGGGAGCGGGCTTGCCCGCGATTTCTGCGCCCTTCGCGGCCAAGGCCGCTCCTACACCCTCGGGTTGGCCTGCTGGAACGGGCTTACCCGAATAATAGGGGACATACCACGATTAACACTCTGCCTGCTGCACCGGTCTGTCGGTTTTTCTTCTTCACAGCTCAGCGATCCTCGAAGCCAGGTCAGGTTTCGTGCTATCACCCAAACAGCCATTGCCATTAAATTAAGCGTTTAGCCCACCTCTCCTTCAAGGAGAGGGCTGGGGTGAGGTGGAAAAATAGGCGTTTCACCCCCCCCTCACCCTATCCCTCGGCTCTGGCATCCTGCTTTAAATAATAGGGGACGAACCACGATTGACCACTGCGCAATCTGTGTGGAGTGATAACCAGTATGTTGTTGAGTGGCCAAGTAGCCTTTTTATACTCATTCGTGAATTACAAGTGTATTACGAGTAATCTCAACAAATCGATGAGCGCTGAGTGCATTTTCTATCGCCACCAGATTGGCGCGCACAAGTTTCTCGAGTTCAGCATTGGATATATTGCCTGTGGAAATTAACAACAGTGATGGTTCACCGTTAAGAATGTACGTCTGCACAAAGTCATCGTCTTTTGTTACCACAATGCGCCCATCTTGATTGGCAAGGGCAACTATCTCGGCATCAGGCGTTCGGTTTTTGTGCGGTAGGTCTAGTGTATGCAATGCATCATGTCCAGCTTCTGCCAACCATCCCGCAAAACGTCGCGGTAATTGCGCATCAATCAGGAGCTTCATGCAGCCATAGGCTCCAATCGTTTGATATGGGTTAGGCGTGCGGCATAAGACAATGCGGCCAGTATGTCCTCCCGCTCTAGGTCTTCATAGTCATACAAGATTTCCTCTATGCTCATGCCGCCAGCAAGCCACTCAAGAATCGTTTCAACAGGATAGCGCAAGCCACGAATGCAGGGCTTGCCATGGCATATTGCTGGGTCAATGGTGATTCGATCAGTCATTTTGATGGATTTCTCGTTAGTGTGAATGTTGCAGAGATAATAGGAGCCGTACCACGATTAGCCTCTGCCTCCTGCAACGGTCTGTTCATTTACTCCCGCACCCCTCCGCGATACTCGAAGCCAGGTCAGATGCCGTGCCATCACTCAAACAGCTCATCCGGGCTTTCGGCACTGAGGATGGCATCGGCCCAATGTTCCAGGCTGTCCAGGTCGGCTTGCCTGATCCGCGCCTCATGCTGCTGGGCGACCTGGGGGCCGAATTTTCGACTTATCTGGCGGAGCAGTAATTCGGCTTCACCCTGCTGCATGCCTTGATGTATGCCTTTTTGAAAGCCTTCTTCTCTCATACGAACGGATAATGCGGTCATAGCAAGGTTCTCCTCTGCATATTCTTGCTGGTAGCGCTTGAGTTCATTGTCGTCCAAGGCTGTGTAAATGTCGATAAAGTCGGCGTATTTAAGCCGCCGCTCGGGGTCGGGTTCCAGTTCCATCAGGCCGCGGGTGGCGGCAGCGTAGATGGCCAGCTTGTCTTCTGGGGCGTAGTCCATGCAGGGCAGCCTGAGCCGAGCGACGATGTTGGGGCTGTCGAGATACTGGTTTGCCGGGGTGGCGAATAGGGCGGTGCTGAGGTAGCTGAAGTGGAGATAATCACGATTTTCGCTGCCTAGCCGCAGTTGTTCGGGGTAGCTGCCAGGATGCAGGAAGATGACCACCGGCACCAGGCGTTCGGTATCGAAGAGTTCGGCCAGGTCCAAGCAGTAATGGGCCAGGCGGTGGATGGAGAAGCGCTTGGGGTCGGTTTCTTCTTCCAGCACGAACAGGATGGCGCTGCGCCGGCCATCGCTCCATTCCACCAGCAGGGGCACGTCCAGTTCGCGAAAGCGCTCACCCAGGCGTTCTTTGAGTTGCTCTTCCCGTACCGGGACGATGCGCGCTCCCGCATCTATGGCCTGGGCCTCAGAGGCGGCGAAGAAGGCGAGCGCTTCGCGTGGGTAGTCGAGGATGAGGTTTTTGTAGTTCTGGTCGTGGTCCATGGGCTTCTTTCCTGCGGGTATCTACCTGAGCATTTAGAGTTTTTGCAAAGCAACAAGCTTAGCAAACCTCGAGTTAGGTCGGGCGCAGAGTTCTGCATAGCCGCCCTGCTCTACCAGCCGACCTTGGTCGAAGACATAGACGCGATCCACATCGCGGATGGTGGAGAGGCGGTGGGCGATGATGACCAGGGTGGTTTTGCCCTTGAGGGCGTCGATGCTTTGCTGGATGGCCTGTTCGGATTCCGAGTCCAGGGCACTGGTGGCTTCGTCCAGGATCAGCAGCCGGGGTTGGCGGAAGAGTTCTCTGGCGATGAACAGGCGCTGGCGCTGGCCGCCGGAGAGGCGCAGACCTCGGTCGCCCACCAGGCTGTGGTAGCCCTCGGGCAGTGTTTGGATGAAGTGGGCAATATGGGCCTGGCGGGCGGCTTGCTCTATCTGCGCCATGAGCTGGGGGTCTTGCTGGGGGTCGCCCTGCCAGAGGCAGATGTTGTTGGCGATGCTGTCGTCGAACACGACGGTTTCCTGGGAGACATAGCCGATCTGCTGGCGCCAGCTGGTGCGGTTGAGTTGCGCGGCGTTGACGCCATCAATGAGTAGCTCGCCGCTGCTGGGTTGCAGGGTGAGGCTGAGCAGGTCCACCAGGGTGGATTTGCCCGCGCCCGATTCACCTACCAAGGCGATGCTGCTTTGGGCGGGGATATCCAGGCTGATGTCTTTGAGCACAGGCCCCAGCTCCGGGCTGTAGCCAAAGTGCAGGTTTTGTAGCCGGATGGCTTGGCTGAAGGGGCCTAGCTGGTGTCCACCGTCGGCTTCCTGGTGCTGTTTGAGTTGGGTGAATTCGGTATGCAGCAGTTCGAGACTGCCGATGTGGTCCAGGGTGCTCTGCCAGCTGTGCTGTATGCCGAGGATGCTGTTGATGGCCCGGTAGAACAAGACAATGGAGACCAGTATGGGCACCAGGGGTTGCTCGAAATAGAGCAGTTGCGCCATGACGATGAGCATGATGAAGACCACGGCGATGGGCTCGCTGATGGCGCGGGTGAAGGCATCGGCGATGCCACGGCGCATTTCGTAGCCGGTGAGGCGGCTGATGGAGGCGGTGATGCCGTGCTTGAGCTTGGGTATTTGCCCGGTGGCTCTGAGGTACTTGAAGGCGTGCAGGGTTTGGATGAGGTACTTGGCCAGGCGGCCGCTTTCTTGTGCAGTTTGGCGCGAGAGTTGACGCACGTAGTGATTGAGCCAGCGGAACAGCATGAGCAGGACCAGGCCCAGCAGCAGCGCCATGAGGCCGAAGCGCCAGGCGACGAGAAAGGCCAGGGCGAGATAGATAGATCAGGGTGTTGATCAACCTGGCGCTCAAATGCCCCAGGGCCTCAAAGGCTGCCAGCATGAGGTTGATCTGGGCGTTGATGAGGTTGATGAAGTGGCCGGTGTCGCGGCTGGCGTAGTAGCTATAGCTCATATGGCTGTAGTGGTCGAACAGTTGGCTCTTGAGTTCGCGCAGCAACTTGCCGCGCAGGTAGGCGTTATAGCCCAGGGCGAGAAAGGTGATGAGGCCTTTGACGATGAAGGCCGCAGTGATGATGAGCAGTACCGCCAGGGTTGAATCCGCCAGGCCCAGGCTGGCGAGCAGTTCATTGAGCCAGCTGCTGATGCCACTGCTGCTGTTGGCGTTTTGAGCCATTGCGGTGTGGCTGGTCTGCCCCAGGCCGTTTTCTCCCAGCCCCTGCAGCAAGGGCAACAGCATGAGGATGCCCACCCCTTCGGCGAGGGCGGCGACCAGGGTCAGGGCAAAGACCAGGTACATGCGCGGCCCCAGGTAGATTTGGAACACGCCCAAGTAGTGCGGGATGTCACGCAGGGGGTTACGGTTGCTGGGTTTGTTTGGGGCGCTAGGCATGGCGCAGGGTCTGTTTTTGGCGGCGGCATGTTTGGTTGCCGATCCCATTAATTGGCACAAGGAGGTTATCGCTCATCGGCGATGACTCCTGGGTGTCCCGGGACGCTGCGTTGCATCATTTCGTTGTTGATCTTGGCGATGACAGCAAAAAGCATCTCGGATGCCGGTTGAGCGGATTGCAAGGCTTTCAGAAATCATAATAATAGGGGACGTAATAATAGGGGACGTACCACGATTAACCATCTGTAATTTAAACCAGATGTTTGGTACAAACACACTGTTGCGCAACACTTTAGGGGCCTCATCTACGCCTCAGGTTTCTCAATATTTTAAGCGCCAGATATGTAGAGAAACTGAGTTGTTGCGTTGCATGTTCAAGTCTGTAATGCATCGATATTTGCCGGATAATAATAGGGGAAGTTCTCGAAAGTGCTGGTGGAGGGGTTCTTTGATCTGATGTGCTCTTTCATGGGGCGCAGTTTGCCATGTTGGGGTTGACTAAGGCATCTACTACCTGCTGTTGTTGCCGTGCGGTCAGGTATGGATGCATTGGCAAACTCATTATCCGCTGGGCCGCGGAGTTGGTATGAGGGAACCTGGCTTCTGCTTGCCCCAGTGCATTGAATGCCGGCTGCCTGTGCAGGCCGAGGGGATAGTGGACGGCGGTGGGTATATTCTGCGCCTTGAGCACGGCCTGGAGTGCTTCGCGGTTGTCCACCTCGATGCTGTACTGGGCATAGACGTGGGTTCGGTCAGGTGCCTTGTAGGGTGTGGTGAGGATTTCGCTTCCGGCTAACCATTGGTTGTAGCGAGCGGCGACTTGCTGGCGGGCGGCGATTTCGTCATCGAACCGGTCCAGCTTGGCTAGAATCACGGCGGCCTGAAGGGTGTCGAGCCGGCCGTTGATGCCGATGCGCGGGTGATTATAGCGCCGGTCTTGGCCGTGGACGCGGATCTCGCGCATGGCCTTGGCTAGGGCGTCGTCGTTGGTGAACAGGGCGCCGCCGTCGCCATAGCCGCCCAGGGGCTTGCTGGGGAAGAAGCTGGTGGAGCCGATGGCGGAAAGCGCGCCGGATTTGCGCGCCTTGTAGGTAGCGCCGAAGGATTGGGCACCGTCCTCGATCACCGGCAGCCCGTGGCGCTGAGCGATGGCGTTGATTTCATCAAAGTCGGCCGGTTGACCGTAGAGGCTGACCGGTATGATGGCGCGGGTGTTGGGGGTGATGGCTGCTTCAATCTTCGTCGGGTCGATGTTGTAGGTGGGCGGATCGATATCGACGAAGACGGGCCTGGCGCCGAGCAGGGCGATCATTTCACCAGTGGCGATGAAGGTGAACGGGGTGGTGATGATTTCGTCACCGGGGCCTATGCCAAGGGCTAGCATGGCGATGAGCAGGCTGTCTGTGCCGCTGGCGCAGGTGATGCAGTGTTCCACTTCTACGTAATCGGCCAGGCGCTCCTCCAGTTCCTGGATTTCAGGGCCCATGATGTATTGGCCGTGGTGGAGGACGCGATGGATGTTGCGCTCGAGCTGGGGGCGTATGCTGGCCTGTTGGGCCTTCAGGTCGATGAAGTCGATGGCTGGCTCAGCAGGGTTTTTGAGGGCCTGTTGGATGAGCGACTCGGGTGTTGTTGTTTTTTCGGGATGTTGGGCAAGAAGCCGTTTGTCCCGTGTCAGCAGCCGCGAGGTGCCGGGCATACGCTCCAGGGAGCGGATGAGCTGGGCGTCTTCCGGGTCGTCTTCGGCAAAGACGTCGCATTCGCTGGCAAGTGCGGCTAGCCATTGCATGCCTGTGGTGAGCTTGCCCAGTAGAACCCGCGCCTGGCGGCGAGCTGCCGATGCGCTGATTGCACGGTCGTTCCCTCGGGCGCGTTCGTGGAGTTCGGCGGCGACGACATACTCCATGGTTTGCACCGAACCGGCGTAGGTCCACAGACGCACATCACGTTCTTTTGCCACCGCTAGCGCAATCCGGCTGTTGGCCGAACCTGCTCGTTCAACGCATAGGTCGACGATGATGTTGATGTCCAGAAGCAGGTCGCGCATGGCTACCGCCCTTGCTCGTTGCTGGATTCATTGCGGATGAGGATACCGGCCCAGCGGGCTGCATCTTCCTCATTCGCGGGCCCCTCTTCGAGCCCGAGCTCATCTGCCGCAGATGACACCTGCAGGGCCTTGAGCCGTTCAACCTCTTTCTGGACCTGCGTGCTGAAAAGCGCTAGGTCAAATTCTTGGTGCGATTCGGCCGAATCAATTTCATCGTCGGGGATGTCGATGCGAACACGGATCGGGTGGTTCTTTAGCTGTATTGGCTTGGTGAACTGGACTCGCCCTTCGCGGTAGATCGCTTCAATCTGCACGCTTCATGCTCCTGTTTTTGTCACATGGTCACCATCTAGTCGGTAGGTTGCGCCGGTATAGAATTACGGTGACAGTTTACTAAATACATTCTTTTTCTCCCGTTCCGGCCCCAGGTAGCAGACAATCCACAGCCCACAAGCAACCCCACGCCCATACGCAGGATCTTGTCGAAGAACAGCCAGCCGATGTTGTCCACGATCTTGACCAGGTTGGGCCGGTGGGCGATGCGGCGGCGGATGAAGGCGGGGATGAGGTTCATAACAGCATTCAGGGCAACTGGTCGAGTTCGCCAGCAAGTTCAAGCACCGTTGCTACCAGACCTTCACTGATGAAAATTGGGCTTTCGGTAATTTGACGCATACGGGGGGCAATGTGGCTGACAAGGCCCATTCGCTTGGCCTGCAGCAAAGCCACGCTGTCACAGGCAGCCAGCGCGACCAGTGCGGATGAGTCGGTAACAAGGATCATCGTGGGTCAAACCCCGATAGTTCCGCGATCAGCTCGTCACGGCTAATGTCGATTACTGGTACCTTATTGCTTTTGCAGATCATCATGAAGTCGTAAAGATCGACGCCCGCCAACTCTGCCGCCTTAGACAATGTCACTCGGCCTTGCTTGACTAGCCACAGGGCGTAGGAGGCTGTGATTTCTTGTCGGGTTTCGTCGGCACCTTGAAAATTTACAAAATCACTGGGTAATTCAATCGCTATTTGCATTGCACTCACCAATTAAATGGGCCACACTTAATTCAAATAATTAAGCAATAAATAACAGGGGTCGTACCCACGATTAATCCTCTTCCTCTTCATTCTATTCTTCTAGACACAGAGGGCATAAACTCCTACTAAACAAAAGTAAACAAAAGGACACTCACTTTGAATAATAGGGGACGTGAATAATAGGGGCGTACCACGATTAACCTTCTGCCCACTGCACCGGCCTGTCTGTTTTCCCTCACAGCCAATGTCGTCAACTTAGCGAGGAAGCGCTGGCTGAGCGGAGCGACATCCTGAGCCTAGCCGAAGGCCGAAGCCAGCCGCCGCTCGCTTCGACTTCGCTCAGCGAACGGCCTAAGCAGCCCGTAAATGTCTTAAGTTGACGCCATTGTCCTCAAGGCCCCATGCAGCGCCATCACTCAAACAGCTCATCCGGGCTTTCGGCACTGAGGATGGCATCAGCCTAGTGTTCCAGGCTATTCAGATCGGCCTGCCTGATCCGCGCCTCCTGCTGCTGGGCGACCTGGGGGCCGAATTTTCGGCTTATCAGGCGCAGCAGTATTTCGGCTTCGCCTTATTGCATACCTTGTTGCATGCCTTGATGTATGCCTTTTTGGAAACCTTCTTCTCTCATGCGAACGGATAATGCAGTCATAGCAAGGTTCTCCTCGGCGTAGTCTTGCTGGTAGCGCTTGAGTTCATTGTCGTCCAATGCGGTGTAGATGTCGATAAAGTCGGCGTATTTACTTCGCCGCTCGGGGTCGGGTTCCAGTTCCATCAGGCCGCGGGTGGTGGCGGCGTAGATGGCCAGCTTGTCTTCTGGGGCGTAGTCCATGCAGGGTAGCCTGAGCCGGGCAACGATGTTGGGGCTGTTGAGATACTGACGTGCCGGGGTGGCGAATAGGGCGGTGCTGAGGTAGCTGAAGTGGAGGTAATCCCGGTTTTCGCTGCCCAGCCGCAGTTGTTCGGGGTAGCTGCCGGGGTGCAGGAAGATGACCACGGGCACCAGGCGTTCGGTGTCGAAGAGTTCAGCCAGGTCGAGGCAGTAGTGGACCAGGCGATGGATGGAGAAGCGCTTGGGGTCGGTTTCTTCTTCCAGCACGAACAGGATGGCGCTGCGGCAGCCATCGCTCCATTCCACTAGCAGGGGAAAGTGACGGTACAACTTACCCCTCACCCCAACCCTCGGCTCGGGCATCCTGCTTCGCCCTACCTCCTGCCTCCGTGTAGTCGTCTCCCCTTGAAGGGGAGAGGGAGTAAGTAGCTAGGCCAAGGCGTTATTTGAGCTGCTCTTCCCGCACCGGCCTTTGCCTCAGAAGCCGCGAAGAAGGCGAGCTATTCTCGTGGGTAGTCGAGAATGAATAATAAGGGACGTACCACGATTAACCATCTGTAATATCAATCCAGATTTTTGGTGTAAACACACTGTTGCGCATCACATTAGCAGCCTCATCTTTGCACCAGGTTTCTCAATATTTTCAGCGCCAGCCCTTCTTTTATTTCATTATGGCGGGGTATGGCTTCAATTTTACCTGTATTGGGATTTATCCAGAGTGAATGCTCTGCCCCTTCACGCTTTAAATAACACCCTCCTTGGCGAAGCAATTTTTCCAATTGGCGGCGTTTCATGTGATGCTTAGCGTTTCTCGTATAGCGTCTTCAGGCAATCCTCTGAGTGCATCTTCCAATCGATCTTCTATTAATAGGTTTATTGCAGCCTTTAAGCTATTACGGGCTTCGTCTATAGTGTCACCTTGACCATTTGCCCCAGGAAATTCTGGAGATACCGCCCAATAGCCTCCTTCTGACGCGCTTTCTATGATTGCAGTAACTTCAGCTTTCATTTTCTTTCTCTTCAATTTGAAATAGGGATAATAGGGGACGGGATAATAGGGGACGTACCACGAACAAGCACCGGTCATTTTTCACCGTATCAATAGGGCAGGCCCAGTGGGAGCGGGCTTGCCCGCGATTTCTGCGCTCTTCGCGGCCAAGGCCGCTCCTACACCCTCGGGTTGGCCTGCTGGAACGGGCTTACCCGAATAATAGGGGACGTACCACGATTAACCCTCTGCCTGCTGCACTGGTCTGTAGGTTTTTCCCCTTCACAGCTCTGCGATCCTCGAAGCCAGATCATGTGCCGTGCTATCACCCAAACAGCTCATCTGGGCTTTCGGCACTGAGGATGGTATCGGCCCAGTGTTCCAAGCTGCTCAGGTCGGCCTGCCTGATCCGCGCTTCATGCTGCTGGGCCACGTGGGGGCCGAATTTTCGGCTTATTAGGCGCAGCAGTAATTCGGCTTCGCCTTGTTGCCGGCCTTCTTGTTGGCCTTCTTGCCTTCCTAGCTGCATACCTTGATGTATGCCTTTTTGGAAACCTTCTTCTCTCATACGAACGGATAATGCGGTCATAGCAAGGTTCTCCTCGGCGTAGTCTTGCTGGTAGCTGCTTGAGTTCATTGTCGTCCAAGGCTGTGTAGATGTCGATAAAGTCGGCGTATTTGAGCCGCCGCTCGGGGTTGGGCTCCAGTTCCATCAGGCCACGGGTGGCAGCGGCGTAGATGGCAAGCTTGTCCTCTGGGGCATAGGCCATGCAGGGTAGCCTGAGCCGGGCGACTATGTTGGGGCTGTCGAGATACTGGTTTGCCGGGGTGGCGAACAGGGCGGTGCTGAGGTAGCTGAAGTGGAGGTAGTCGCGGTGTTCACTGCCCAGCCGCAGTTGTTCGGGGTAGCTGCCGGGGTGCAGGAAGATGACCACGGGCACCAGGCGTTCGGTATCGAAGAGTTCGGCTAGATCCAGGCAGTAATGGGCCAGGCGGTGGATGGAAAAGCGCTTGGGGTCGGTTTCTTCTTCCAGCACGAAGAGGATGGCGCTGCGCCGGCCATCGCTCCATTCCACCAGCAGGGGCACGTCCAGTTCGCGAAAGCGCTCACCCAGGCGTTCTTTGATTTGCTCTTCTCGCACCGGGACGATGCGGGCACCCGCATCAATGGCCTGGGCCTCGGCGGCGGCGAAGAAGACGAGGGCTTCGCGTGGGTAGTCGAGAATGAGGTTTTTGTAGTTATGGTCGTGGTCCATGGGATCTGTCTCCTGCAAGGCCCTTCTGCGCAGTTTGAGTTTATTTTGTCAATCCGGCAACCATGCTTCTTTCAAAACCTCATCATTGATTGACCAAGGACATTCATCAGGAAAATTTGTTAATCCTGTTTCTGCATTTGCCTGGTTGATTGCTTTTGCCCATACCATTTCAAGCCAACGCGGCTCAACCAGCTTTCCTTTCAGGCTAGGCGACTCATAAAGTATATAGGCCACCTCTTTTCGGTGGCTCCGGATTGTTATTTCCCAGCTTGCCCCGCGCCGCGCCGGCTGATATTCCCACTTCAGCAGATGCGCAAGCAGAACCGCCATGCGGCTTGCCAATTCCCACTGTTCGCTCTTGCCCACGTCCTCGATCTCCTCCGCGATATGTTCGATGTCTAATTGATCGAAGCGACCTGCCCGGATCAGTCTTGCCTGTTCGTTGGCCCAAGCCACTACATCTGATTCATAGCTTTGCATATCAATACCTCATTTATTTGCGAAGATTCATAGATATTGCGTAATTCCGGTAGGTGAGCACCGCCTTGATGTACAGGATTTGATTCTAGAGCCGAATACAAAGGATCAGGCGGTACTCGACAGGTGCGCAGTGCCAGTTCCAAATAGGACGCATCGTAGGCCGATAAATTGTAGCGACGAGCGAGATTCAACGTTTCGCTCAAGGCATGTGCAGCTGTTGCCTGATCGGTGATGATATTGAGTCGCTCAAGCAGGCCAATGTAACGTTGCGAGTCTGCTTCGGTCACAATGCCCTTGGATTCGATTTTCTGATCACATTGGCGATTTCGAGTGCAAACAACGATGGAACAACGGCTTTTGCCTGTTTGAGCGCTGCGAGCGTATTGGCGGCGTAATCTCCACCTGCCGGATTGGTTGCTGGTGCAAGCCAGAGCAGTGCCACCGAGGCATCCATAACAAAACTCACGCCCGACCCTCGTTGATAAGTGCCTTGAGGTCGATACCCCCTACTGACTTGTGAACCCGCATGAAAGACAGCATTTCATCGACAGCGGCCACGGCATCCGAATGCTTGTCGGCTTCTGCTGGTACAAGATCAGCCACAGCCGCGCCTCTCAAGGTGATGGTGTAACGGTTGCCGGCCTGAATGCCTCGCAACAACTCAGGCAATTTTGTCTTGGCTTCGTAGGAGCCGACTTCAATATTCATGATTCACTCCCGTACATTCGTGTAGACCAGTTTATAGAATAATAGGTAGAGTAGAGAGCAGGTTCCTGGTTTCTGTAGGTGTCGAGTCCCAGTGGTTGCACTGATAGCGCTCACCGATCTGAATAGCCAACTCGACGACCTACTGTGAATAATAGGGGACGTGAATAATAGGGGACGTACCACGATTATTCCCAGATTCGCACCTCAAAGCCACACAACAGACCGCTAAGTTATTGGAAGTTTGGCACTTGTTTTGGACTCCTACATTGAAGAGTTACTGCCTCCAGTAACTCCTGACTTTGACCTGGACTGCATTTTCCAAATTAAATTATTTTCATCCGTCCCGTTCAAAACATAATCCACCGCTAACTTAATATGCTTGCCCCTCTCGACCGAAAGCGACATCTTGTTATGCTCTCCAAAATTCTTGAACCTAAATGTGGATGAAATATAGGCTTCTACATAAGCGGATTTTAACAATCTCTCATCACCTAGCTCATAGAAAGCGATCAGACCACCCATGTATCTATGCTTTTGAAAATCAACAAATGACAGTGGAGCCAAGTTGCAAGAGAAGAGTGGAATATTACACGCAATTCTGGATGTCCTTTTATTTGCGTCATAAAATGGCTGTAAATAGGGAATTCTAGTAAAAAGGTAAAATGATCTGTTAATTGGGTCAGCTATTGAGGTTGATGCATCAATGATTCTATTAAATTGTTCAGGAATATATTTTATTCCTCTCTCTTCTGCTTGCGGTGGTATATAAGTAGAGCCTCCAATGTACAATCCATCATTTGTGTATGACCGAATAACGCCACATTTATCTTGAGGCAAAAAGTGCTTGGACTGCTCCTTGAAATCAGCAATCGCTAACAGTCTATGTATACTCAATATATTGTCAGACGTGAGTTCCTGATGCGCCAAAGAATGCTCAATGGCTCTTTTGTGATTTAAAATCATAATGGCGTCTTCGTCTGGCTTGCCAAGAATTTTCTCACCATATTCAATCAGTGTTTTGGTTTCTAGTTGTGTATAGGTATTGCCTTCCAGATAAGAGGATGCCCAAGACAAATCAATCAACAACTTGTTAACCGCAAAAGTCGAATATCCATTTTGATCTAGTTGCGATATCTCTATTAGTCTTTCAGACTCGTCTTTAGTGAATGTGGATTCTGGGTTTAACAGCGACTCACGATAATTTGCTGATGTGCGCTGATAATCAGGCAGAGAGAGATATTTTTCAATCTCATCTATACCAAAACCTTCGTTAATATTCATAAAAAACGCACTTCATTCCAATTAGTTAAACATTTATCACAAACAAACAGAAAAAGTAGAATCTGATAGTTAGAGATGAGTCAAATGTGGCGATGGAGGAATAATAGGGGACGTACCACAATTACTCATTTCGTTTAGACTGATCAATGGCATATTCTAGTATCTGCCTATCCATGAGATCCTTTTCCCTGACGGTCTGCTTTGTTTTGAGCAGGCCTTCCAGAGTCAGTGTCTTAACGGGTATGCCATCAATATGGATTTGTTTCATGCATGACCTTAGTGATTCAAAGGTCTCTCCACATGCAGTAAACATCAAGTCAACGACTACTTCGTCTGCCAAGCGAATGGTGTCACCCTCATCAAACCATGCGGGATCAAGGTTGGCCGACTGTCTATCTTCCAGTATCAAAAGCGCCTTAATAACTGGTTTGGCTTTATCGGCCCCGCGCGGCAATAATAAATCAATGTCATCCGTAGCTCGGTGGTAACCATAGGTATAAAGCGCATAACCACCGATCAACAAATATTCTGCACCTTGATCATTCAGAGATTTAATGATTCGCTTCAGATCATCACTTGTCGCAGGGCGACTGAATTGCTTTTCTTTAGACACGGTTTGCAATACCTTTTGCCACAGAGGTAAACCAATGCGTATTGGCTTCTTCATGTGTTTTGAAATGGTACACGCCTTTTTTAATAAAGGTTGTATTTCCAGTAGGTAGTTGTTGTAAACCATCATTGAATGACATTGCTGACTTTATGCTTGCTTCGTCGGCACTGTTTGATAAGCTTTTCTGAATACGTTTGCCGATTAGCCTCATCTATTCTCCCCCATTATTTCGTTGGATACCAAGTTTAGAACTTTTTGTTCATAAATGCGGTCATAGCAAAGCTCTTCTCGGAGTAGTCTTGCTGGTAGCGCTTGAGTTCATTGTCGTCCAAGGCGGTGTAGATGTCGATAAAGTCGGCGTATTTGAGTCGCCGCTCGGGGTTGGGACTGTCGAGATACTGGCGTGCCGGGGTGGCAAACGAGCGCTGCGCAACCTTCACAGTAATGCCTTGGGGCGGCTCATGCTAAGATTGGCCGTGAACTCGGCTAGATTGAACCTAATTAAAGGCAATTAGCCACGGAGCCACGGACGACTCCAGGGAGAGAGGAGGTAGAGCGAAGCATGGAGCCAGAGCCTAGGAGCCTGTCGGATTTAGGATGCTCCTACTGCGCCGGTGGGAAGAACGGCCCAGAATTGTTTTGAACATTGGCCCCGATTTTTCGTTGCGTAAGTCCACTATGCGCCTCAAAATCGTGAAAATTTGTTCTCGCTCTCCCACCTTGCTCGCTACGGGCACCTAAACCCGACAGGCTCCTAGCTTATTGAAAAACTTTGTGATCTCCGTGTCTCTGTGGCTTAACTGAGCAATTTAAGTCAAAGACAAATCAGGCAACCCCCATCATTTCCATGCGCCCATAGGAGTTACCCATGGCTGAAGAAACCGCGTCCCAACTGGTATTTGTCGATAAAGAAGCGCTGAAAAAAGACCTCAAACTGGCCGATCCCCTGGAGATCGGCGTGGCCTCCGGGGCCGACCCCAAGCTGGAGGAGCAGGCCGAGGATGTGGTCGCCCGCATCACCCAGATCGACCTCAATGACAGCCAGCAGCAGGAGGGTGCCAAGGCCGCTATCGAGGCCATGGGCATGGACCTGCAGCGCGAGGCGGCCCGGCGCAGCGCCATGCTCAAGCAGCCCCTGAGCAAGCTGATGCAAGACAGCGAGGAGGGCGGACAGGTGGCCACCTCCCTGATCGACCTCAAAACCGAGGTGGAGGAGCTGGACCCCACCCACCTGGACCTGGAGGCCGGTTGGTTCAGCCGTCTGCTGGGCTATATCCCCGGCGTCGGCACCCCGCTCAAGCGCTATTTCTCCCGTTACGAAAGCGCCTCCACCACCATAGACGCCATCATCAAGTCCTTGGAGGCCGGGCGCGAACAACTCAAGCGCGACAACATCACCCTGGCCGACGACCAGGCCGCCATGCGCGCCCTGACCCACAAGCTGGAAAAGTCCATCCAGCTGGCCCGACTGATCGATGCCCGCCTGCAAAACGCCCTGGACAACCAGATCCTGCAGGACGACCCGCAGCACAAATTCATCTCTGAAGAACTGCTGTTCCCCCTGCGCCAGCGTATTCAGGACCTGCAGCAGCAGCTGCTGGTCAACCAACAGGGCTATCTGACCATAGAGATGGTGATCCGCAACAACAAGGAGCTGATGCGCGGCGTTAACCGGGCGCTCAACACCACGGTCAGCGCCCTGCAGGTCGCCGTCACCCTGGCCCTGGCCCTGGCCAACCAGCGCATCGTGCTGGAAAAGGTGCAGGCGATCAACAGCACTACCGAGAACCTGATCACCGGCACTGCCAAGCGCCTCAAGACCCAGGGCGCGGAAATCCAGAAGCAGGCCGCCAGCACCCAGCTGGACATAGGCAAGCTGCGTGAGGCCTTCGCCGACATCCACGGTGCCCTCGACGACCTGACCCGCTACCGCCAGGAGGCCCTGCCCAAGATGGCCGCCAATATCATGGAGATGGGACGCATGGCCGAGGAGAGCGAGCAGCACATCCGCCAGGTGGAACATGCCGACAAGGCGCGTAGCGACTTCCCCCTGGAGATCGTCGATTGAGCCCGATCGCCCCCTTTGCCTGGGGCCTGGCCCCGCGCATCCTGTTTGGCGCAGGCAGCCTGGAGCGGCTGGCCGAGGAGGCCGCCGCCCTGGGCCGACGCCTGCTGCTGGTCAGCGGTAGCCGCTCCCTGGAGCAATCCGGTCGGCTGCAGCGGCTGGAGCAGGCCTTCGCCCAGGCCGGGCTGGGCTGGCAGCGGCTGAGTATCCCTGGCGAGCCGACGGTGGAGATGATCGACCAGGCCCTGGCTGAATATCGTGGCCAGGGCCTGGAGCTGATCGTCGGCATCGGCGGCGGCAGCGCCCTGGACGCGGCCAAGGCCCTCGCCGGGCTATTGCCCTTGACTGATTCGGTGCAGGACTATCTGGAGGGCGTCGGCAGCGACAAGGCCTACGCGGGCCCTGCCCTGCCCTGGATTGCCGTGCCCACCACCGCCGGTACCGGCAGCGAGGTCACGCGCAACGCGGTGATCTCCCGCCATGGCCCGGATGGCTTCAAGAAATCCTTTCGCGATGAGCGGCTCATCGCCCGCCTGGCCCTGGTGGATCCCGACCTGCTCCTGGGCTGCCCCCTGCCCCAGCTGGCGGCCAACGGCATGGATGCCCTCACCCAACTGCTGGAGTCCTATATCTCCAGCCGCGCCAACCCCCTCTCCCGCGCCCTGGCCTGGAGCGGCATGGAGCACTTCCGCCAGGGCTTTCCCCGGCTGTGGGACAGCGCCGGGGAGGATACCGAGGCGCGTAGCGCCACCGCCCTGGCCTCGCTGCTGTCCGGACTCTGTCTGGCCAACACCGGACTGGGCGCGGTGCATGGCCTGGCCGCGCCCCTGGGGGCGATCCGCCCCATCCCCCACGGCGTGGCCTGCGGCAGCCTGCTGGCCGCCACCGTGGCGCTGAACTGCCAGGCCCTGAGCGAGCGCGCGCCCGACAGCCCCAACCTGAACGACCTGGCCCAGCTCGGCCGCCTGCTCAGCGGTCGCGACCTGCCCGATCCGGTGCAGGCCCGTCAGGCCCTGGTGGAACAGCTGGAGCAATGGAGCGAGCAGTGGCAGATACCGCGCCTGGGCCAGTTCGGCCTGCTGGCCGAGGACATCCCCTGGGTAGTGGCCCGGGCCCGCGGCTCCAGCATGCAGACCAACCCCATCTACCTGGAAGACAGTGAATTGAGTGAATTGCTGCAGCAACGGCTGTGAAGGAAGAGGGACGTCCCGAATTTCGTCCAAAATTTTTGATCCAACATAAAGCCTTACCCAAGGGCCACCGAGAACCCCGGCATGTCGCAACTGGAACAACGTCAACCCGACCCGCTTACCCTGATCCGCATCCTGAAGAAGATCCCCTTCTTCGCCGGCCTGCAGGACTTTGAATACAAGGCCCTGCTGAACATCTGCCGCATCCTGCCCCAGGTGGCCGGCACGCCCCTGTTTTACGCCGGGGAGCCTGGGCATCAGATGTTTCTCATCCTCAGCGGCAAGGTGGAGGTGCGCACCCCCAAGGGCATGATCAACTTCACCCTGGGGCCGGGCGAGGTCCTTGGTGAGGTGGCCCTGGTCATGTCCCTGCCCAAGCGCAGCGCCAATGCCGTGGTGATCGAAGAGAGCGTGCTGCTGGCTATCTCCCGCGAGGACTTGAATAACCTGCTGGCGCGTGCGCCCAGGGTAAGCTATCTGATCATGCGTAACATCGCCGAGGTACTGGCCGAGCGCATGATCGCCAACAACCGGCGGCTGGACGGCTATTGACCTCGCACATGAAGCCTTATGTTGCATATCGGCAACTGCGCGGGGTCCAATGGCTCCTTTGGCAGTCACTGCGGCTTATCGGCCTGGCCCTGCTGAGCCTGACGCTCTGGCCCGGTCTGGTACTGGCCGAGGGGCTGGCTCGGGGGCTGGAGCCGGTCAGCATCCAGCTGAAATGGCGCCATCAGTTCCAGTTTGCCGGTTACTACGCTGCCCTGGAGAAGGGCTTCTATGCCGAGGAAGGCCTGCAGGTACGCCTACTGGAGCGCCATCCCGAGTACAACGCCGCCGACAGCGTGACCCGGGGCGAGGCCGAGTACGGTACCTCCAACATCGGCCTGTTGCTGGCCCGCCAGCAGGGCAAACCCGTGGTGCTGCTGGCGCAGATCTTCCAGCATTCGCCGTTGGTGCTGCTGACCCTGCAGGAGTCCGGCATTCAGACCCCCTTCGATCTGCGTGGCAAGCGCGTCATGTTCGAGGCCCAGGGCTTCGAGGACGCCCCCTTGCAGGTCATGCTGCACTCTACTCTGGGCAGTTTGGATGCCTTCACCCAGCTGCCCACCAACTTCCGTAACGACGCCCTGCTGGATCAGGGGGTGGACGCCATGGCCGCCTATCTCACCGACCAGCCCTTCTGGTACGCCCAGCGCGATATACCGATCCGCATCCTCGACCCCAGGGACTACGGCATCGACCACTACGGCGATAACCTGTTCACCACCGAGGCGGAGATCCGCAACCACCCGCAGCGGGTGGCCAAGGTCCGCCGCGCCAGCCTCAGGGGCTGGCGCTATGCCCTGCAGCACCCGAAGGAGATCATCGACCTGATCCTGGCCAAGTACAACAGCCAGGGCCTGACCCGGCCGCAGCTGCAGAACGAGGCCCGGCAGACCGCCCGCATGATCCTGCCCGAGCACGTGCAGCTGGGCCATTACGAGCCGAGCCGCTTCATCAAGATCGCCCAGTCCTACGCCCAGGCCGGCCTGACCCCGAGGCTCGACATCGACCCGGCCATGTTCTACACGCACTATCTGAACGATGCCTGGCTCAGCGCCGGGGACAGGGCCTACCTGGCCGGGCTACCGCCGCTGCGCATCCCCCTGCGCCACGACCAGCCGCCGATCAGCTTCATCGAAAACAGCCGACCCCGGGGTTACAGCGTCGATCTGATGCAGCACCTGGCGCAGATGCTCGGCCTGAAGGTCCAATGGGTGCAGGGGCTGGGTTACGCCCAGGCCCTGCACGCCCTGCAACAGGACGAGCTGGACCTGATCAGCGACTACACCCATGTCGAACAACGCGACTTCGTCCTGCCCACCCAGCCCACCCTGAGCAGCGCCTTTGTCGCCGTGGGCCGTGCCGACAGCCCTGCCGTGACCGGGCTGGACGATCTCAAGGGCAAGCGTCTGGCGGTGGTCAAGGGCTTTCGCCAGACCCATCTGTTGCAGAGTCAGTACCCCGACCTGCAACTGCTGCAACTGGCCGACATCGAGGCCGGTTACCGTGCCCTGCGTGCCGGTCAGGCCGACTATTACATCGACAACGCCATCCACGCCGGCTACTTCCTGCGCGCCAACCTGATCACCGATCTGAAGATCGCCGGTGCCCTGCCCAGTGAGCAGTTACAGGATCTGCAATTCAGCCTCGGCGTGTCCAGCCGCCTGCCGCGCCTGCACCTGCTGCTGAATCGGGCCCTGGATCAACTGGACAACGAGACCCGCCTGGCCCTGCGCGAGAAATGGATGCTCGACAGCCACCAGCGAGAGCTGCAATTGACCGCCAAGGAGCGCCTCTGGCTGGCCAATCACCCGGTCATCCGCCTGGCCTCGGACGCCGACTGGCTGCCGTTCGAGGCGATCGACGCCAAGGGCAGGCACATCGGCATCGCCGCCGACTTCATGCGCCTGCTGGAGCAGCGCCTGGGGGTACGTTTTATCAGCTCGCCCAAGCGCCCCTGGGAGCAGATCACCCGGCTGCTGCAACAGCGCCAGCTGGACCTGTTCAGCGCCGCCATGGCCACCGAGCCCAGGCGCGCCTATGCCCGCTTTACCCAGCCCTACATCTCCACCCCGACGGTGATCATTACCCGTGAGGGGAGCGGCTACATCGATGGCCTGATCGGCCTGCGGGGACTGAGGGTGGCGGTGGAGCGTGGCTACGCCACCCATGACCTGCTGCGCGACCACCGGGAGCTGCAACTACAGCCCCATGCCGACACCCACAGCGCCCTGATGGCCGTGCTGGAGGGCCGCGCCGACGCCTATGTGGCCAACCTGGCCGCCGCCAGCCATGCCCTGCGCCGCCATGGCATCACCAATCTCAAGGTCTCCGGGCAGCTGCCCTACCGCTTCGAGCTGGCCCTGGGGGTACGCAGCGACTGGCCGGAGTTGGTGCCCATACTGCAAAAGGGGCTGGACTCCATCAGCGAGGAGGAGCGCAACGCCATCCTCAAGCGCTGGATCAGCCTGCAGGCGGAACCGCCGCTGGACATGCGCCTTGCGCTCTATTTGCTGGCCGGTATCGGCCTGCTGATCGGCCTCATCCTGTACTGGAACCACGCCCTCAGGGTCAAGGTGCGCCAGCGTACCGCCCAGCTGCAACAGGAGCTGGCCGAGCGCCAGGTGGCCGAGGAGCAGGTCTTTCACCAGGCCCATTACGATGCCCTGACCGACCTGCCCAACCGCTTCCTCAGCCTGGACCGCCTCCAGCACATGCTCAGCGAGGCCCAGCGCGAGGCGGCCAAGGTGGCGGTGCTGTTTCTTGACCTGGACGACTTCAAGAAGATCAACGACAGCCTGGGCCACCACCTCGGCGACCGGGTACTGGTGGAGTCCGCCCAGCGTCTGCGTCAGGCGGTACGCCGGGGCGACAGCGTGGGCCGCCTGGGCGGTGATGAATTCATCATCCTGCTTGGCCGCATCATCGACGACGACCACGTCAGCGTCATCAGTGAAGGCATCCTGGCCAGCCTGCGCGAGTCCTTTCTGCTGGATGAGCGGGAATTTGTCCTCACCACCTGCATCGGCATCGCTCTCTATCCACAGGATGGCGATGTCCCGCTGGAGCTGCTGCGCAACGCCGAGACGGCCATGTATCACGCCAAGCAACAGGGCCACAACAGCTACGCCTACTACACCGAGGAGATGAACCGGGGCGTGGCCCGCCGCCTGCAACTGGAAGAGCAGATGCACGGTGCCCTGCCCCGTGGCGAGTTTTGCGTCAACTACCAGGCCCAGATAGACGTGGTCAGTCGCCAGGTGGTCGGCTTCGAGGCCCTGCTGCGCTGGCACAACCCCTTGCTGGGCGATGTCTTTCCCGACGAGTTCATCCCCATCGCCGAGCAGACCGGGCTGATCCTGCCGATTGGCGAATTCGTCCTCAACCAGGCCCTGCTCGACCTGAAACAGATGCAGATTGCCGCTGACCACCCCCTGGGCATGGCCATCAACCTCTCGCCGCGCCAGTTCCGCGACCCCCTGTTGCTGGACAAGATCGAACAGGCCATAGCCACGGCGGGGGTGAACAGGGAGCAGGTGGAGCTGGAGATCACCGAGGGGGTATTGATGAGCGGCCACAAGCAGGTGGGGCAGGCCCTGGAGGCGCTGAGCCGCTCCGGCGTGCGCATCGCCATGGACGATTTCGGCACCGGCTACTCATCACTGAGCTACCTGCGCCGCTACCCCTTCCATACCCTGAAGATCGACCGCGAGTTCGTGTTCGATATGATCGAGGACGAGGCCGACCGGGAACTGGTCAATGCCACCATCGCCATGGCCCAGGCGCTGGGCCTCAAGGTGGTGGGTGAAGGGGTGGAGACCGAACAGCACCTGGCCCTGCTGGCGCAACAGGGCTGCGACTACGCTCAGGGCTACCTGTTCGGCAAGCCGGCCCCGCTGAAGGATGTTCAGCTTTAGGGCCAGCGGTCAACGGTCAGACGTCAGCGGCGCGATCCCCTACACCACCCGATCGTTGCCGCCGTCCACCGGCACCTGGGCGGCGGTGGTCTTGGCGAACAGCGGGCCGCACATCTCGGCGGCGAGTTCCGCCACATCGCTGGCGTGTACCTCGGTGCGCAACAGGTTCTTGGTCTTGTACTCCTGCACGCTCATGCCGTAATGCTCAGCGCGGGATTGCAGCACCTCCTCGGTCCATAGGCCGGTGTCGAATACCGCATCCGGGTGCAGCTCGTTGATACGGATATTTTCCCCCGACCACTCCAGCGCAGCTACCCGCATCAGCTGGGTCAGGGCCGCCTTGGAGGCCGAGTAGGCCGCCGCCCCAGGGCCAGGCGCCGGCACGTTCTTGGAGCCGATCACCACCACCCGGCCCTGAGTCGCCGCCAGGCGCAGCAGGCTGTGGCACTCGCGCAGCAGGGCCAGGTTGGCATCCAGATTCACCGTCATTACCCGACGCCACAGCTCATCGGTCAGCTCGCTGATGCGCTGCCCGCCGTGGAACATGCCGGCGTTGAGAATCAGCATATCCAGGCCGCCATAGCGGCGCGTGGCCTGCTCCAGGCTGGTGCGCACGCAGTTCAGATCGGTAATGTCGCATTGCAGGCCAAGAAAGTCCGGCCCGGCGTAGAGCCCCTTGATCTGTTCGTTGATATCCAGCCCGACCACCGCCGCGCCACGGGCCAGCAGGGAATCGACGCAGGCCTTGCCGATACCGGAGGCCGCGCCGGTAACCAGGGCCACCTCGCCCTGAAACAGCGGCCGCTTGCCAGGCCGCTTCAGCTTGGCCTGCTCCAGCTCCCAGTATTCCACATCAAAGATGTCTTTCTCCGGCAGGGCCTGCCAGCCGCCCAGGGCCTCGGCGCGCTGGATGATCTGCATGGTATGCCGGTAGATGTCCGCCACGCTGTCGCATTCGGCGGCGGTCTTGCCCAGACTGAGCATGCCGCAGGGGGCGTCCAGAATCACCCTGGGGGCCGGGTCGAGCATCTCCACCTGGGTTCGCGCCTTGGGCGCATGGCGCTCAAAGTAATCACAGTAGGCGGAGACATAGGCGCTGACGTCCTGACCGAGCAGGGGCAGGCGCTTGGTGCGGATGACGTGATCCGGCGTGGCCGGGCCCTGCTGGCTGATCCGCGCCAGCTGCGGGTGATTGACAAAGGCCACCGTCTGCGCGGCCTGACAGACCCGCATCAATAGGGGAAAGCCCGCCACCTGGGAGAGGCGTCGGCGCAGCTCGGCCAGCTCCCAGCGGCAGTCCTCTTTTTTCAGCGGCGGCTCGGTGCTGCTGCTTGGCAGCAGCCAGGCGTCATGGGTCTTGAGGTAGGCCTCGGCCTGATTGACCAGGCCGATCATGCGCTCATAGCTGCTGCGGGCGTCATCGGCAAAGGCGAAGATGCCATGGCCCATCAGCACCATGCCGATGGTGGAGCCGGTCGCCTCGCGCGCAAAGCGCTCCGCCACCAGCCGCGCCAGGTCGAAACCGGGCATCACATAGGGGATGATCACCACCGAGTTGCCGTAGATCTCGCGCATGCGCGCCTCGCCACCTGGACTATTGCTGACGGTGACCAGGGCATCGGCATGGGTGTGATCGACGTATTTGAACGGCAGCAGGGCGTGGAGTATGGCCTCCACCGAGCCGGTCGGGGCCGAGGCCAAGGTCTGCTGGGTTTTCAGCTCGTTGACCATGTCCAGGTCAGACAGCTGCTCCAGCCGCGCCAGCTTGAGCAGATGATTCATGCGAATGGGGGTGAAGCCGGGCCGCTCGATCCGCGCCAGGTCCCAGCCGCTGCCCTTGACGTAGAGGATGTCCTCCTCCTCGCCTACCTTGTTGCGCTCGCGCAGCTTCACCGAGGTATTACCACCGCCGTGCAGCACCAGCGCCGGGTCGGCCCCAAGCAGACGCGAGCTGTACACACGCAGGTCCAGTTCATCGGCACAGGCCGCAGCCTGGGCCTCGTTCCAGCGATTCTCCGCCATTGGCTTCTCCCCCGTTATCGTTATTGAGCGGCCATCTTACCCAGCCGGAGGGCGTTCGTCATCCAGCCTGAAAAAACGGTCGGCCTACTTGCAGCTGACCGCTTCTTCCACTGGATCAAGCTATGCACTTATGAGTTGAATCTGGGAGCAGCGAAAGCACGCAAAGGCTGTCATTGGCCTTGGCCTCTTCCTCGTCGATGCTGTACACCCCCATGAACTCGGAGGGGTCACCGTTATTACGCCCGGCCTGCTGGTCCTTTTCCGTGAGTACCTGCAGCACGCGCTGATCACCGCGTGCCTTGGGCTCCTGGCTGAGGGTCATACCGCCAGCACCAGGATGCGCTTGCCGCGACTGCGACGGATCAGCTCGGATACCAGAATGACCGCCGCCAGGGTTTTGCCCAGGCCAACGGCATCGGCGATGAGAATGCGCTGGCGCGGTTGTTTGAGGGCCTGAATCGCTGGGTCGAGAACCCGCACCGCCGTTTCCAGCTTGCTGAGAAATTGGCCAGATTTGCCGCGAATAAGTTACCTGGATGGAGGATGGGCCGCACGGATGATACCGGTTGGAAAGCGCAGTCGTCCAGATTGACGGGCAAAGCCACCCCAAAACAGGCCTAAATCCCTGAAACGACAAAACCGCCTCTCGGCGGTTTGTATAAGTACTCGTTTTAATTGGCGCGCCCGGAAGGATTCGAACCTCCGACCACCTGGTTCGTAGCCAGGTACTCTATCCAACTGAGCTACGGGCGCTTTTGGTTTTTTTGCTGACGCTCCCGGTGGGAGAGGGGCAATCGTGCGCTTTGCGAGTTTCACAGTAAGCCATTATGGCTTTAGTGGCACCCTGAATCAGCAGGCGGACATTCTAGCAGCAAATAACATGGCGTCAAGCAATTTTTCCTTTCTGCTTAGTATAAATAATTAGTTTTTATAGATAGTATTTTACGCTTTTGGGAATGCCTGTGGGCGGGGCTGTGAGCCGTGCTCCGGGGGTTGCTCCACTACTTTCCCAACTGGTGCTTGCGTACTGCCTTGTTGTGGTCCTTGAGGTTGCTGGAGAACACATGGGTGCCGCTACCATCGCCGCGGGCGACGAAGTACAGGCTATCGCCGGGCTTGGGGTTGAGCGCCGCCTCCAGCGCCGCCTGGCCGGGCATGCAAATGGGCGTGGGCGGCAGGCCGTTGCGGGTGTAGGTGTTGTAGGGGGTGTCCGTCTTCAGGTCCTGGCGGCGGATGTTGCCCTGGTAGGCCTCGCCCATGCCGTAGATCACCGTGGGGTCGGTCTGCAGGCGCATGCCCTTGTCCAGGCGACGGCTGAATACCCCGGCGATCTCCGGCCGTTCTTCAGCAGCGCCGGTTTCCTTTTCGATGATCGAGGCCAGAATCAGGGCCTGATAGGGGTCTTTCAACGGGACATCGGGGTTGCGCTGGGGCCAGAGCCGCTCCAGTTCCTGCTCCATGCGCTGGTAGCTGCGGCGCAGAAATTCCAGGTCGCTGGTGCCTCGGGAAAAGCTGTAAGTATCCGGAAAGAAGCGTCCCTCGGGGTGCTCGCCGGGGTGGCCCAGGCGGGCCATGATCTGTTCTGCATCTAACCCCTGCAGGGTCTGCTCCAGCACCGGGTCGGCGCGCACCGCCGCCAGCACCTGCTGGAAATTCCAGCCCTCGATCAGGGCCAGTTGGTATTGCACCGGGCTGCCCTTCTCCAGGATATCCAGCAGCCCCTGTGGCCGGGTACCCTGGGGGATGTGAAATTCTCCAGCCTGGATGTGCCGGGCGCGGCCGCTGATGCGGGCGTAGGCATAGAGAAACAGCTCGTTGCTGAGTAGGCCCTGGCGCTCCAGCGCCCTGCTCATGGCCCTGAGGGAGGCACCTGCGGGCACCAGGATGATCTCGCCCTGCTCGGGCAGTTGCAGTGGGGTTTGCAGAAAACGGTCGGCCTGATACAGCAAGGTGCCGGTGGCGAGCATCAGGGTAAGCAGGGTGAGGGCAAAGAAATAAACCAGAAATCGCATGAGATTCAGCTTTCAAGCATTTTATTCAAGGTGTGTTTTATCAGTTTTCTCGAAACCCGATGAGGTTTGAGTACCCGGCCAGGCAGGGCGGAGATCAGGCGGATCCCGGTCAGTGAGTTGGTGACAAAGGCGGCATCGGCTTGCAGCAGGCGATCCACACCAAAGCCTGCCTCATCCAGTGGGATGGCCAATTCCGCCGCCGCCTGCATGACACAGGAGCGCATGATGCCGGTAACGCCGCAACCATCCAGCAGGGGGGTGATCAGGCGCTCGCCCTGCTGGATGAAGAGGTTGCTGGAGATACCCTCGATCAGATGGCCCTGGCTGTCACAGAGCAGACCTTCGGCAATCTCCGAATCGGTCCATTCCTGCCGCGCCAGCACCTGCTCCAATCGGTTCAGGTGCTTGATACCGGCCAGCTGGGGGTTGATGGAGAGCCGCGTCTGACACAGATGCACCTGAATCCGTGGAATCGCATCGATGGACGCCGGTGGCGACCAGCCCGGGCTGAACTGAATCAGGCGATTGGGCCTGAGCCCGGCCGACACCCCATAGCCCCGAGCGGAGCTGCCTCGGGTGATCACGATCTTGCCGATGCCGCTCTCCCCCCCGGCCAGCTGGCCCAGTTCAGCGGCGAGCAGGTCAAAATCAGCAAAGGGGATGCCCAAACGCTGGCAGCCCAATTGCAAACGGGCCAGATGCCCAGCCCAGAGGCAGGGCCGACCGTCCAGCAGGGGCAGGGTTTCAAACAGGCCATCTCCATAGGCCAGGCCCCGATCACGAATATCGATCCGATCGGTCGCCACACCATTGACTAGGCTGCGGCTGGGTTGCATTTAGGAATCAGGGTCCGCAAATGAAAGGGACGCAGAGAACGCCAAAAAGCGAGAACGCCAAGAAGCGATTCTTGGCGATCTCTGCGTCCTAACAGACTCAACCAAACCGCGAGATCAGCAATGAGCCATTGGTGCCGCCAAAGCCAAAGGAGTTGGAGATGGCGTGTTCAATCGGCATCTGCCGAGCGATGTTGGGCACGTAGTCGAGGTCACAGGCCGGGTCTGGGGTTTGGTAGTTGATCGTCGGTGGGGCTACCTGATCGCGGATCGCCAGCACGGTGAAGATGGCCTCGGCCGCGCCGGCCGCGCCGAGCATGTGCCCGGTCATGGATTTGGTGGAGCTGACCGCTACCTGCTTGGCATAGGCACCAAAGGCACCCTTGACTCCCTGGGTCTCGGCCAGATCCCCGGCCGGGGTGGAGGTGCCATGGGCATTGATGTAGGCCACCTGCTCGGGGTTGATGCCGGCATCGGCCATGGCCAGCAACATGCAGTCACAGGCCCCCTGACCGTTTTCCGAGGGTGAGGTCATGTGATAGGCATCGGAATTCATGCCAAAGCCGGCCAATTCAGCGTAGATGCGCGCCCCCCGAGCCTTGGCGTGTTCCAGTTCCTCCAGCACCATGACCCCGGCACCGTCGCTGAGGACGAAGCCATCGCGTTCCTTGTCCCAGGGGCGGCTGGCCCCCTGGGGGTCATCGTTGCGGGTGGACAGCGCCCGCGCGGCGGCAAAGCCGCCCAGACCGGTGGGGGTGGTGGCCATCTCGGCACCGCCGGCCATCATTACGTCCACATCACCCCGCTCGATCATGCGCATGGCCTCACCGATGTTGTGGGTACCTGTGCTGCAGGCCGAGACGATGGAGATGTTCGGCCCCCTGAGGCCGTAGATGATGGACAGGTGACCGGCCACCATGTTGACGATATTGGCCGGTACAAAGAAGGGTGAGATCTTGCGCGGACCGCCCCTGAGGTAGGCCCCGTAGCCAGATTCTATGCCACCGATACCGCCGATACCCGAACCCACCGCCACGCCGATGCGTTTGGCGTTTTGCTCCGTGACCACCAGGCCTGAATCCTCCCAGGCCTGGGCCCCGGCGGCCAGACCGTAGTGGATGAAGGGGTCCATCTTGCGGGCCTCCTTCTTGGTCAGGTATCTTTCCAGATCAAAGCCATAGATGGGCCCGCCGAAGCGGGTGGAATAGGGCTCCACATCGAAATGAGTGATGGCCTGAATGCCGCTCTTGCCGGCCAGAATGTTGTCCCAGGCGGATTGGATATCCTGACCTACAGGGGAGACTATCCCCATACCGGTGACGACAACTCTTCTTCTACCACTCATGATGCAAAATCCCCTCAAACAAAAACGGCCGGACGCCCCCGTGATATCGGGAGCTGGGCGAACCCTCAGGAGTGGGCGTTGATGTAATCAACCGCCTGCTGGACGGTGGTGATTTTTTCGGCCTCCTCATCGGGGATTTCGGTATCGAATTCCTCCTCCAGGGCCATGACCAGTTCAACGGTATCCAGGGAATCGGCCCCCAGATCATCAACGAAGGACGCCTCTGTGGTGACCTCTTCTTCTTTGACCCCCAGTTGCTCAACAACAATCTTGCGAACACGCTCTTCAACGGTACTCATGCTTATTTTATCCTCCGCATTCTAATCGGGTAGCGTAGCGCCAGGTGGCGTACGGCAGGGCTATTGTAGACATTATCCCGAGCCAGGGAAAGCCACAATTACAGGGCTACAAATACACTCTTAATACTTACAATTCAATTGATTGAATAACTTTCCAAGAATCGATCAAGACATTTGCATACCGCCGTTTACATGCAATGTCTCGCCGGTGATATAGGCCGCCGCATCCGAGGCGAGAAAAACCACCGCATGGGCTATATCCTCAGCTGCCCCCAAGCGCCCCAGCGGGATGTTGCCAAGCAGGCCATTGCGCTGCTCGTCGGACAGGGCGCGGGTCATGTCGGTATCGATGAATCCGGGGGCTACGGCATTCACCGTAATGCCGCGTGAACCCACCTCGCGGGCCAGGGATTTGGTGAAGCCGAGCAGGCCGGCCTTGGCCGCGGCGTAATTGGTCTGGCCGGCATTGCCGCTGGAGCCCACCACCGAGCCAATATTGATGATACGCCCGCGCTTGGCCTTCATCATGCCGCGCAGCACGGCGCGGGAGAGGCGGAAGATGGAGCCGAGATTGGTATTGATGACCGCCTGCCACTCCTCGTCCTTCATCCGCATCAGCAGGTTGTCCTTGGTGATGCCGGCGTTGTTCACCAGGATGGACGGGGTGCCGTAATCTTTCGCCAGCGCCTCCATCAGCCCGTCGATCGAGGCCTGATCGGCCACGTCCAGCACCATGCCGCGGCCCTCGATGCCGGCGACCTTGAAGGCCTCACTGATAGCCGCCGCACCCTGCTCCGAGGTGGCGGTGCCGATGACAATGGCACCCTGCCTGCCCAGACCCAGGGCTATGGCCTGACCTATGCCGCGACTGGCACCGGTGACCAGGGCGAGTTGTTTATCCAGCATGAGAGACCTCCTCCAGGGCTGCGGCCAGGCTGGCGTCATCCAGCACCGCCAGGCCAGTGAGTTGTTTGTCGATGCGCTTTACCAGACCGGTCAGCACCTTACCAGGGCCCATCTCCAGCAGGGGATTGAGGCCCTGGGCCTGCATCAGCCGCGCCGTCTCTACCCAGCGCACCGGCCGGTACAGCTGCTCGGCCAGCAGTTGGCGAATGGCGGCGGGATCGGCCTCGCTAGCCACACTGACGTTGTGGATCACCGGGATGCTCGGCGGCTTGATCTCCACCTCCGCCAGTACCGCTTGCAGGGCCTCGGCGGCGGGACGCATCAGGGCGCAGTGGGAGGGCACGCTCACCGCCAATGGCAGGGCACGCTTGGCCCCCGCCTGCTTGGCCAGGGGCAGCAGGCGCTCGATCGCCTCCTTGTTGCCTGCGGCCACCACCTGACCGGGGGCATTGAAATTGACCGCCTCGCATACCTGATCCTGCGCCGCAGCGGCACAGGCGGCCCGTACCTGATCATCCTCCAGACCCAGAATCGCCGCCATGGCACCAACCCCCTCGGGCACCGCCTGCTGCATCAAGCGACCGCGCTCGGCCACCAGACGAATGCCGTCGGCAAAGCTCAGACTGCCCGCCGCCACCAGGGCGCTGTACTCGCCCAGACTGTGACCGGCCAGCAGCTTGGGCGCGGGGCCGTTGTGCTGCTGCCACAGGCGCCACACGGCAATGCCCGCCGCGAGCATGGCCGGCTGGGTGTTTTGTGTCTGATTCAGTTCGCTCTCCGGGCCTTGCTGGCACAGCGCCCAGAGATCAAAGCCCAGGGCCTCGGAGGCCTCGGCAAAGACATCCAAAACAATGGGATGGGCCTGACCCAGCTCAGCCAGCATGCCCAGGGATTGCGAGCCCTGGCCGGGGAAAATGACGCCAAAATCTTTCATTCGATGAACCGCAGATTAGCCGTGAAGTTTAGTATTTATAAACAGGACGCAGAGGGCGCGAAGAAGCGCGGAGCGCACGGAGTTTGTGTTTGCTGAGTTACAACTCTCTTTAAAACTCTGCGCCCATTTTCTTAGCTGTAGGTGTCGAGTCCCATTTATTCTTCTTTGCGTCCTTTGCGCTCCTTTGCGTCCTCTGCGTCCATTCTTAGAGCTTTGCCAACGATAACCCCGGATTCCGTTGCACTCCATCCGGGCTACTTCTTCCTCATTCTTCTCTGCGTCCTTTGCGCTTCTTTGCGTCCTCTGCGTCCATTCTTAGAGCTTTGCCAGCGACAACCCCGGATTCCGTTACACTCCATCCGGGCTACTTCTTCCTCATTCTTCTTTGCGTCCTTTGCGCTCCTTTGCGCCCTCTGCGTCCATTCTTAGCGCTTTGCCAGCGACAACCCCGGATTCCGTTACACTCCATCCGGGCTACTTCTTCCTCATTCTTCTCTGCGTCCTTTGCGCTTCTTTGCGCCCTCTGCGTCCATTCTTAGAGCTTTGCCAGCGATAACCCCGGTTTCCGTTGCACTCCATCCGGGCTACTTCTTCCTCATTCTTCTCTGCGTCCTTTGCGCTCCTTTGCGTCCTCTGCGTCCATTCTTAGAGCTTTGCCAGCGATAACCCCGGATTCCGTTACACTCCATCCGGGCTACTTCTTCCTCATTCTTCTCTGCGTCCTTTGCGCTTCTTTGCGCCCTCTGCGTCCATTCTTAGAGCTTTGCCAGCGACAACCCCGGATTCCGTTGCACTCCATCCGGGCTACTTCTTCCTCATTCTTCTCCGCGTCCTTTGCGCTCCTTTGCGTCCTCTGCGTCCATTCTTAGAGCTTTGCCAACGATAACCCCGGATTCCGTTGCACTCCATCCGGGCTACTTCTTCCTCATTCTTCTCTGCGTCCTTTGCGCTTCTTTGCGTCCTCTGCGTCCATTCTTAGAGCTTTGCCAGCGACAACCCCGGATTCCGTTACACTCCATCCGGGCTACTTCTTCCTCTTTCTTCTCTGCGTCCTTTGCGCTTCTTTGCGTCCTCTGCGTCCCTTCTGTCCTTTAAAACTTCGCCAGCACCGAGCCCCAGGTGAAGCCGCCGCCGAAGGCCTCCATCAGCAGGGTCTCGCCGCGTTGGATGCGGCCGTCGCGCACCGCCACGTCCAGCGCCAGGGGGATGGAGGCGGCAGAGGTATTGCCGTGCTGATCCACGGTCACCACCACCCGCTCCATGCCCATGCCCAGCTTCTTCGCCGTGGCCTGGATGATGCGAATATTGGCTTGATGGGGGATCAGCCAGTCGATGTCTGACTTGTGCAGCTGGTTCGCCTCCAGGGTCTCATCGACGATGCGCCCCAGGGTGGTCACCGCCATGCGGAACACCTCATTGCCGCGCATCTCGATGTAGCCCGAGGCCTCGCGGTTGCTGATGCCGCCGGGCACCCGCAGCAGGTTCTCATAGGCCCCATCGGCATGCAGATGGGTAGAGAGAATGCCGCTCTCCTCGCTGGCCTCCAGCACCAGGGCACCGGCACCATCACCAAACAGGACGCAGGTGGTGCGATCGGTCCAATCGACGATTTTGGACAGGGTCTCCGCCCCCACCACCAGGGCGCAGCGGGCGCTGCCGGTACGGATGAATTTCTCCGCCGTGCTCAGGGCATAGATGAAGCCGGTGCAGACCGCCTGGATGTCAAACGCGGCACAACCGTGAATACCCAGGCGCTGTTGCAGCAAGCAGGCGGTGCTGGGAAAGACCTGGTCCGGGGTAGTGGTGGCCAGGATGATCAGATCGATATCCTGCGGCCGTTTGCCGGCCATCTGCATGGCCTGGCAGGCGGCCTGCTCGGCCAGACTGGCGGTGGTCTCGCCAGCGGAGACGATATGCCGCTTGCGGATGCCGGTACGCTCCCAGATCCAGTCGTCCGAGGTATCCACCAGGTCTTCGAGATCCTGGTTGGTCACGGCCCGCTGGGGCAGACAGCTGCCGGTGCCGGTGATACGGGCCAGGTTCATGCCGCCAGACCTGGGTTCAGGTGCGCCTCAAGCCGAGCGGCGATGCGGTTGGGCACATCGGCGTCCACCTCCTGCCGGGCGATGCGGATGGCATTGCTGAAGGAATGGGCATCGGCCCCGCCGTGGCTCTTGATCACTATGCCCTTGAGGCCGAGCAGGCTGGCTCCGTTGTAGTTGCCTGGGTCCACCCGGCGGCGCAGGGAGCGCAGCACCGGCAGGGCAATCAGGCCGGCCAGTTGGGTCAGGGGGTTGCGCTTGAATTCGTCTTTCATGAACTGACTGATCATCTTCGCCACGCCCTCGCTGCTTTTCAGGGCGACGTTGCCGATAAATCCATCACAGACCACCACGTCCACCCCACCCTTATAGACATCATCGCCCTCGACATAGCCGATGTAGTTCAGGGCCGACTTGCTCAGCAGCTCGTGGGCCTTTTTCACCTGTTCGTTGCCCTTGATCTCTTCCTCGCCGATGTTGAGCAGCCCCACCTTGGGCCGGTCCACCGACTTGATCGCCAGCACCAGCTCACTGCCCATGTAGGCAAACTGCAACAGGTGATCGGCGCTGCAATCCACATTGGCCCCCAGATCCAGCATCCAGGTCTCGCCGGTCATGGATGGCAGGGCGGTCATGATGGCCGGGCGATCCACGCCGCGGATGGTCTTCAGCACAAAGCGCGCAGTGGCCATCAGTGCACCGGTGTTGCCGGCGCTGACGCAGGCATCGGCAGCGCCCTCCTTGACCAGATTGATGGCCAGGCGCATGGATGAGTCCTTCTTGTTGCGCATGGCCCGCGACGGCAGATCGGTCATCTCCACCACCTCGGAGGCGTGATGGATGCCGATCCGTTCGGGCAGCGGGCGTCCGCCCAGCTGTTCCCGGATGGCCTCTTCACGGCCCACCAGGATCAGCCGGGTATGGCTGTCGCGACGGATAAAGTCCAGTGCCGCCGGGACGATCACGTTCGGGCCGTGATCGCCACCCATGGCATCGAGGGAAATGGTGACCGGGCGGGTCATCAGAAAGGGGGCGTGGCCGTAGCGGCCTATTCCGCTTCTTTGCCTTGCAGTACCTTTTTGCCCCGGTAGAAGTGGTCGGCGGTGACGTGATGGCGCAGGTGCAGCTCACCTGAGGTGGAGTCGGTGGACAGGGTCGGGCCCTTGAGGGCATCGTGGGAACGACGCATACCGCGCTTGGATGGGGTCTTGCGATTCTGTTGAACAGCCATGGGGGTCTCCGTTAGCTAAGTTGAATGATGTATTGATTTGCAGTAGTTAGAATGATTTCTTCAGGCCTGCCAGTACGGCAAAGGGGCTTGGAGGCTCGACCTCTTCGGCCTCAGGCGGCCTCAGGCTGGCCAGCTGTTCTTCTGGAACCAACTGCTCAATGCAGCTTTCTTCCGGGTGACAGGGATAGGCCGGCAGGGATAGCAGCAGCTCGTCCTCGATCAGATCCAGGGGGCGCATGGGCGTATCCTGCAACACCACCAGATCCAGCCCCTCCGGCAGGCGCTCGGCCTCTGCCTCAGTGGCCACCGGTGCCAGCTCAAGGGTCGAATGCAAGGCCAGCTGCACCGGACTCAGGCAGCGGCGGCATTCCATCTGAACTTGCGCCCGCACCTCGCCGTTGATGCGTGCCTGCCTTTGTTCATTGCGGCCAAACAGCAGATGGTATTCCACCTCGCCGAGGATCGCCTGCACGGCAGCGCTCAGGCGGGGCAAGGCCTCCGCGCCCGCCTTGCCGGCAAAGCCCTTGTGCAGCTGAATCAGGCGCCAGGGGTTGATCAAATCAGGCAGTGGAGACGACATAAGCGGACAATAATAAAACGCCTGGCCTGCCCTGTCAAAACCCAGGCTTCCCTGTCTCCCCCAGGTTTCTCCGTCCTGGCCCGCAAGGCGCGATGTCTTACCGTCCATTCGGGCTAGAATGGCACCCCGTCTCCACCCCAGCAGAGGAAACCCGTCATGCGCCCAACCCTGGTCCTTGCCTCCACCTCGCCCTTTCGCCAGCAATTGCTGGGTCGGCTGGGGCTGCCCTTTGCCACCGCCGCGCCGGATATCGATGAATCCTCCCTGCCAGGGGAGACGCCGCAGCAGCTGGTATTGCGCCTGGCCGAAGGCAAGGCACAAGCGGTGGCCGAGGCATTCCCCGATTGCCTGATCATCGGCTCGGATCAGGTGGCCTGCCTGGATGGACAGGTCCTGGGCAAGCCCGGCAACCACGAGCGTGCCCGCGAGCAGTTGCGCCAGGCCGCCGGGCGTGAGGTAGAATTTGTCACCGGGCTGTGCCTGTTGAACAGCGCCAGTGGCCGCTGCCAGCGGGCTTGCGAGCCCTTTCGGGTGCAGTTCCGGCCACTGAGCCAGGGGCAGATCGAGGCCTACCTGCTCCGCGAGCAGCCCTACAATTGCGCCGGCAGCTTCAAGTCCGAAGGGCTGGGCATTGCCCTGTTCTCACGCCTGATCGGCGACGACCCCAACAGCCTCATCGGCTTGCCCCTGATCCGGCTGGTGGCCATGTTGGAGACGGAAGGCGTGGCCGTGCTTTAACGGGCGCACCGCTCAATCAGCCACCCGTCCGCTGCCGCACGGCCTCGAACAAGGCCACGCCGCTGGCCACTGAGACGTTGAGGCTTTCCACCTGACCGCGCATGGGTAGTTTGGCCAGCAAGGCGCAGTGTTCGCGGGTCAGGCGGCGCATGCCCTCGCCTTCGCTGCCCAGCACCAGGGCCAGCGGGCCCTTGAGATCGACCTGATACAGCGATTGCTCGGCCTCACCGGCCAGGCCGACGATCCAGACCCGGTGTTCATCGGCCAGCCAATCGAGGGTGCGCGCCAGGTTGGTGACCTGGATGAAAGCCAGACTCTCCGCCGCGCCGCTGGCAACCTTGACCGCCACCGGGGTGAGGCCGACGGATTTATCCTTAGGCGCGATCACCGCATGCACCCCAGCGGCATCGGCAGACCTTAGGCAGGCACCCAGATTGTGCGGGTCGGTCACCCCATCCAGCACCAGCAGAAAGGGCGGCTCAGCCAGGCCCGCCAGAATTTCCTCCAGACCCTGCTCGTTGCGCGCCGCCGCGCCCTGCACCTCGGCGATCACGCCCTGGTGATTGCTGTCCGGCAGCAGCCGATCCAGCTCGTCCTTGCTCAGGAGCTGGGGGCGGACACCGGCCTGGCGGGCCAGCTCCATGATCTCCTGAACGCGCCGGTCACGCCGACCGGCATCCAGCCAGAGGCTCAGCACCTTGCCCTGGTGCTTGAGGGCCGCCTTGACGCTGTGCAGGCCGCCGATGCGGCTCGGGCTTGGACTCATTTACGCTTCCTGCTGCGCTTTCTGCCCTTGGGTTTGTCCTCCGCTGCCGGGCTGGCGGGTTGTTCGCCTTTGGATTTTCTTGATTTGGATTGAGGTTGGGACTTGCGCTTGGCCTCGCCACCGGGCAGGACGAAGTCGATCTTGCGATCGTCCAGATTCACCGCCGCCACCTGAATGTCGATGGGATCACCCAGGCGGAACACCTCGCCGCTGCGCTCGCCGGTTAGACGATGACCGATGGGGTCGAAGTGGTAGTAGTCACGATCCAGGGCGGTGACGTGCAACAGACCGGTGACGTGGATCTCGTCCAGATCGATGAACAGGCCAAAGGAGTTGACCCCGGTGATAATGCCGCTGTAGCTGTTGCCTACCTTATCCAGCATGTACTCGCACTTGAGCCAATCGACCACATCACGGGTGGCGTCATCGGCGCGGCGCTCGGTCATGGAACACTGCTCGCCCAGATGCTGCAGGGCACTCAGGGGATAACGGAAGTCCTCGGTGCTGCCGCCGTCCAGCAGGTGCTTGATGCCGCGATGCACCAGCAGGTCCGGGTAGCGCCGGATCGGCGAGGTAAAATGGGTATAGGCGGGATAGGAGAGGCCGAAGTGGCCCTTGTTGTCCGCGCTGTACACCGCCTGATTCAGCGAGCGCAGCATCACGGTCTGGATCAAATGGAAGTCCGGCCGACCCTTGACCTGCTCCAGCAGGGCGGCGTAATCGGCGGCGCGAGGCTTTTTCTTGCCCGGCAGGCTCAGGCCCAGTTCGCCGAGGAATTCACGCAGGCCTTCGACCTTCTCCTCCTTGGGCAGGTCATGTACCCGATACAGCATGGGCAGCTTCTTGCGCTGGAACAGGCGTGCTGCGGCCACGTTGGCGGCGAGCATGCACTCCTCGATGATACGGTGGGCGACATTGCGCTGTACCGGCACCACCTGCTCGACCTTTTGCTCGGCATTGAACAGGAAGCGGGTCTCCAGGGTGTCGAAATCGATGGCACCGCGTACCCGCCGCGCCCATTCCAGCACCCGGAACAGGTCGTAGAGGTCATGCAGATGGGGCAGTACCTGGGCATATTGCTGGCGCAGCTTGGCGTCGTTCTCCTCCAGCATGGCCGCCACCTGGGTGTAGGTCAGCCGGGCCTGGGAGTGCATCACCGCCTCGAAGAAGCGCGAGCGGATGATCTTGCCCTCGGCATTGAACTGCATCTCGCAGGCCATGCACAGCCGATCCACCTGGGGATTGAGGGAGCACAGGCCGTTGGACAGTACCTCCGGCAGCATGGGGATGACGCGGTCGGGGAAGTACACCGAGTTGCCGCGCTTGGTTGCCTCCTGGTCCAGGGCGCTGTTGGGCTGCACATAGGCGGAGACATCGGCGATGCAGACCAGCATGCGCCAGCCCTTTTCGGTCTTTTCGCAATAGACGGCGTCGTCGAAATCGCGGGCGTCCTCGCCATCGATAGTCACCAGATTGAGCCCGCGCAGGTCCTCCCTGCCCTGCTTGGCCGCCTCCGGCACCTGTTCGGAGAAGGCCTTGATCTCCTCCAGCACCTCATCCGGCCACTCGTCGGGGATGCCGTAAGAACGCATCGCCACATCGATCTCCATGCCCGGTGCCATGTGGTCGCCCAGTACCTCGGTGACCCGGCCTATGGCCTTGCTGTATTTGGTCGGCTGCTCGACTATGGCCACGGCCACCATCTGGCCGTTGGCGGCCCCGTTGAACTGCTCCGGCGGCACCAGTACGTCTTGATGCAGGCGCTTGTTGTCCGGCGTTACCACGCCGACGCCGGCCTCGATATGGATGCGTCCCACCAGTTTGTGGGTGTTGCGCTCCAGGATCTCCACCACCGCCGCCTCGCGTCGGCCACTGCGATCCACCCCTGCCACCCGCGCCAGGATACGATCGTAGTGGAACAGGGAGCGCATCTCGCGGGCAGAGATGAAGAGATCATTACCGCCCTCCTCCGGCTGCAAAAAGCCAAAGCCATCGCGGTGGGCCAGCACCCGGCCGGCGATCAGGTCCTTGCGGTTGACCCGGCAATAACCGCCACGGCGGTTGCACAATAGCTGGCCGTCGCGCTGCATGGCACCCAGGCGGCGGCGCAGGCCCTCCAGCTGGTCCTCCAGGCTGAGGTCCAGGGCCTCGGCAATTTCATCGAATTGCAGGGGTTTGCCCACATCCTCCAGGGTCTGCATGATAAATTCACGGCTGGGGATGGGGTTTTCGTAGTTGCGCGCCTCACGACTGTGGTAGGGGTCGAGGGTCAGGGCGCATCGTTCGGGTCTTTTTTTTGGCACTATTCAGGATACTCGGTTGTTGCGGCACAAGCCGTTATTCTATGTTCCTGCCCGGCCCTGTTGTAAACTGGCCGCTCGGAACTCAATACCAACTTGAATTGCATGGATTTTCGCTAAGCTGGCCGGGCCGATCCAGGATCAGGCGACTCAGGCTCCTAGTCTAACCGGGTTTGGCTGGGGATTTTGAGAAACTTGACCTGCACTTCCGGCCAAGATCGCTGTACGCACTCTTTCATGGGGAACCAAAAAGCATGGGATTTTTCGGGCTTTTCAACAAATCCAGGGCGGCAAAGACCAGCCAGGGCAGCACCTCGGCCAGCAAAACCGCACCCGCTGCAGAGTCTGCTAAATCCAATCCGGCGGCAGCCAGGACAGCAACGCCAGACCCGACACCAAGCACCAATCCAGAGGTCGGCCCGGCGGCGGGCACCCAGGGCGAGATCGGCCCCGAGCAAATCCGCCACTTCCTGCCCATTCGCCTGCTGCCGCGGCGGGTCATCGCCTACCTGGCCCAACAGGCCAGCCTGAGTTCCCACCCGGCCGGCAGCACCATCCCCAGCTCTGGCCCCAGCGTGGAGAAGAGCGCCGTGTATCTGATTCAGGGCGAGTTGGAGTTCGAGCAAAACGGTTCGCTGAACAAGATCAAGGCCACCACCGGCCAGGCCACCTTTCCCCTGCCCCTGGGCCCCAACAGCGGCCTGGTGACGGCCAGGCAACGCAGCCTGCTGGCGCATTTCCCTCTGGACCTGATCCGCGGGGCGGAGAAGGTCTCCGCCGATGGCCGGTTTTATGGTGAACAGGCCAAGTCCGGCATGGTCGAGCCATCCCTGTTCGCCGAACTCATCGAAGAGGCACGCAGTGGCATGCTGGAGCTGCCCAGCCCGCCGGATTTAGGGGTACGCATCGGCCGCGCCATCGATAAGCCCGAGGCCGATTCGGCCAATATCGCCCGCATCATCCAGCTCGACCCGGCCCTGACCGCACGCATGATCCAGGTGGCCAACAGCCCGCTGTACAGCGGCCTGGGCAAGATCAGCAACTGTGAAATGGCGGTCACGCGCCTGGGCCTGAGCACCACCCGCAACCTGGTGATCAGCTTCCTGCTGAAGAATCTGTTCCACAACCCCTCACGGGTATTACAGCGGGCCATGGACCGCATGTGGCGCGACACCACCCGGGTGGCGGCCATCAGCAGCGTGCTGGCCAAGATGACCCCCAGACTGGACCCAGGACGGGCCATGCTGGCCGGCCTGGTACACAATATTGGTGCCATTGCCGTGATCAACGACAGCAAGCGCCATCCCGAGTTGATGGATAACGAAGAATACCTGTGGCAGGCGGTGGATCATGTCTCTGCCGAGGTGGGTGCCATCATCATGGAGCAATGGAATTTCGGCGATGACCTGCTGCAAGTGGTCAGGCATTGCCGCGACTGGATGCGCGATGACGCCGACCGGCCCAACTATGTGGATCTGGTGATGGTTGCCAAGCTGCACGCCCAGGTCGGCTCGCGGGACCCCACCCTACCCCGCCTGGACCTGGTGCCCGCCTTCCACAAGCTGGCCCTGGGCAAGCTCAGCCCCAAGCTGTCGCTGGTGGTATTGGAGCAGTCGCAGAAGGAGATCCGCGCGGTACAGGAGTTGCTCAACTAAGGCTCATGCAACGGCCAGTGACAGCCTGGAGCATGAAATATCTCTTGGCTGCTTCTAGGAGCCTGTAGCCCGGATGAAGCGCAACGGAATCCGGGGTTGGCGCTAGGCAGGGGCACCCCGGATTCCGCTTCGCTGCATCCAGGCTACCCCTTCACAGGATGATCAGGATCATGCCGCCTTGCGGGTATCCAGCAGGAAGTGGTTCTGATCACGGGTCAGGTCGGCCAGGGTGATCTGGTCGAGGAAGTCATAGATATCCGTGCTCAAACGCTCCCACAGACCCTGGGAGGGGGAATGAAAGGCGTGCAGCGGGGTACTGCCCTTGCGTCGCTTTTGGGTCATGTCCACCCATTCGTCCACGGCGCAGATGATGTCGGCGATGCTGATGTCATTCAGATCCCGCCCCAGATAATAGCCACCGCCCGGACCGCGCACGCCCTTGACCAGACCCTTGCTGCGCAGGCTGGAGAACAGCTGCTCCAGATAGGAAAGGGAGATGCCCTGGTTGTGGGCGATTTCCGACAGGGTAACCGGCTCATCGGCACCTTTCAGGGCCAGATCCAGCATGCTTGTGATGGCGTAACGCCCCTTGGTGGATAGTCTCATGATGGTAACCTCTTTGCTCGAAAAGCTAAAAACTTAGTAATTGACTCGGGAATAAGGCTAGCAGATCCCGAGAAAAACAGTCAAGTTTTTTTCCTGACCGCGTTATCCCCCAGAATCACACCGACGCTGGCCCCGCCCAAGGCCTGGCTGCGGCCGATCTCCAGCCGCCCCTGATACAGACCGGCCAGATTGTTCACCGCCGCCAGGCCTATGCCTTGGCCCGGATACTGTTCATCCAATCGACCGCCACGGCTGAGCGCCTGCTCGCTTTGATCGACGGCTATGCCCGGCCCATCGTCCTCGATCCACAGCCGCCAGCCCTGGGGCAGCGCCTCGGCGGCGATAAACAACCGGCTGCGGGCATGCTTGCAGGCGTTGTCCAGCAGGTTGCCGAGCATCTCCAGCAGGTCGTTCTCGCTCACCGGCACCCTCAACTCGGCGGCGATGCGGTTTTCCAACTCAAGCCCGCGCTCGGCATAGACCTTGGCCAGGGTGGCGAGCAGGCGTTGGGCCAGGGGCCGCAGGGCCACCCGCTGGCCCAGGCCGGCAAAGCCGCTGGCCGCCGCCTGCCGCAACCGGCCCCGCACCAGGGCATCGATATGCGGCAGGGCCTGTTGCGCCGCCTGCCGCAAGGTCTCGGGCTGGGCGCTGTCCAGGCCGCTCTGAAGCAGCGCCAGGGGGGTTTTTATGCTGTGCGCCAGGTCATCCAGGCTGGTGCGATAGCGTTCCTGCTGGGCCCGATTGTGGGCCATCAGTGAGTTGAGATTGTCTGCCAGGGGTTGAAGTTCCGCCGGATAGTCGCCGCCTATGCGTCCGGCCCGGCCCGCCTCGATCTCACTGACCGCCCTGGCGATGCGCCGCAACGGGGCCAGCCCCCAGCGCAACAGCAGGCCCTGCAATACCAGCAGAACGAGCCCGAGCAGCAACAGCCCGAGCCAGAGCCAGACGCGAAACTGGCGTAATTGCTGATCCACCTGCTGCGCCTGCAGGCCGATGCGCAGCACATAGGGGCGCAGCGCCCCCTGCTGTGTCTCCCACTCCAGGCCAAACAGCAGCCGATAGCCATCGGCATCACGGCCGAAGCGCTGCTCCCCCGCCGCCAGACGGGGCATGGGTGGGGTTTCCAGGCCCAGCAGGGAGCCGGAGCGCCAGAGGATCTGCCCGTTGTCATCAGCCAGTTCAGCTTGCAGACCGGAATCGGTCTGGCTCAGGCGGGGATCGGCCGGTTGATCGGGCAGGCCCAGGCCGCCCTGGCCGTCCTCCCGCGCCTCGCCCAACAGGGCATAGACATGGCCGAGCAGGCGGTTGCGGATCTCCACCTCCAGGCTGCGCTGCTGGGCGCTGCTCAACAGCCAACCGGTGAGGCCGAGAAACAGCAGCAGCAGGGCCAGGGTGGCCAGGCTCAGACGACGATGCAGGGAAGACATAATATCTGCCGATTCGGATCCATATCCTTACAATACCCCAGCGTACCTGCCCGCCTCATTCGCTCTCCCGCTTCAGGGTCAGGCGATAGCCACGGCCGCGCAGGGTTTCGATGGGCTTGAGGCTTCCGTCGGCGTCCAGCTTGCGCCGCAGCCGGCCAATCAGCACCTCCAGCACGTTACTGTCGCGGTCAAAGTCCTGCTCGTAAATGTGTTCGGTCAGCTCCAGCTTGGACACCACCTTACCGGCATTAAGCATCAGATAGGCCAGCAGACGGTATTCGTAGGCGGTCAGCTCCACCGGCCGGTCGTGCAGACTGACGCTCTGCTCGGTATGGTTCAGGCACAGCGGGCCGCAACGGATCAGCGGCGAGGTCCAGCCGCTGGAGCGGCGCAGCAGGGCCGCCAGACGGGCCAGCAGCTCCTGTAGATTGAAAGGCTTGACCAGGTAGTCATCGGCCCCGGCTTCCAGGCCTTCAACCTTGTCGCGCCAGCTGTCCCTTGCGGTAAGGATAAGGATGGGAAAGGTCTTGCCGGCGGCGCGCAGCTGCCGGATCAGGGAGATGCCATTTATCCCCGGCAGGCCCAGGTCGATCACGGCGATATCCAGCGGGTAATCCCGCCCCATGTAGAGGCCTTCCTCGCCATCATAGGCGCAGTCCACCACATGCCCCCGTGCCTGCAGCTGAGCCTGTAGCTGCTGGCTCAGGGCGCGTTCATCTTCGATCAGGAGCACCCGCATCAGCGGCCTTGCTTCGGGTTAGAGGCCTTGCCATCGGCCGGAATGCGGATCAGGCGCACCTGACCGGAGGGGGTCAGCACACGGATTTGATGCACACGGTTCAGGGTTTGCGCCGAGAGCACCCGGCCACCGGTCTGCTCACGCACCTTGGCCACGGCCTGATCCAGGCCCATGCCGCTGGCGCTTGCGACAAGGCCGAGCAGCAGTATCGGCAAAAGGGGTTGCAACAAGGGTCTGGGCATCATGGAACTCCTCGATCCTGCATTGATTATCGACCACCAGCACAGCATAGCCAGGCAAGATGAACCCGCGCTGAACAGCGCAGAAGGACCCGACAGAAGGCGCGGCTTTTCTCACCCTGCGCAATTGTCTAAAGTGTAACCCCCACCCCGGAGGAGACACCCATGCGCTGGACTTTATCCCTGCTGCTGCTGAGCCTTTTACCCTCTGCCGCCCTGGCCGATCAGGAGCGGGTGGGGGACTGGCACTTTGAGACCCGCTCCATGAACGGCAGCTATTCCGCCTTCAGCCTCTCGGCCAGCGGCCATTATGGCAAATCCCGCCTGCAATTGACCGCCTCTCCGCAAAAACAGGGGCCTTGCCGGGTGCAATTGGCCTACAGCCTCTATGGCCCCTACGCCACCGGCCTCAAGGGGCACAGCATCCAGGCCCGGGTGGACCAGGACAGCAAGCGCCGACTACGCTTCAAGGATGAACAGAACGGCCGCACCCGGCAGGGGGTCAAGTTTACCAGCGGTTATTTCGACCTGGATCAACCCCAGGCACAGGCCCTGGTGGCGGAGATGCTGGAGGGCAAATGGCTGCGCCTGCGGCGGGACAAGGACACCAAGATAGAGCGGTTCTCCCTCGCCGGCTTCAGCCGCGCTGTCCGTGCCAGTTTCTATTTCTGCAAGACGCCAAACAGCAAGGATCGCTATCCACTCAAGATCCTGTTGCAAAAACAAAATGACGATGACTACCTGTGAGCCGATGGAGCCCCCCCGAAGATGAAGCTCCCTCAGCAGAAGACATCCTGTCCAAACTCAGCCCTGAGGCCGGCCACCTGGCCCTGGTCATGGCGCTGGCCTGGGAGACTCAGCCCAAGACCACGCTGTAGTAAGATACTCGCCCCCTGGACCCGGATGGCCCGCACCTGCCGCCGGGCCAGGGTCGCAAGCAGCTGATCGGCCGCATCGGCAAGGAAACTCTCGGCTGCCAGCGCGACTTCAAGGCCGAAGACGTACCTCCAGCGAAGAAAGCACCGCCCTGCCCTCAACCGATGACTTGATAGAATTGATGCGGGATGGGGAGTAAGATTTGGGGTGTTATGGGTTAGGGGGCCGGATTGGGCTCAGGTAGGTTGAAGGGAGGTTTATTAACCTTCGAGCACCATCTAGCAATATTGCGTTAGACTGACGCCTGTCTAGCACAATATTGGCAGATCTCAGTCTATTCAACTGGTAGGCGTATAACAACGTCGGGCGCCTAGCAATGTAGGCAAGAACGACGTTACTACAAATGGAGAATATTATGAAAAGAAATATCATGATGGCTGTAGGGCTTATCGCAACAACGGTGTCGTTGCCCGCAATTGCATGGGATTACAGTAATGACCCATATGATAGCTCAGGCAACCCCAACTATCGATACCAAGGTTCTGGAGGCACCCAATATCAATATGACCTTAGTAGGCCAAGTGACCAGATACGCTACGAAACAGATGTTCGTGCTCAAATGCGAGATGAACTCAGTGTAGATCCAAGGCGTGAACTGGATCAAGGTCTCGGTCGGTATGGTGGTGGAATCAGACGCTAAGTCGCCTAACAAGGCAAATCCAGCCGACCCAAAAACCGCTACGCGCTTTTCGGTCGGCTGATTTGCGACGTTAGCAAATGAAAAGCGAGACAGATGAATAACAATAAAAATAACTCACGATCAAGAAAGTAAAGTATCATGAGAATCTATCTTGATAATTTCGCGTTCAATCGTCCATTTGATGATCAAAGCCATATTCGCATTCGTTTAGAATCTGAGAAATCTGCGGTTCAACTGCTCTTTTCAGGATAATCGGTTTTTTCTTTTCCAATGCAAAACGAGTAAGGAGTAGTTAATGACTTTTATACCTGCAGGTGAATTCATTGGCCAGGCGCATCGCGTTCGCACGGTGACGCTTGTGGACAGCCAGGAGTTACCCGACGGCGAATACAGCTTTATCGATATGTACTGTGATGAACCCGATTGCGACTGCCGCAAGACCATGATTCAGGTGCAGCACAACGGCAAGCCGGTTGCCATCATCAACTTTGGTTGGGAGTCGGCGGATTATTACAGACAATGGATGGGCACCAGTGATGATGGTGTATTTCCGCCCATGGACGGTGCAAGCATTGATCTTACCAGCCCGAACCTGCTCAACCCCGATGCTATTCTGGTGTTATTCCAGCGGTTGCTTAATGATTTCTGGATTGAAAAAATGAAAAATGATTACAAGGCCGTCAAGGCGGCCGTGTCAGTTTGTCAAACACAACCCCGGCAGAAGGTCGGCAGAAACGACCCCTGCCCCTGTGGTAGTGGCAGTAAATTCAAGAAATGTTGCGGCATTAATGGCATCCTTCAGGCATGAGTGCCCCAGGATGAAAAAAACAAAAATCAACTCACTCCCCAGCAAAAGAAAGCGCACAAGAAGGCCAAGCAGGAGCGTCGGCGCAACTATATGACGGTATTCATGAATGGCAACCAGGTCAGGGTGAAACGCCCGGCTACCATCGATGGTATCCCAGAGGATGAGTGGATTACGCAGGATGCCGATCCCATCTGGCTCCACCAAAACGGTATGTGGGAGATTCTTGCCGAACAGGAGGCTGAAACCGAGGACAGCCTATCGCCAGTGGTTCTTGATTCAGAAAAACAAATCCCTTGGTAAATACTAGCCTGATCACCGAGTTATAAGCCTTGGCTCCACAGAGTACTTAGGGCCAGGCCCCAATTGTTTTCCTGTTTTTTCTTAAGCACCAAGTTACAATCCCTCCTTTCCGAGAACCTTCATACAGGATCCATGCAATGAGTAAAGACACTATCGAGCAGCAGGGAGCGCTCTACGATGAACACCCCGCAATGTTCAAGAACAACCCTTTGGGGTTCATTCTCTGCCTGGTGTTGATCCCGGCATTTGGCTTGGGCCTGCTGATTCTGCTCTGGTGGTATCTGCAAACCAAGTCATCCCGGCTTTCGATGAATGATAGCGAAATTCTGTTTGAGAAGGGCCTGCTGAGCAAGGAGCGCGCAGAGATCAGCATCAACAGTGTGCGCACCATCAGGGTCAAGCAATCCTTCTTTAACCGCATATTCGGGGTGGGTACCCTGGAGATCTTTACTGCTGGCGACAGCCCAGAGATCGTCGCTACCGGCATGCCTGAGCCGAACCGGGTACGGGAATTGATCAAACTAGGGCAAAACGACGACTGAGGCAATGACCGGACAGCTCGACAATCAGGACAAGAACGAATCTCGGAGAATCGCCATCATCCTCATCGCACTGGTGGCCGTCTTGGTCGCTGCCGCACTGCTCATGCTGCCGCCGCTATCTGACCTGATTGTCCTGCACCTTGCTCCGGGGCTGGGGCTGAAGGATGCCGCCATCATCTCCTTTTTCATTACCCTGGGGCTGATGCTGGTGTTTGCCCTGGCCTCGGGCGATGGCCTGCTGGGTGAAATACAGTTCATACTGGGCGGATTCTTCCTCTTTTTCTTCATTATTTGGCTGATGATCAGCTGGATTTTCTGATCGGTCTGTTTTGCTCTATCCGTCATGCACGATCAGGGCAACAGGGCCCAGGGGCTGATGATCTGGGGTTCAGTTGTGGCATCTGCACCACACCAGGCCAGGGCCAGGCTGTAGCTGTCACCGGGACGGGTCTGCCACAGCCGCCACCGCTCCGGCTTGCCCAGCAAAGGTGTATCAACGCGCAACAGGCGCGGCGGATCGGGGCGCACGGAAAAACTCCCAAGCCCCATGGCAATGCCCTGCCCCACAGCCTTGACCAGGGCCTCTTTCAGGGTCCACAGCTGCACAAAGGCCTGCGCCGGTTCCGCCTGTTCCTCCAGCCAATCGGCCTCATCGGCGGCAAAGAAGCGGCGGGCAAGCGACAGGTCCAGATTGCGCCCCAAGTATTCGGCATCCACCCCCAGCTGACCATCGCGCAGCAGGGCGCAGACCACCAGCCCGCTGGTATGGCTGATGTTGAAATCCAACCCCTGCCCTTCCGCTCCATCCAACCGGGGCTTGGCCCCCTGCCCCGCTCGAATAAAGCGCAGCCTGGCCCCATCCCGCCGGGTCTCCTCCGCCAGCAGGCTGCGCAGCAGGCCGTGGGCGGCGATGTACTCCAGCCGATTGGCCTCAAACACAAAACGTGCCGCCTGCTCACGCTCGGCCGGGTCCAGCAGATCGCGCAACCGGGCCAACCGTTTCTCGCCCAATTCATCCAGATGCAGCAGACTCAAACGAGGGTACATGGGGTTTTTATCCTGATGCGGCCAAGCCTAATGTTCGGATGAACCTAAAAAGAGCATTTGGCCACAGAGCCACAGACGACTCCAGGGCCACCGATGATCCAGTCATCGGTTTGGCATGACCTACCTCCCTGTAGGCCCGACGGAGGAGGTAGAGCGAAGCCTGGAGCCAGAGCCGACGACTCCAGGGACGGAGGAGGTAGAGCGAAGCCTGGAGCCAGAGCCGAGATCACAGAGTTGTTTCAATGAGTTACCTATCAGACTGGGCTCACTTAGAAGGTTTTGAATGTTCGCTTTCCAACACATTGATTTTTCTCTGTGCGCTCTGTGGCTCTGTGGCCAAATGCTCTTTTTAGGGTTAAGCGCCCTTCGCGGCCAAGGCCGCTCCTACCCTTGGGCTGTCCGCTGGGAGGAAGCTTGCCCGTGATTCCAGCCGCTTGCTGATCGAGATCGGACAAGCGGGCGTGGCCTTCGACAGGCTCAGGACATGGCTGGTCTACAACTGGCTAGACACCGGCCCATGCAGAACGCCTCCGAGCCAGCGCTCGGAGCTCCCAGGCACTTAGCTCCCAGGGCCATCAGGCCATGGATTGATAGTAGATATTCTGCGGATGGCTGGTATCGGCAAAAAAATACCAACGCTCGGCCATCAGGCCCAGATATTGGCTTATGAAGGCAAGCAGGGCCAACTCCACGCCGCCCCAGCCGAACAGGAGAATGGCGGCAAACAGACTGGGAAGTGGGAAGCTAAGGATCAGAAACAGATTGCGGATCAGGGTCACCTTGGCCCGTGAACTACCGTGAAAGAACTCGCGGGTATTGAAAGAGCCACCAAGAAAACCCATGGCCTTTTGCTTGATGACGGTGTGGCGCACCCCGATGGCGCTTTGTACATTGGACTTGTGCTTGATGCGCCGATTGCGCAACAAAGAGGCACCCCGGCCGATCAGCGCCAGGGTGGTGGCCACCAAGGCCCAGCCGGCGAAAAAGCCTGCCAGATCACTGCCCTGCCAGGCGGCCAGCACGGCGGCGGCAAGAAAGCCCGAGGCAATGCCGAACAAGGTGAAGTTGATCACCGTCAGCGGGCTGTGCCATTCCTGCAGAAAACGCAGGGCGGCGTAGATCATGCCGGTGCAGACAAACAGGGCAAACACCGCCAGGGTCGCCAGCACACCGATGATCAGGCTGGCGTCCACCGCAAGGCCTTCGCCCAGAGTGAACAATGGCGCGGTCCATTCCAGAAAATGCAGCAGGCCATACAGGGCAATCAGCCCAATGGCGATGGGCAGGGCTATGACCTCGCGCGATAGCCAGGAGGTACGCCACTGGCTGGCAGCCCGCCAGGCCCGTTCGGGACGGCCGAGATGGAAGAAGGAGGCCAGCAGACCCAAGGCGAGAAAACCCAGCGACACCAGCGAGCCCAAGGCATAGAAATCCCAGCTCGGTTGCGCCTCCAGAAGACCGGCCAGGGCATAGAGCTGGGCTGTGAACAAGGCAAGAAACAGGCCCTGACCGACACCGATGAGGGTTGTCAGGAAAATGACTGAGAAAGCGGGGTGCATGGGGATAACTCTACATTCAAGGCAAAAATCACTCATGGGAGCATAACGGGAAAGGCAGGCAGATTAAAGCCCTAGCGGCCAAGTCGCGCAGCAAGCTGCCCTCCCACCAGGTTGCCACGGACCGAGCTATCTGATTGGCTTAACCCAATCCCCGCACTCAAAGATCCTCTGTTCTGAATTCGTAATAGCCCTCGTAAAAATAACTCACATCAATCCCTTTCATGAACAAGACGCGGTCATTAATTCGATCAGTGAGCGCCTGTTTGAGCAAGGACTTAAGCTCAATATCTTTCACCACACTGCGCTGCATGGCAGAAAGATACTCAGCCTTATCGACCTGATTCCAATCAACCACCTTTTTGATTGCCTTTTTGAGCATCAAATCCAGCCAGATGCGCGTGGCACGGCCATTACCCTCGCGAAAGGGGTGGGCAACATTCATCTCGACATATTTCTCGATGATTTCGTCAAAACTGCTTTGCGGCATGGCATCAATATGCCTCAGCGAGGCCTCCAGATACATCAGCGGAGCAAAGCGGAAATCGCCCTTGGCGATATTCACCTCACGCATTTTCCCGGCAAAGTCATAGAGGTCACCAAACAGGCGAGCATGGACAAAGGCCAGCCCAGCAAAGCTGCCAACCTCTGCGTTATCTATCTCACCCGAGTCAAATAGTTGCTTGGCCTTTTGCTTGCTGATCTTCTCTTCCGTCTTGGCCAATTCAACCTGATCAGTGATGCCCAGTTTATTTGGCAAAATCATCGGCTTTGATCCTCCCCGCCTGAGGATCTCAGGCTTTCATCTGGCCCTTCAGACAAAAATGCCTTATCCCGCTCCTCCTGCTGCAGCGCCCACATACGGCTGTATTGGCCTTGTTGGGCGAGCAGTTCGCGGTGGCTGCCCTGCTCGATGATGCGGCCCTGCTCCATCACCAAAATGCGGTCGGCATCAACCACGGTGGAGAGGCGATGGGCTATGACCAGGGTGGTGTGGTTTTGCGCTACCTCCCTGAGGGTGTGCTGGATTGCCTGCTCGGTCTTGGAGTCCAGGGATGATGTGGCCTCGTCGAAGATGAGGATGCGCGGCCGCTTGAGCATGGCGCGGGCGATGGCGACGCGCTGCTTCTCGCCGCCGGAGAGCTTCAGCCCGCGCTCGCCGACCAGGGTATCCCAGCCCTGGGGCAGGCTCTCGATGAAGGTGCGGATGTGCGCCAGCTCGGCGGCCCGTTCGATTTCTTCCCGGCTGGCATCGGGGCGGCCGTAAGCGAGGTTGTAGTAGATGCTGTTGTTGAACAGTACCGTGTCTTGCGGGACTATGCCGATGGCCTCGCGCAGACTGGCCTGGGTCAGATGGCGCAGATCCTGGCCATCGATCAGTACGCGGCCGCCGCTCACCTCATAAAAGCGATACAACAGGCGAGACAGGGTGGATTTACCCGCGCCGCTGTGGCCCACCACCGCCACTTTTTGCCCAGCCGGTACGCAGAAATCCACCCCGTGCAGGATCTGCCGGTCCGGGTTGTAGCCGAAATCCACCTGCTCGAAGCGGATCTCACCCCGGCTGAGTTGCAGCGGCTCGGCATCGGCGGCATCGCGGATTTCCGGCTCGGTCTCCAGCAGCTTGAATACCCGGTCCATGTCCGCCAGGGCGTATTTGATCTGGCGATAAACCACGCCGAGGAAGTTGAGCGGGATGAACAGCTGTAGCATGAAGGCGTTGAGCAGCACCAGGTCGCCGATGCTCATTTCGCCATCCACCACGCCCTGGGTGGCCAGGATCATGATCAGGCTCACCCCCAGGGCGATGATCGCGCCCTGGCCAAAGTTGAGCAGGGACATGGAGGTCTGGCTCTTGACCGCGTTGAATTCCCAGTCCGCCAGGGTGTTGTCGTAGCGATTGAGCTCCATGGGCTCGTTGCCGAAGTATTTCACCGTTTCGTAGTTGATCAGGCTGTCGAAGGCCTGATTGTTGGCCTCGGAATCCAGCCGGTTCATCTGATGGCGATACTCCATGCGCCACTCGGTGATCGCCAGAGTAAAGGCAACATAGACCGCCACAGCACCGAAAGTAACCAGGGTGAAAATGGGGTCGTATTGGCTCAGCATCACCGCTGCCACCAGGCTGAATTCCACCAGCATGGGCAGGATGCTGAACACCATGTAGTTGAGGATGGAGCTGACCGAGCGGGTGCCGCGCTCCAAGTCGCGGCTGAGGGCACCGGTCTGGCGCTCCAGATGAAAGCGCAGGGACAGGGCGTGCAGATGATGCAGCACCCGGGTGGAAAGCCGGCGCATGGCGCGATAGCGCACCTTGGCGAACACCGCATCGCGCAGCTCGTTGAACAGGGAATTGCCCAGGCGCAGCAGACCGTAGGCCAGCAGCAGCATCCAGGGCATCAGCAGCAGGGCCTTGTCGGTCTGCTCCAGGTAATCCACCAGGTCCTTCATCACCACCGGGATGCCGACATTGGCTACCTTGGACACCAGCAGGCAGGCCAGGGCAAACAGGGCGCGGCCCCGGTATTCCCAGAGGTAGGGCAACATGGACTTGAGGTTATGCAGGTCACGCCTGTCCTTGTGCGGTGCCTCGGTGCTGAGGACAATGCTCATGGGTTGTGGGTTCCTGTGAAAAGCGGGCATTGTACCGCCATGGGGCGGGATGTTTTGCCTGTGCCCTGTTGGGGTAGAGTGGAGCTTGGGCCGTTCACTTCGGCTCCGCTCAGTGAACGGCTTTGGCTCCGCTCAGTGAACGGCTTTGGCTCCGCTCAGTGAACGGCTTTGGCCGCCCCATGCCTGTGGCCTTCAGGCGCGCTCGGACTTAGACTGGTGGCCAGGGGTCAGGGACAAGCAAAATAATGGCTGAGGCGCATGGGTAATCAGGCAAGACATAAGCACTACAGATGAGCAACCGAATCAAGTTGGCGCTGCTTTGGGCCGGTATCGCCTGGGCCTGTAGCCTTGCCCTGAGCTATGTGCCCAGCTGGAAGCTGGTGGAGGCCAAGCTGTTTGACCTGGCCACCCTGGCCGCCGCGCCGCACAAGTCCCTGCTGCCCATCACCATAGTACGCATCGACGAGGCCTCTTTTGCCCAGATTGGCGACCAGTGGCCCTGGCCGCGCGGCCTGCATGCCCAACTGCTGGACAATCTGATGGAGGCCGGGGCCGCCGTGGTGGCCTTCGATATCATGTTTCCCGAGGCCTCCGAGCCGGAGCAGGACAAGGCCCTGGCCGAGGCCATAGAGAACACCTTCGGGGCCGTGGTGCTGGCGGCGGATCACGCCTACCACGAGACCGCCATGACCCGGCAATGGATTCGCGTCGATCCCCTGCCCCTGTTCAACCTGGCAGGGGCGGCCACCGGCCTGGCCACCATCAACCTGGATGGCGATGGGGTGATCCGTCAATTCCCCCTGCAACCGGATGCCTTCTGGCGCCAGGTAATCCGCACCCTGATCAGCATGCAGCCGGGAATCGTGGAGGAACCAGCCGTGCCCGAGGGGGCCTGGATTCGCCACCTGGGGCCGAGCCACACCTTTCCCATGATCTCCTATTATCAGGTACTCAATGGCGATGCCTCGATCCCGCCGGACTTCTTCAAGGACCAGATCGTGCTGGTGGGGCGGGACGTGCGCAGCGGGGTGGAGACCGGCTCGGCCCAGGCGGATATGTTCGCCACCCCCTTCCTGCTCAGCAGCGGCCTGCTCACCTCCGGCGTGGAGATCCATGCCACCCTGATCGAAAACGCCCTCATGGGCCAGGCAGTCCTGCCCATCGAACGGCCCTGGACCCTCCTCACCTTCAGCCTGGTGATACTGCTCGCCCTGCCCCTGATCATCTGGTTTCATGTGCTGCGCAGCGCCCTGCTGGTGCTGGTGCTGATGCTGGCTGCGGCCTATCTATCCTATTGGCGGCTGAGCGAGGCCAATATCTGGATCGACCTCAGCTACAGCCTGACCTCGCTCATCATCATGTACCTGGGGGTAGGCATCAGCTCCTACGTCAGCGAGCGCCAGCGCTCTCAGGTGATCAAGCTGGCCTTCTCCAAATACGTCTCCGCCCAGGTGGTGGAGAAGATGATCGACAACAAGGACAACCTCAAGGTCGGCGGTGAGAAGAAGGAACTCACCCTGTTGTTCTCCGACATCGCCGGTTTTACCTCCCTGTCGGAACGGCTCAGCCCGGAGCAGATCGCCGAGGTGATGAACCTCTATCTAACGGAGATGACCCGAGTGGTACACCGCCACGGCGGCACCCTGGATAAATTCATCGGCGATGCGGTGATGGCCTTCTGGGGCGCGCCCCTGGATGACCCGGAACATGCCAAGCACGGTGCCCTGGCGGCAATGGACATGCAAAAAAGCCTGCTCGGCCTACAGGACCGGCTGGCCGAGATGGGAGCAGCGGGGCTGAAGATGCGCGTCGGGGTGCATACCGGCGATGCCATCGTCGGCAACATGGGCTCGGAGGACCGCTTCGACTACACCGCCCTGGGCGATACGGTGAACCTGGCCTCGCGCCTGGAGGGGGTAAACAAGCACTACGGCACCCCGGTGCTGCTGTCCGAGGCCACGGCGAAGCGTTTGGATGGTGCCCTGGGCATACGCCCGGTGGACTGGGTCAAGGTCAAGGGCAAGCAGAAGGCGATCAAGATCTACACCCCCTGTGACGACCTCAGCCTGACGGAAATGACCTACCAGGCCCTCAACGCCTACCTGTCGCAACACTGGTCCGAGGCCGAGGCCCAATGGCGCAAGATCCAGCAGGACTATCCCGAAGACCCCCTGCCGAAGGTATTTATCCCGCGCATCCAGAGGCTGCAACAGGCACCCCCGGAGGACTGGGATGGGGCCACGCCGCTGGAGAAGTGAAGCAGGGGCTTGCACAGGGCGGCCCGCCCTATGCCGTTGCCTGAAGACAGAGGACAGAGGACGGAAGACAGAATTTTGCGTCGCTGCGCGACAGGTTAATTATCGGCAACATTACCCACTTGTCCCACCCCGATCAGCAAGCGGCTGGAATCGCCAGCAAGCCCGCTCCCACCGGCAAGCCAAGCCGAGATAATGGTTGAGATACAGGGGTAATCAGGTCCCCCTTTGCAAAATCCCCCTGGCCCACCTTTGTAAAAGGGGGGAATTTCAAACCTCAAACTTCCCCTTTTTCTGCTCATCCAACTGCCGCAGATGGACCAGCTTTTCGCCGATCTTGATCTCCAGGCCGCGGTTTACCGGCTGGTAGTACCTGGGCTGGGGGTGCCCCTCGGGGAAGTAGGTCTCGCCGGCGGCGTAGGCCTCGGGTTCGTCGTGGGCGTAGCGGTAGGCCTTGCCGTGGCCCAGCTCCTTCATCAGCCTGGTGGGGGCGTTGCGCAGGTGGATCGGCACCTCCAGGCTGCCCGATTGACGGGCATCCTGCATGGCCGCCTTGTAGGCCAGATAGACGGCGTTGCTCTTGGCGGCGCAGGCCAGATAGACCAGGGCCTGGGCCAGGGCCAGTTCGCCCTCGGGGCTGCCCAGGCGCTGCTGCACATCCCAGGCATCCAGGGCGATCTGCAGGGCGCGGGGGTCGGCGTTGCCTATGTCCTCGCTGGCCATGCGCAGGATGCGGCGGGCGATATAGAGGGGGTCGCAGCCGCCATCGATCATGCGGCAGAACCAGTACAGCGCCCCATCGGGCGAGGAGCCGCGCACGGACTTGTGCAGGGCGGAGATCTGGTCGTAGAACAGGTCGCCGCCCTTGTCGAAGCGGCGCAGCTGGCCGCTGGACACCTCCTCTACCACCGCGTTGCGCAGCCGTCCGTCCTCGCTCAAATCATTGCAGATCTCCAGCAGGTTCAGCGCCCGACGGGCATCGCCATCGGCCGCCTCGGCGATCAGCCGAAGCTGCGCCGGATCAGCCTGCAGGCGGCCGTTCAGGCCCTGTTCCCGTTCCAGGGCGTTGCCCAGGATGCGCGTCAGGGTCTCGCTGTCGAGGGGCTTGAGGGTATAGACCCGGGCGCGGGAAAGCAGGGCATTGTTCAGCTCAAAGGAGGGGTTTTCCGTGGTGGCACCAACAAACACCAGGGTGCCATCCTCGACATGGGGCAGAAAGGCATCCTGCTGCGCCTTGTTGAAGCGGTGTACCTCGTCGATGAAGAGCACGGTGGCGCGCTGGCTGGCCTGGCGCGTCTGCCGGGCCTGCTCCACCGCCTGACGGATCTCCCTGACCCCGGCGAGTACCGCAGAGAGGCTGAGGAAGGCGGCGTTGCACTGCTGGGCGATGATATGCGCCAGGGTGGTCTTGCCGGTGCCCGGCGGGCCCCAGAAGATCATCGAGTGCAGGCGGCCGGACTCTATGGCCTGACGCAGGGGCTTGTCCGGCCCGAGCAGGTGCTCCTGACCGATGAACTGGGTCAGGCTGACCGGGCGCATACGATCGGCCAGGGGTCGGTCCGGCTGCGCCTGAGCGGCAAACAGGTCGCCGTCTGCGGGCGACATGCCTATTCCTCGGACTGATCGTCGATCAGGTCCACGCCCTTGGGTACCTCGAAGATGAAGAAGTCCCAGGGCACCTCGGGGTTGCGCCTGATCTTGGCAAATTCGATCTCCGTGGTCTGCCCCAGCTTATCGACTATGTCCATACGCGCCAGTTGCCTGTCACGCAGGGCCACCTTGATGTAGTCGTACTGGCTGTCCTTGTCCCGTGGCACCAGCCTGACCCAGCTGAGATCGCCCTGACCGGGCAAGGCGCTGATAACAAAGGTCTGCTCCACCGGCACATCGCCGGTGAGCACCTGGGCCGGGGTGCCGGACACGGCCTTTTTCTGCGGCTGGCGCGAGGCCTGTTCCAGCTCCTTGTCATACACCCAGACGTGAAAGCCATCGGCCAGCACCATGTGCGGATGGGGCTTGAGGTAGTCCCAGCGGAAGCGGGTGGGCCGCTTCAGGGTGAGCACGCCGCTTTCGCGCTGCTCCTTGCGGCCCTGGCGCACGGTCTGCACAAAATCCGCCTGAAACGTCGTAAGACCGGCGATAAAGGCCTTGAGATCGGCAATGCCATCGGCCTGGGCCTCCAGGCTGAGGATAAGCAAAAACAGGATAATCAGACCACGCATGGGTTGTCCTCGATAGAAGGTTCACAGCTATCAGCGGCCAGCTGCCAGCCTTCAGCTGCTGATGACTGATAGCTGACCGCTGACCGCTGGCCGCTCAATCCTCATAGGCCGGCGGTGCCAGCACCTGGCGGTTGCCGTTGTGCTCCGGGGCCGAGACCAGGCCGACCCGCTCCATCTCCTCGATCAGCCGGGCGGCGCGGTTGTAGCCGATCTTCAGCTTGCGCTGCACGCTGGATATGGATGCCCGGCGGCTTTGGATAACGAACTCCACCGCCTCATCGTACAGGGGATCGGCGTCTTCCACATCCACCCCGGCCGCCGCTGGGGATAGACCGGGGATGGCCTCGCTGGGTTCCTGCAGGATCTCATCCAGATAATCGGGTTGGCCGGTCTGTTTGAGAAAATCCACCACCGCATGTACCTCGTGGTCATCGACGAAGGCACCGTGTACCCGCTTCACCACGCTGCCGCCTGGTGCCAGATAGAGGCCATCGCCGTGGCCAAGCAGGTTCTCCGCGCCCATCTGATCGAGTATGGTGCGCGAGTCGATGCGCGAGGAGACCTGGAACGACAGGCGGGTGGGGATATTCGCCTTGATCAGGCCGGTGATCACATCCACCGAGGGCCGCTGGGTGGCCAGCAGCAAGTGGATACCGGCGGCGCGGGCCTTCTGCGCCAGGCGGGCAATCAGCTCCTCCACCTTCTTGCCCACCACCATCATCATGTCCGCCAGCTCGTCGATCACCACCACGATGTAGGGCATCTTCTCCAGGGTCGGCACCCCGTCCACCTCCAGCGCCATGGCCGGGTTGAAGAAGGGGTCGGGAATCGGCTCGCCGGCGCTGATCGCATCGCCCACCTTGCGGTTGTAACCCTTGATGTTGCGCACCCCCTGCGAGGCCATCAGCTTGTAGCGCCGCTCCATCTCCGCCACGCACCAGCGCAGGGCATTGGCCGCCTCATTCATGTCGGTCACCACCGGTGTGAGCAGGTGGGGAATGCCCTCATATACCGACAGCTCCAGCATTTTGGGATCCACCATGATCAGACGCACATCCTCCGGCGAGGCCTTGTACAGCAGGCTGAGGATCATGGCGTTGATCGCCACCGACTTGCCCGAGCCTGTGGTGCCGGCGATCAGGCCGTGGGGCATCTTGGCCAGATCGGCCACCACCGGCTCGCCGCCGATGTCCTTACCCAGGCAGAGGGTAAGCAGGGACTCAGACTCCTGATAGACGCGGGAGCCCATGATCTCGCGCAGATAGACGGTCTCACGCTGTTCATTGGGGATCTCCAGGCCGATGGTGGTCTTGCCCGGAATCACCTCCACCACCCGCACCCGGCTGGTGGACAGGGAACGGGCCAGGTCGTTGGACAGGCCGGTGACCTTGCTGGCCTTGGTGCCGGGGGCCAATTGCAGCTCAAACAGGGTAACCACGGGGCCGGGATGTACCTCCTCCACCTCGGCCTTGACGCCGAAATCAGCCAGCTTTTCCTCCACCTGACGCGACATCTCGATCAGGGTCTCCTTGCTGTAACCGCCGATACGCGGCGGTGCCTTGTCCAGCAGACCCAGGCCCGGCAATTCACCTGAGGCGACCTGGGGCAGCCGGGTATGGGTAATGGTGCGGCGCTGGTTTTTTCTTTGCCCGTCACCGGCCACGCTCTGTTTCATCATGCGCACGAAGGAGGCCGTGGTGGCCAGACCGGGCAGGTCCTCAACCGGCACCGAATGGGCGTCTGCCCGCTCATTGACCACCAGTTTTTGAGGTGCCGTCTCGGTCAGCGTTGGCTCGATACGCTCATCCATGAATTCCTCGATCAACTCCCGGTTCAGGCGCAGGGTCGGCTCCTTCGTCTCTCTGGGCTCAGGACCGGGCTCGGCAGCCTGATCACCCGAGGCTTGCAAGGAGACGCGCAGCCGGGGCAGATGCCAGCGCGGCAGACGCAACCCCAGGGAGGGCAGGCGTAAACGCGGCCAGTCCCCCTCCCCCAGGCGGCCCAGCAGATGCAGCACGCCGCTGCCCAGGTATTCCATCAATGCCACCCAGGACAGCCCGGTGAACAGGGTCACCCCCAGCAACAGGGCCGCCAGCATGAGCACAGAGCCGCCCACAACGCCGAGATGGGGCAACACCAGGGCGGCAATCAACCGACCCAGAATGCCGCCCGCCTCCATCGGCAGGCTGGCCATCACCCCCGGCATCTGCGCGGCGGCAAAGGCGGCCGCGCCGAGCAGGCCCAGCACCAGCCCCACCCAGCGGATGATATTGAAGGGAAAATGATCCAGCGCCGACTCATCGCGGGGATTGCGGTAATAATTCCAACCCAGCCAGACCAGCACCAGCGGCAGCAGGTAGGCGGCAAAGCCCAGCAGATAGAGGCCGATATCGGCACACCAGGCACCCACCCGCCCCACCAGGTTCTTCACCTCGGCGGCATGACCGGTGAAAGACCAGCCCGGGTCGGCCGGTGAATAGCTGAGCAAGGCCAGCAGCAGCAGCAAGGCCGCCGCCAGACTCAACAGCAACACCGCCTCCCTGAGCCGTTTGCCCATGAAAACCATCAGGGTCGGCAAAACCGGCCGTTGCGATTGCAGTACTTGTGTGAATATAGTCATTTTTAAATAAATTCGTTAGTTACGAGTTTTATCTTAGATCAATTCTAGACTCCTTGCCCGCTAAAATCCAGCCCTTTATAGATATCGGGAAAAAGCGGCCGCGCTGCGGCACGGACTGCCGAGGTGATCTGTTAAACTGCGCCCACATCGGCGGGACCACCCCGTCCGCGATCAACCTGTTCAGAGGAGCCTTCTCCATGAGTGAAACCAGACACTGTCCGCTGCTGATCCTGGGCTCCGGCCCGGCCGGTTACACCGCTGGCGTCTATGCCGCCCGCGCCAACCTCAAGCCCGTGCTGGTCACCGGCATGCAGATGGGTGGCCAGCTGACCACCACCACAGACGTGGAAAACTGGCCCGGCGACCCGGACGGGGTTCAGGGGCCAGACCTGATGGAGCGCATGCGCCTGCACGCCGAGAAGATGGGCACGGAGATCCTGTTCGATCACATCCACCAGGTGGACCTGAGCCAGCGCCCCTTTCGCCTCAAGGGTGACTCGACCCAGTACAGCTGCGATGCCCTGATCATCGCCACCGGGGCCAGCGCCCGCTACCTGGGCCTGCCCTCAGAGGAGGCCTTCAAGGGCAAGGGGGTCTCCGCCTGCGCCACCTGTGACGGCTTTTTCTACAAGAATCAAAAGGTCGCTGTGATTGGCGGCGGCAACACCGCAGTGGAGGAGGCCCTCTACCTGGCCAATATCGCCGCCCATGTCACTGTGGTGCATAGACGCGATGCCTTCCGCTCGGAAAAGATACTGGCCGAACGCCTCCAGGCCAAGGCCGCCGAGGGCAAGGTGAGCATCGAATGGAACCATGTGCTGGATGAGGTCCTGGGGGATGCCACCGGCGTCACCGGCATGCGTATCAAGCATGTGCAGAGCGGCGAGATCCAGGATATCGACCTGATGGGTGTATTCATCGCCATCGGCCACTCGCCCAACACCGGCATCTTCGAGGGCCAGTTGGCAATGAACAACGGCTATCTCAAGGTCCAGGGCGGCATCGAGGGCAACGCCACCCAGACCAGCATCCCCGGCGTGTTCGCCGCAGGTGACGTGGCCGACCACAACTACCGCCAGGCGGTCACCTCGGCCGGCACCGGCTGCATGGCCGCCCTGGACGCCGAACGCTATCTGGATGGGTTGTAGCGCCGCCTTTCCCATTCGGCCCGGCGCAGACATGGGGCCTGGCCATGAACAACCTAAGGATCATGGGGCGACCCCACACCTATCTGAGCTAGGTGTGGGGCGGTGGCCATGCAGTCGCCTCCCGGGGGAGGGAGAGCAAACGAGCGCTTCACGACTTTCACAGTAAACGACACGCCTCGGAACAGCCCAACACAGATGCCTTCGGGAAGGCCGTTTTATTTTGTTCCAAGCAGACTTAGGGGCTACTATTACATGCCCATGACACAGCAGGGCAAGGCCTTGCCCCCGACAGCCAACCGCCGATGAGGAACCCAGCCGATGTTTGAAGCAGCAAAACTCCAGCGCAAGGTCAGTAAATCCGATTTCAAACAGCAGGAAGTGGACCTGCGCACCGAGCTGCTGGCCATGCAGCGGGAACTCAAGGAGAGCGGTAAAAGCCGCATCATTGTGATCATCACCGGCGTTGAAGGGGCCGGCAAGGGTGAGGTGGTCAATCGTCTGAATGAGTGGATGGATGCCCGTGGCATTGCCACCTACGCCTTTTGGCAGGAGTCCGATGAAGAACGGGATCACCCGCGCTTCTGGCGCTTTTGGCGCAATCTGCCCGGTTCCGGTGAGATCGCCATCTTCTTTGGCGGTTGGTATCAGAAGCTGATCGAAGAACGGGTGTTGGGCAACTGGGATGATGAGCGCCTGAGCGCGGAATTTCGCCGCATTGCCGGCATCGAGCGTATGCTTAGCGAAGACGGCGCTTTAATACTCAAGTTCTGGTACCACATGTCGGAAAAGGACCAGCGCAAGCGTCTCAAGGATCTCTCCCGGGACGATCGCAGCCGCTGGAAAATGCTGCCCAAAAAGAAGCAATTCAGCCAGCATTATGAGGACTATGAAAGGATTGCCGAGCGGCTGATCCGGCATACCGATTACGGCTTTGCCCCCTGGTACATCGTCGAGGCCAGCGACAACCGCTACCGTGACCTGACCACCGCCCGCACCCTGCTCACCGTGGCCCGCAAACACATGGCCCTGCGCCAGAACAACTGCCAGATTAACAGCGAAGACAACCCCAACGCCGAGCCGGATGCCCCACTCTCCGCCGAGGCCCAGACGACGATCCTGGATCGCATCGATCTGAGCAAAGGCCTGGATCGGGACGACTACCGCAAGCAACTGGAGGCCCTGCAGGAAGAGGCCAACGAACTGGTATGGGAGGCCTACAATCGTAAGCTGGCAACGGTACTGGTGTTCGAGGGCTGGGATGCCGGCGGCAAGGGCGGGGCCATCCGCCGCTTTACCAGCGCCATTGATGCCCGCCTCTACCGCTATATCTCCATCGCCGCGCCCAATGACGAGGAACGCGAACATCAGTATCTGTGGCGTTTCTGGCGGCATGTGCCCGCTGCCGGTCGGGTCAGTATCTTCGACCGCTCCTGGTATGGCCGGGTACTGGTGGAGCGGGTCGAGGGCTTTGCCAGCGAGCACGAGTGGCGCCGGGCCTATAACGAAATCAATGATTTTGAGGGCCAGTTGATCGATAACGGTGCCCTGGTGCTGAAGTTCTGGCTGCACATCGACAAGGATGAACAGCTACGCCGCTTCAAGGAACGGGAAAAGATACCCTACAAGGCCCACAAGATCACCGAGGAAGACTGGCGCAACCGGGAGAAATGGGACGAATACAAGCACGCGGTGAACGAGATGGTGGTGCGTACCAGCACCAACCTGGCCCCCTGGATCATAGTGCCGGGCAATGACAAGAAATACGCCAGGGTCGAGGTGTTGAGACAGATCTGCAGCCATCTCAAGGCCCATTTGAAGACGCACAAATAAAAAAGTTTAAAAACAGCCTGTCAAAATTCTGATTAGTCTGCTCCATCATGTCTTGCAGGGGCATTTGTCTCAGGTCCGCCAGGCATTGGGCGACCAGGGCGACGTATTTGGGTTCGTTAGGCTTGCCACGGTGGGGTACGGGGGCCAGGTAGGGACAGTCGGTCTCGATCAGGATGCGCTCCAGGGGTACGCGCTTGGCGGTTTCGCGCAGGTCCTCGGCGGTCTTGAAGGTGACTATGCCGGAGAAGGAGATGTAAAAGCCCATCTCCAGCGCCTGCTCGGCCATCGCCCAGTTCTCGGTGAAGCAGTGCATCACCCCGCCGACCTGCTCCGCGCCCTCCTCGCGCATGATTCTTATGGTGTCCTCACGGGCCTCGCGGGTGTGGATGATCAACGGCTTGGCGCAGAGTTTGGCGGCGCGGATGTGGTTACGAAAGCGCTGCTGCTGCCAGTCCAGATCGCCCTTGCTATGGAAGTAATCCAGCCCGGTCTCGCCGATGGCGACATTCTGCCCATGACGGGCCAGTTCCACCAACTCCTCAGGCTCCGGCGTGCGCCGGTCGGGCTCGTTGGGGTGTACCCCGACGGAGATGAAGATATCCTCCCTGCCCTCCACCAGGTCCAACATGCCCGGATAGCGGTCCAGATCAATACCGGCGCAAAGCATGCGCCCTACCCCAGCGGCGCGGGTCTGCTGCAGAAAGATGGAGAAATCGCCGCCATAGGGCCTGAGATCGACCCGATCGAGGTGGCAGTGGGAATCAGTGAACATGGGATTTACCTAAAACAGGAACGCAAAGAGCGCAAAGGAGACGCAAAGAACGCAAAGATTACAAAAATTAGGCGGTTAAGCCCCTCGCCCCTTGGAGAGATGTGTTGGGGAGAGGGGGCAAGGCGTCACCTTCAAACTTCAAACGTAACTACTCGCCCACTCTCATCTCTAAGGACAGAGCATCTAATTCCCCCCTTTGCAAAGGGGGATGTCAACTAATTCCCCCCTTTGCAAAGGGGGGTAGGGGGGATTTCTTCAGCCAGAATCCCCCTCAATCCCCCTTTTGCAAAGGGGGAGGTCAACTAATTCCCCCCTTTACAAAGGGGGGTAGGGGGGATTTCTTCAGCCAGAATCCCCCTCAATCCCCCTTTTGCAAAGGGGGAGGTCAATTCTCTACCCATTAAACCCCCTTCGGTTAGGGGCAATAACCGGTCGCCAAGGGCTGAGGTAGTTTCCACAGCTGTTCCACCTGAGACATCCCTACAGTCGTTTATTCAAAGGGGTGAGGGGCCTAATGGCCTGAGTACTTACCTTCAAACTTTACATGGTGTGCGTCGGCCGATCGGCCTGCAGGGCACCGGCCAGGTAGCCTTCGATCTTGTTGCGGGCGTTGCCCTCGTCCTGCTCGCCAAACTGCACCCCAATGCCGTGGGAGCGGTTGCCCTCGGCACCCACCGGGGTGATCCAGACCACCTTGCCCGCCACCGGGATGCGCTCGGTTTCTTCCATCAGGGACAGGAGCATGAACACCTCCTCGCCCAACTGATAGCGTTTGGTGGTGGGAATGAACAGGCCACCGTTCTTGACGAAGGGCATATAGGCCGCGTACAGGGCATTCTTGTCCTTGATGCTCAGAGACAGTATCCCCTTTTGGCCTCCCGGCATACTCATGGTTCAGCGCCCTCCCCTTGTGTGGGCCGCCGCAGCGGCCAGGCCGATCGATAATCGTTCCAATTGTAACTGCAAGTTCAGCTGAGAGGTAATCGACTTGCGCAGTTGAATCAACTCCTGGGCCAGTTCGTGCCAATCCCGCTCGCTGCGGCGCGGGGCCAGTTGCACCAGGGCCTGGCGCATGTCGGGGTTGAACGGCGTGGTCAGGGCCGGATCGACCCGCAGGCGCAGCAGGTCCAGCAGCAGGCTGGCCAGCCAATCCAGCAGCTGGGGGACGTCCGCCTTGCTCCATTGCTCGGCCACCTGAAGGGGATCGGCACGCCCCTCCAGCAGCCCCAGCACCTGCTGCAATATAACCGAGCGCCGCTCCAGCACCCCTTCCCCCGCCAACTGCAGGGCCTTCAACGGTGCCCCGGCGGCCACCGCCAGCAGGGTCGGCCAGTCACCACTGCCCTGCCCTGCCAGCCAGTCCAGCGCCGCTTGGTACTGCGGCAGGGGAAAGTCGAGCCGCTGGCAGCGGCTGCGGATGGTGACCGGCAACCGACCAGGCTGCGAGCTGATCAGCAGCAGCAAGCTGCTGGGGCTGGGTTCCTCCAGGGTCTTGAGCAGGGCATTGGCGGCGGCGGTGTTTAGGGCATCGGCCGGGTCCAGGATGCAGAGCTTGTAGCCGCCACCTTGAGTGGACAGGGGCTCGCTGCCGATAAACTCACGGATGGTGCCGATCTTCAGCTGCTTGCCCGACTCCTCCGGCTCAAGAAAGACCAGATCAGAATGGGTGCCGGCCCGGACCAGCTGGCAGTTGTCGCAGACACCACAGGCTAGGTGCTCGGGCGTGGGGGTACGGCACAGCAGGCCCTCGGCAAAGGCCTGGGCGAAGCGGCGCTTGCCGGTCATCGCAGGCCCGCTGAGCAACAGGGCATGGGGAATGCGCCCCTGCCCCCGGGCCTGCTGCAATTGTCGCCATTGGGCCTGTTGCCAAGGAAGAAAATCGGTCATTTGGGGCTATCCAGCAAGGCATCGATCAGTTCGGCCAGCTGCCCCTGAACCTCGCCCAGGGATAGGCTGGCATCCACCCGCTTGACCCGCTCGGGCTGGGCTGCGGCTATGTCCAGGTAGGCCTGACGCACGGCCCGAAAAAAGGCCAGGGACTCGGCCTCAAAGCGATCCGGCGTGGAGCGCTTGCCGGCCCGCTCCAGCCCTAGCTCCACCGGAATATCCAGCAGCAGGGTCAGATCGGGCCGCAGCGGCCCCTGCACCCAGTCCTCGATCTGCTCCACCCGCTTGGCCGAGAGGGTGCGACCGGCACCCTGATAGGCGTAGGTGGCATCGGTAAAGCGGTCGCACAGCACCCAGTCACCCCGTGCCAGGGCGGGCTTGATCCGCTGCTGCAGGTGCTCGGCGCGGGCGGCGAACATCAGCAGCAACTCGGCCTTGGCGCTCATGCCCTGGTGTTTGTGGCCCAGCAGCAGGGCACGCAGGTCTTCGCCCAGGGGCGTACCGCCGGGCTCGCGGGTCTCCACCACCGCCAGGCCCTGCCGCTCGATGTATTGGCGCAAAAAGGCCATGCAGGTACTCTTGCCCGCGCCCTCAATGCCTTCGATGGTGATGAATCTTCCGCTCATTTGCTCAGACCACAGACTCTGCCCCCATCAGATTAACACCACAGGCAGGGGACATCACCTGCGAAAGATGGTCCGATTATCCAGTCATCGGTGGCCATGCGGTCGCCTCACGGGGGGGGAGAGGGGAGCAAACGAGCGCTTCGCGACTTTCACAGTAACGGCTTGAGCCGATGCCATTGCTCAATGAGCCAGGCACCCCGGCCCCTAGGAGCCTGTCGGGTTTAGGTGCCCGTAGCGAGCAAGGTGGAAGAGCGAGAACAAATTTTCATGATTTTGAGGCGCTGAGTTGGCCTACGCAACGAAAAATCGGGGCCAATGTTCAAAACAATTCTGGGCCGTTTCGGGACTTGGGAATCGGGAGTTGCCACGGATGTTTCACACCAACCCATTGGTGCGAAAGGGGAGACTCGAACTCCCACGGGTTGCCCCACTGGAACCTAAATCCAGCGCGTCTACCAATTCCGCCACTTTCGCTTGAGGTTTTGCGGCTCTAGGAGCCTGTGTGCAGGCCCGGACCAAGCTTGTCTGGTCTGGGGTGGGTCTGCGGGTTGCTGTCACTGATGTGCCAGGCTTGGGCTGGCGGGGCCATTCTACCCCAAGCCTTGGTCTGGTGATAGCGGCCTGAGTTGAGGCGGATTCAGTCGCAGTCGTCGGTGTATTTGCGCAGGCCGGGGATGACGGTGAGCAGGAAGGTGGAGATCAGGATCAGCGGGGCGAAGAAGAACAGCAACATGCCGATGACGGTGAAGATGTGGTTGATATTCGCCACGCTGGGGATCAGCTTCAGGCCGGCCAGCATCATGATGGCACCGGCGGCGAAGAAGGCGAAGGAGAAGCCTATGCCCTCGCGCATCTGGTGACAGCCAAACATCAATAATTTACGCATGTTCAGTTCTCTTGCTTGATCGCGGGCGGGGGAATCTTGCCTTGGTGGATTTGCTCCGCCGTGCCCGGTTCCAGGCCAAATTCCTGCTCCACCATGAGGTTCCAGGCATCACGCTTGAATACCTGCTTGTCCGGCACCTTACGGTGTACCAGGTTGTAATGACAGTCGATGCAGGTCTTGCCCTCGGCCCCCTCGTTGTGGATCTCCAGAGTGTCGGCGCGGCGGCCGCTGATGATCTTCTGGGTGTGGCACTTGCGGCAGGTGGCCGAATCGCGTTCACGGAACCAATCGCGGGTGCTGAAGGATGCCTCGGGCATGTGCAGCAGGTTGACCACGGGGTTGTCATACTCCGGTCCGAAGATCTGCTTGTACAGGTCTCTGGCACCTATGATGTGGTCCAGGGTGGCGGCGATCAGGCCCTCGGAGACGTGGCAGTCGCCACAGCTGGCGCGGATGCCGGAGGGCGAGTTGTAGTGGGCCGATTCCCGATAGGGCTGGGCCACCAGCTCCATGGAGTGACAGCTGGTGCAGAATGCCTCGGTGCTGGTCTGGTGATCGAATTCGATCAGCATGAAGACGAACAACATGCCAAACAGACCCGAGACCACCATGGCCAGGACGATGCGCCGACTGATGAACTCCAGGGCCAGTGGGTTACTCATGGCTCGGCATCCCTGTTGCCGACGCCGAGCACCTCAGGGGCCGGGGTCTGGGTGTCTGCCCCCTGGGTTAGCCAGGCGTGTTCGGGCCGGTCTTGCAGGTGCTGTTGGATCAGGGCCTCGGCCGCTTTGCCCAGGGCGCGGACCTGGGGCAGGAATTGGCCATAGAAATTCTGCCCCAGCTGGTGCATGCCCTGCCAGCCGGTATGCTCTGGGCTCATCATGGCGGCACCGTGGCGGGCGCGCACGCCTTCATCGTGCCACAGGCGCCAGTAGGTCAGCTCCAGTGGCTCATCGAAGGGTGCCGGGCTGAGCAGGCCTTGTTCATACAGGTCGGCCATGATGGCCTGGGCCGGGCGGCCAAACTTGGCGTTGTACAGCTCGATTACCGAATCGAACTGCTGCATGAAGCCCTCGATGGTGTTCTTGGCATGGCACTCCAGACAGACCTGGGTCATCGCCTTGCGCCTGCGGTCGGCCGGTACCAGTAGCTTGACCTTGGCCTCGGTACCGTCGTATTTCGGCATCATCGCGCCGCGCGCGGGCTTGGGCTCAGACGCCAGCAGGGTACGCTTGTCGCCGTCCTCGAACAGCACCAGGTGCTGCTGTTCAGACACCGGTCGATTCAGCTTCCAGGCACTGCGCAGGCCGACATCGTGGCCGGAGGGCAGCTTGCCCGCCGCACCCATGTGGCAGGTCACGCAGGTGGCCGAGGCGGCATAGTCCTTGCCTGCTACCCAGCTATCTGAATCCAGGTTCATTTTGTCTTTCTGGCTGGCGTAGGCGCGGCCATGGGGCGAGGCCTCGAATACCTCTTTGTCCGGTGAGTCCAGGCCCTGATGACAGACAGTGCAGGCCTCCGGTTGGCGCGCCTGTGCCTTGGAGAAGCTGTGACGGCCATGGCAGGCCGAGCAGGAGCCCTTGGAGCCATCGGGGTTGATGCGGCCTATACCGGAGTTGGGCCAGGTGGCGGGATCAAGGCTGCCATCGCCGCGGACCTCGACCTTTGCGCCATGACACTGGGCGCAGCTGGCATCGGCTGCGGCCTGACCGCCCAGGTCTTGGGCCAGGAAGGGGTGTGCGCGGCCCAGCAGGTCGATGGCGTTGACATGCACCGAACTGCTGTTTTGCTTCTCCTCCTGTTCATGACAGCGGCCACAGTCCTTGGGCGAGACTATGGTGGCTATGGTGAAACCCTCATGCTCGATGGCGTCCACCTCGGCGGCATCGGCCTGATGGCAGTCGAGGCAGTTGACGTTCTCCTTGCCGTGGGCGCTATCGCGCCATTGCAGGACTATGCCCGCCGAGGTCTTGCTGTGGCACTTGACGCATTCCTCGCCACCCTCCAGTCCCCAATGAGAGGGGTCCAGCTTGACCTTGGCAGCCAACAGGGGCGGGGCCAACAGACTGAGAAACAACAGGGCCAGGCAGGCGCGCAAGGGGGCAGACATGACGGCGGCATGCTCCTATCGACCGATCAATGGGGGTTGGGCTGACTGAGCGCAGCCCCCTGCCCTGCCAACAGACAGGGCAAGGCGGGGCTGCGGACGGCTGGGTTAGAACTTGACCTCTGTGGCGGCCATCTTGACCGGGTCGGTCAGTTCGGTGGGCAGGTGGGTGAACTTCTTCACCAGACCGGGCCAGAGCAGGTTGTAGTACAGCTCGGCACGCACCAGGGCGACCCCCTGAGCGGGGATGGCGTAGTTCAGCACGCGGGTCTCGAACGGCTTGAGACGGGTGTCCGGGCCCAGCTTGGTGGCCACCGGCGGCAGGGCAAACTTGCCCTCGTCGTCTTGCAGCATGTTCCACAGGTAGGCCTGGGGGTCTTCCTTGGCCGGATGGCCCTTGGCGTTCTGCCAGACCACCTCGCCACTGGCATCGTAGGCGGTCAGTTTGAGGAAGATGTTGCGGAACGGGGCACCGGTGGGCAGGTTGTGGGGCAGCTTGTTCTGCAGCGACACGGCGGCCTTGATGGCATCGCCCTCGGCCTTGGCATCCAGGGTCATGAGCACAGAGCGCTTGAGCATGGCCGGGTCGTGTCCGCCGCCCATGCTGTGGTCGGCCATGCCGTTGGCGATGGGCATGTGGCAGGCGAGACAGTCCACCTTACTGCCGCTGGCGACGTATTCATCACCTGTGGCGCACAGGGGCACGCCCTTGCCGTTGGGACGCTGATCGTGACAGCCCATGCAGGCATCGGAGGTCTTCATCTGCTGGCCGTTCTGCTCCATGCTCAGGGCCGGGATCTGCTTGCCGTCCAGTTCTACCGGCTCGCCCAGATGGGGATTGGGCTTTTGATCGCCATCTCCGGCCAGGGCACCGCCGAACAGGTCATCGCTGGCAGCCTTCATCTTGTCCAGGGCGGAACCGGCACCGGCCGGGGCCTGGATGCTGTCTTTCAGTTCATAGGCCTTGATGCCCAGACGCAGCTTGCCATCGGCGGTCTTGACCCCCTTGAAGTTGCTCAGGGTATGACAGGCGACGCAGTTGACGCCCTCGTGATAGGCGGGCATGGCGTCCAGCTTGGTCTTGCCGTCACGCGCCGCATTGGGGGCGTGGCAGTTGAGGCAGACGGGATATTTACCGTTCTTCATCTTCACCCCTTCCTGGGTGGGATCGCCAACGACTTTTTTGTAGAAGGTGCCGTGGATGGGGTCGGTCAGGGCGTTGCTGTTGCCGTGCATGGAGCCCTTCCACTGTTTGTAGATCTCCTTGTGGCACAGCTTGCAGGTCTCTGAGCTGACGTGGTGCATCGGCTCCTCGGCGGCCTGGGCCTGTACCCCGAGCAGGGCCACCAGCAGTGGCAGCGCAAGCAATAGTTTTGCTATGCAATGTGAATGAATTTGCTTGGTCATTCCGGTCATACCTGATACCCCTTGATCTGATTGAATTGGACGCCATGCCATGGATCGAGCATGTACTTCAGAATATTCTAATTTAATTATATCCCGCTCTTTTTGATCTTGTTTTTTAGGACAGCCTGATCTTATCGCGGTTGAAATTGGCAACGCAAGCGTTAAAAGGCCGCAACCGAAAGACCCCACATAGGGGGGAGGACAATTGACAGGAAAACTATCAGAAAATTATCCGTGCTCGGGGCTCACGACCTTGACCCCTGGACCCGGATCTCTACCCCTTCCCGACACAGGGCCAACACAAAAAAGCGGACAAGTCCCTCGCTTTGGCGTATGCTGCGCGGCTTCGAGTGCTCACCCGGTTGGCACTCGGCTCGGCCTTTGGGCCGTTGCGAACAATCTCCCTGGCTTGTGTTCCGCCTGCTTTCCATGGCCTGCGAACCTTCCCCCTTGGACCATCCCTTTTTCGCCCTGACCGGAGCCTGGCCGCCGATGCGCCGCAGGTTGGGCACCCTCCTGGAGCTATCTCTCTGATGTCATTTTCCGACCTCGGCCTCTCGGCCGAACTTGTGCGCGCTGTTACCGAACAGGGCTACACCACCCCTACGCCCATCCAAAGTCAGGCCATCCCCATCATCCTGCAGGGCAAAGACCTGCTGGCCGGGGCCCAGACCGGCACCGGCAAGACCGCAGGTTTCACCCTGCCCCTGTTGCAACGCCTGCACAGTAACCCGCTGGAGATGGAGCCGAAACGGCCGCTGCGCTGCCTGATCCTGACCCCGACCCGGGAACTGGCTGCCCAGGTGGGCGAGAGCGTGGCCAATTACGGCCGCCACCTGCTGCTGAAATCCACCGTGGTCTTTGGTGGCGTGAAGATCAATCCGCAGATCAAACAATTGCGTGAGGGCGTCGATATCCTCGTGGCCACCCCAGGGCGCCTGCTGGACCACGTCAGCCAGAATACGGTCAAACTCAACCAGGTGGAGATCCTGGTGCTGGACGAGGCGGATCGGATGCTCGACATGGGCTTCATCCACGATATCCGCAAGGTGCTCAGGCTGTTGCCAAGCAACGCCACGCGCCAGAATCTGCTGTTTTCCGCCACCTTCTCGGACGACATCCGCAAGCTGGCCGAGGGCCTGCTCGACCACCCCGAGTTCATCCAGGTGACCCCACGCAACACCACCGCCGAGCGCATCGCCCAGACCGTGCACCCGGTGGACCGGGAGCGCAAGCGGGAGATGCTCAGCGAGATGATCGGCAAGGGTAATTGGCGTCAGGTGCTGGTATTTACCCGCACCAAGCACGGTGCCAACCGCCTGGCCAAGCAACTGGAGCAGGACGGCCTGAGTGCCGCCGCGATCCACGGCAACAAGAGCCAGGGGGCGCGTACCAAGGCCCTGGCCGGGTTCAAGAGCGGTGATATCCGCGTCCTGGTGGCCACCGACATCGCCGCCCGTGGCCTGGATATAGATCAGCTGCCCCATGTGGTGAACTTTGAGCTGCCCAATGTGCCCGAGGACTATGTACACCGCATCGGCCGCACCGGCCGGGCGGGCAATCAGGGCGAGGCCATCTCCCTGGTCTGCGTGGATGAACACCGGCTGCTGCGCGACATAGAACGCCTGCTCAAGCGCGACCTGCCCAGGGTGCAGCTGGCCGGCTACGAGCCGGACCCCAGCATCAGGCCAGAGCCCATCCAGCAAGGCCGCCAGGGCCGAAACAACGCCGCCCGTGGTAACACCTCAGGTGGCAATAACGGCCGTAATGGGACTGCCGCGCGTCCGCGAAACGGGCACCACACCGATGCGCAACAACCGGGCCGCTCCGGCACGCGATCAGATGGCAACCGCTCGCGCCCGGCGCAAGCCGAACCCGGCGCGGTCCACAAGCCGCGCCGCTCGGGTCCGACCCAGACGCAAAACCGGGGTCGGGGCAAGCCGGGGGCACACCGCCCTGCCTTGCTGGGCAGGAACTGAGTAAGGGAGGGATTGGGGCGAAGGCCCCCTGGATTGGCGGCCAGGCAGGGCCGCCTGCTGTTCAGCGAAGGCATGGGAGCATTACCCATTTGTTCCAGCCCAAGCTGGACATTCCCCACCGCATCAGTAGGGTAGGCCTGGCGGGAACGGGCTTGCCTTGTGGGAGCGGGCTTGCCCGCGATTCTAAAAAACGCCCGAAGGGCTCATGACTTCAAACTTCAAACTTTTTAACCTAAAAAGAGCATTTGGCCACAGAGCCACAGACGACTCCATGGACGGAGGAGGTAGGTCATGCCAAACCGATGACTGGATCATCGGTGGCCCTGGAGTCGTCTGTGTCTCTGTGGCTTAACTGAGGAATATAGGTTTAAGCGGCCAAGGCCGCTCCTATAGCCTTGGGCTTGCCGGTGGATGATCGGGGTAGGACAGGCAGGCACTGTTCCGGTTCAGGCTGCGGCGCGGATGCCGTGTACCCGGTAGAGCAATTCCGCCTCGCTGCGGGACAGGCCCAGCTCGTCCATCAGGCGCTGTACGCTGGCCCCCTGATGCACCAGATAGATGGCCTCGCCGTAGGGCTGCTCCTGACTGCGCTGGGCCTGCTCCTGTTCGCGCTCCTGCTGCCATTCCTGCTGTATCTGCTGAAACTCGTCCATCTGTTCGCGCCATTGGCGCATGTCGCCCTCGATGATATTGAGGCGCCGGTTCATGCCCGAGCCGGTATCACACTGGGCGCTGAGGTTGCCGGTCAAGGTGCGCATTTCCCGCTTGAGACTGACCAGCTCGCGCTCCTGACGGTGGATCAGGTTCTGCAGATAGATCAGCCCAAGAAAGGAAATCAGGGCAAATGAGGCAAAGGCCAGCCAATAAATTGTCATTTCTGTACCTATCTAACGATCTTTTACCGCTTGAGGGTCGGGGTTCGGCTTGTTGTTCATGCAACACAGGCCACTAAAAACTACCCAAATCGGCCCATTCCTCATCACTGAGCAGCTTGTTGATATCCACCACAATAAGCAGATTGCCCTTGTGCGTGTGGACCCCCTGGATATAGCGGGCGGTCTCTTCATTGCCCACATTGGGGGCGACGTCGATCTCCGACTCGCGCAGCTCCACCACCTCGGCGACGCTGTCCACCAGTATGCCGACCACCTGACCCTCGCCCTCGATAATGACGATGCGGCTGTTGTCGGTCACCTCGCCGGGGTTGAGGCCGAAGCGGTTGCGGGTATCTATGACGGTGACCACGTTGCCGCGCAGATTGATGATGCCCAGCACATACGGGGGGGAACCGGGCACCGGGGCGATCTCGGTAACACGCAGCACTTCCTGCACCTGCATGACGTTGACGCCGTAGGTCTCTTCCTCCAGCTTGAAGGTGACCAGCTGAATGGTGAAATCATTGGATTGATCATGGCCTGCCGAGCTCATAATGGTGTTCCTGTGTAAGGTTAAGGACTGTTCTTGTTGTCAATTTCTGGACGCCTGGCGATGACCTACCGGGGTATCCGCCTTTGCTGACAGAAAATGCACAGAACGTGCCACTTTGCGCCCACTACCCTGTCTCCAGCCTGTCCAGCAGGGCCTGGGTGTCGATCAGCGGACAGAGCTGTTCGCGCAAAGTGCCCATCATCCAGGGGCGATCCCTGCGTTGTTGGCGCCACTTTACCTGATCCGGGTTGATCGTCTGCGGGCGAAAGATCTCGGTGCAGAGCAGGCCGAAGCGGCCCTCGCCCAGGATCACCACAAAGGGGCTCGGCCCAGTGGCGGGCGCGCCGGTGAGCAATACACCCAGATCGACCAGGCCGATGCGCTGCTGCCGATGCAGCAACAGGCCAGCATGCCAGGCCGGTTGACCGGGCAGCGTGGCCGGGGCACGGGTCTGTTTGACGATGCTGTGCAGGGTCACCAGGGGGATGGCGAAGTCGTTGCCCGAAGCACGGAATAGCAGGCACTGAAAGGGCTGCTCGGCATAGGCGGGCAAGGGCGTCGAAATCTCGACACGGGTTTCTATCTCGCTGTCCTCCACCCGCTCGGTCAGCGGCACCTCCAGCGCCACCTGCGGCAGGGCCACAACCGCCGGCGTCAGCACATCAGGTGGCCTCAAGGCCGTCTGCTGCCCCTGCTGCTCCTCTTGCTCCTGTCGCTGCCGGGCCAGGGCCTCCTGCCGGGGGTGATACTCCCGCACCGGCTCCAGCAGGGTCTCAAGAAACTCATCGATTGCCTGGGCCGGCCCGTGCAAGGCCCCTGGTGCGGGTTGCGTCTGCCGTTGCGGCGCGGATTTGTTCAAGCCAAGTACCTCAATTCAAAGCAGAAGACAGACTTTTGTGTCGCTGCGCGATCTTATACCCTCTATCCCCTGTCCCCTGTCCCCTGTCATCTGTCCTCTGCCCCCTGATCCGTAAAATCCCTTTTGCCTATGCCCAGCAGCCAAAGCAGCAGAAAATAGCTGCCACCACCGGCACCGACCAGCAGCAGCAGGCCCCAGATGCGTTGCTCACGCTCTATTTCGACCCAATCACCCACTTCCTTAGCGCCAAACCAGAGCAGCAGGCCCATCAGCAGGGTGGCCAGCAGGACGCGGCCGATACGCTCGCGCCAGCCGGGCAGGGGCAGATAGACCTGGGCCAGACGCAGGCCTCGGTAGAGCAGAAAGGCATTTAACATGCCAGAAAGACTGGTAGCCAAGGCCAGCCCGGCGTGGGCCAGGGGGAACACCAGCAGTATATTCAGCAGCATATTCACTGCCATGGCCTTGATGGCGATCTTCACCGGGGTCTTGGTGTCCTGTCGGGCATAGTAGCCGGTGGCCAGCACCTTGATGGCGATAAAGGCGAGCAGGCCCAGGGCATAGGCCATCAGGCTGCGCTGGGTCATGGCCACATCGGCCGGGGTGAACACCGCCGACTGGAACAGGGTGGCGATGATCGGCTCGGCTAACAGGACCAGGCCGACGCTGGCCGGCAGGCCCAGCAGCAGCACCCAGCGCAGGCCCCAGTCGATGGCGCGGGAGAAGCCCTCGGGCGAGGCCTCGGCATGGCGGTGGGACAGATTGGGCAGGATCACCGTGCCCAGGGCCACGCCGATGATGCCCAGGGGGAACTCCATCAGTCGATCCGAATAATACAGCCAGGAGATGGAGCCGCTGATCAGAAAGGAGGCGATCAGGGTATCCAGCAGCAGGCTGATCTGGGTCACCGACACCCCAAACAGGGCCGGTAGCATCAGGCGCAGGATACGCCGCACCCCCTCATCGCGAAAATTCACCCGGAGCCGGGGTACCAGCCTCAGCTTGTTGAGAAAGGGCAGCTGAAAGGTCAGCTGGGCGATGCCGGCAATCAGCACCCCCCAGGCCAGGGCGACGATGGGCTCCTGCATCCTCGGCGCCAGCCAGAGGGCGCAGCCGATCAGGGACAGGTTGAGCAACACCGGGGTAAAGGCCGGTATGGCAAAGCGGTTATAGGCATTGAGTATGCCGCCGGCAAAGGCGGTGAGGGAGATGAACAACAGGTAGGGGAAGGTCAGGCGCAGCATCTGTCCGGCCAGCTCCAGCTTGCCGGGGTCATCGGCAAAACCGGGGGCGAACACCATCACCAGCAGGGGCGCGCCGGCCACCCCAACCAGGGTCACCCCGAGCAACACCAGCCCCAGGCTGCCGCCCACCGTATCGACAAAGGCCTTCAGCTCGGCGAAGGAGCGCTTGACCTTGTATTCGCTGAGCACCGGCACGAAGGCGGTGGCGAAGGCCCCCTCGGCGAACAGGCGGCGCATGAAGTTGGGGATCTTGAAGGCGACGAAGAAGGCATCGGTGTGGCTGTTGGCGCCAAACACATGGGCCAACACCAGGTCACGCACAAAGCCCAGCACCCGGGACACCAGGGTGTTGCTGCTGACCTTGGCCAGGGCGCGGATCAGGCTCAAGGGCGGGGTCTCTGACTTAGCGCCTGGCTTGGATTGGCAGTCACCTCAGCGACCGGATGGTCGTAGCCCGGATGAAGTGCAACGGAATCCGGGGTGGCCCCTGGGTAGGCGCTCCTGTGTTGGGCAAGGCCTCCCGGATTCCGCTTCGCTGCATCCGGGCTACGGGCTGGAGCAGAGAAAACCCCGTCCGAGCCAGCGCTCGGAGCCCCCAGGGCTGGCCGCTGGCTCAGGCCAGCCACTGCTGCAACTCCTCGGCAAAGGCCTGGGTCAGATCGGCCAGCTGGCGCAGTTGGTCGAAGCACTGGGGCTGCTCGGCGCGGGCCGCCTGCTCTGTGGCCAGGGCCAGTTCCACCAGTCTGGGGGCGGGGATATTGCCGCCGACATTCTTCAGCAGATGGGCCTGGAAGGCACAACTGGCGTAATCCTCTCCCTCGGCGAGCTGGCGCAGGGTCTCGGGCAGCGGCTCTACCTGATCCAGGGCGATGCGCACCAGCTTGGCCTGCAGGCCCTCGCGCTTGGCATACTTGGCCTTGACCTGGGCCCAGTCGATCAGACCCTGATCGGGCGTGGCCTGCAGCCCTTCCGCTTCAGCCACGGATGCTGGCAAGCCAGCCCCGAATCCAACGTCCTGAGTCGCGCCGCCCTCGACAGCTGCCTGATTCTCCGCCCCCTGATCGTTACCGTGAAACATCCGTGGCAAATTTCGAGTCCCGCGTCCCGCGTCCCGAGTCCCGGAGCCGCCAACAGATGTTTCAGGTTCCGGGGTGGCGCTGTCCGCCCCATGTCCGTTAGGTCGGCAATGCCGAATCAGGGCCTCCATCAGCACCTCCTCCTCGATCGGCTTGGTGACGTGATCCACCATGCCCACGGCCAGGCAGTGCTCCCGCTCCTCCTTCAGGGCATGGGCGGTGAGACCGATGATGGGCAGGTCCGGGGCAATGGTGCGGATACGCTTGCTGGCCTGATAGCCGTCCATGATGGGCATCTGTATGTCCATCAGCACGGCATCGAAGGCCTTGGCCCCTTCGCGGGCGATGGTGCCCAGGGCCTGCATGCCGTTCTCGGCAAACACCACCTCGGCCCCGGCGTGCTCCAGCATGTCTTGCAGGATAAAGCGATTGATCTCCACGTCTTCCGCCGCCAACAGGCGCAGCCCGGCCAGGCGCGATGCGGCCGGACCCTGGGCATGTTCCACGGCGGGCATGGCCTCGGGCTCGGCCTGTTGCAGGGGCAGATTGAGGGTAAAACAGGAGCCCTGGTCCGGTGCGCTCTCCACCCGGATATCACCGCCCATCAACTGCGCCAGATTGCGACTGATGGACAGGCCCAGCCCGGTGCCGCCGTAGAGCCGGGTGGTGGAGCTGTCCGCCTGCTCGAAGGAGCGGAACAGGCGCGCGCGTTGGGTCTCGGTCATACCGATGCCGGTATCGCGCACCTGAAACAGGGTCTCATCGCCCTGGCGCTGGATGCTCAGGCCGACCTCGCCGCGCTCGGTGAACTTGATGGCGTTACCCAGCAGGTTGAGCAGGATCTGGTTGAGCCGGTGGGGGTCGCCTCGTACCCAGGCAGGCTGCTGGCGGTCCATCTCCAGCTTCAGTTGCAGGCCCCGGCTTTGCACCTTGGGCCGCATCAGCTCCAACAGGTGATCGACCAGCTTGGGCAGCTGGTAGGGGATCCACTCCAACTGCATCTGACCGCTTTCGATACGGGAGAAGTCCAGGATATCGTTGATCACCTTGAGCAGATGGTCGCCGGACTCCAGGATCTGCTCGAACACATCGCCCACCTGACGGTCGAGATTGTCCCGCGCCCCCATCCGCGCCAGGCCCAGCACGGCCCCCAGCGGGGTGCGTATCTCATGGCTCATATTGGCCAGGAAGTTGCTCTTGGCCTGGCTGGCCTGCTCGGCCTGCTCCTTGGCCTGCTTCAACTCACGGGTGCGCTCGGCCACCAGGGCCTCCAGGTTGCGGTTCAGCTCCTGCAACTGGCGCTGCTGGTTGAGCCGCTCGGTGATGTCCCGCGAGGAGGCAAACAGCAGGCACTCGTCGCCCACCTTGAGGGCATTGACATTGACCTCCACATCCAGATAGCTGCCATCGGCACGGCGGTGACGGCTTTCAAACAGGAGCATCTTGCGTTCATTGACCAACTCATCGCGCTTGTGGGCAAAGTTGGCCCCGACCATGACCGGATCCCAGTCGGATACGTGCAGCCTGCCGATGGCATCCTGACCATGGCCGATCATGTTGAGAAAGGCGTCATTCGCCTCCACCAGCAGGCCCTGGGTATTGATCACATGGATGCCGTCGCTGGCGGTCTGCAAAAAGGCCTGCAAGCGCAGGCGCTCCTGCTCCAGGGCCTGCTGGGTACGGCTGGCTTCGGTGATGTCCCGGTCGGTACCGTGATAGCCCAGCAGGTTCCCCGCCTGATCCAGGATGGGCAGGCCGCTGGTCAGCACCACCAGCTCGCGCCCGTCCTTGTGAAGATTGATGTTCTTCAACTCCTGGAAGGCCTGCTTGTGGCTGTAGTAGTGGGCGAACAAGGCCCGCACCCGCTCCGCCTCCCCCGCGGGCATGAGTTCAAAGGGGCTGCGCCCGAGCAACTCCTCCGGGGCATAGCCCAGCACCGCCTCGATACCGGGGCTGAGGTAGCTGTAGCGGCCCTCGGCGTCGATCTCCCAGACCCAGTCGGTCAGGTTCTCGGTGAGGTCGCGAAAGCGCCGCTCGCTTAGCTGCAAGGCCAGCTCGGCCTGCTTGCGCCGGTCGATGTCCTCGATCACCGAGACGAAATAATCCGGCGTGCGCTCCGGGGTCCAGATCAGGGCGACGGTGAGATTGACCCAGACCCGAGAGCCGTCCTTGCGGATGTAACGCTTCTCCATGCTGTAGCTGTCGATGGTGCCGGTAAGCATGCGCTGAATCTGGTCCAGATCGGCATCCAGGTCATCGGGGTGGGTGATCTCGTGAAAGGTCTTGCCGAGCAGTTCTTTCTCGCTGTAGCCCAGGATGGCGCAGAGCTTGCGATTGACCCGCAGCCAGTTACCGTCCGGGTCCACATGGGCCAGGCCCACGGCAGCCTGATCGAAGGTGGCCTGAAAGCGCCGCTCGCTCTCCTGCAGGCGCAGATAATCATCGGCATAGGCGTCCTGCGCCCTGCCCTTGCGCTCGGTGGCAAGGATATGGTGTTCAAGATTGTCTTCATCCGTCTGCCTGGGGTCCGGGCTGGGCCCTTGATCACGGATATCAGTCGGCTCCTGGGGCATGGCTCTGGGTCTTTCCAACGCGTGAGAGATCAGACGGCTACTTTACCGCAAAACCCGCAGTTTAGTGCCCCTGGCGCAAGGACAAGGAATGGGCCACCCGGAATCGCTTTGGCTGAGCCTTGTTTGGGGGCTAGAATCATGCCTGAGTGCCAAGCGAACGCCAAACAAGGAATCCCATCATGTTCGATGACAATCTATTTGACGAATGGCTGGATGCTCAGTCCAGGCAGATCTTTACCCGTCTGACGGCGGGAGAGGCGCTGCGGCCGGAAGAAATGATCATCCTGGTATTAAAGGCGCAGACCAACCACTTCGCCCACCTCGATCAAGACCTGCGGCAGGAAATGATTCAGTTACGGACGGACATGGATAAACGTTTTGAGCAGGTGGACAAACGCTTTGAGCAGGTGGAAAAACGTTTTGAACAAGTAGATAAGCGCTTCGAACAAGTGGACAAACGTTTCGATGAGATCATCCGGCGCATGGACCGCTTCATGTTCTGGTCATTGGGCATCACCGTGGCCGCCGCCGTTTTTGTGGTCAATTATCTGAAGTAGCTGTCAACCCAACGGATAGCCCCCAAAGGGAAGGCTGTACCTCAAATCCCCCTCAATCCCCCTTTGATAAAGGGGGAGGCCAGCGGCAAATCCCCCCCTTTGCAAAAGGGGCCAGCGGTAAGTCCCCCCTTTGCAAAAGGGGGGGGGCTAGGGGGGATTCCCCCGTTTGAAAAAGGTGGACGTGACATCTACGTCCTGAAATTCGGCACCACCAGCTGATCGGCAATCCGCTCCGCCACCCGCAGGGCGTTGGCGTAGATGGTCCAGGTATAGGGCACGCTGCCGCCAGTGGGCATAAAAGAGGCATCAGAGACAAACAGATTCTCCGCCCCCCAGACCCGGCAGTCCGGGTCCAGCACCGAGTGGGCCGGATCCGTACCAAAGCGGCAGCCACCGGCCACCAGATTGGGTGGCGGCGCGGCGCTGACGCTGGAGCTGACCCAGTCCGCGCCCATCTCCCTGAGCACCCGCTCGCCCTGCTCGGCCAGGTAACGCCCTACCCTCAGGTCATGGGGATGGGCACCCAGGCGCACCCGCGCCACCGGCATACCCCACCTGTCCTTCAGCGCCGGGTCCAGGCGGACAAAGCAATCATCGTTGGGCAGCCAGTCATTGAATACCTCGAAGCTGAGCTTGCGGTCCTCGCTGAACCAGCGCTCCAGCTTGCGTTTCAGCGGCAGGCCCCAAAGCGGCTTGCCGTCTGCACTGGCCGCGCTGCGGGCCAGGGGAATGGCGTTGGGATGGGCCATGAGAAACTCGATGGTGCCGCCCTTGGCCGGCCCCGGCGCAAAGGCCGGATCATCGATCTCATACCAATGCTGCAAGGCGCGGTTGACAAAGGGCCCAAGCAGACGCAACTGGGCCTGTCTGACCGGGTCCAGCTTGGCGTAGGTGAAATAGCCACCACCGGCACCGCCTGCGGAGAACACCAGATTGCGCCCCAGCTGGCCCTTGTTGTTGCCCAGCCCCTGGTCGTGGGCCGGGCCTGGGCTGGCCAGCAGCAGGCGCACGCTCTCTATGGCCTGACAGGCAACGACAAACACCTGGGCCCTTACCCGCTGCGGCTGGCCCTGGGCATCCAGATACTCGGCCTCGCGCACCCGGCCTTTTGCATCGCTGATCAAGCGGCGCACCGGGCTGTTGGGGCGCAGCTGGCAACGTCCGCTGGCCAGGGCTGGCTCGATAAAGGCCACCCGAGCACTGCCCTTGGCGGCGGTATTGCAGCCGTAGCTACCGCAATAGCCGCTGTAAGAGCAGACATCGCGCCCCTGATAGGGCTGCGGCAAGATGGCCCGCGCCACCCGCACTGGGGTCAGGCCAAGCCGCTCACAGGTCTGGTCGATCCAGCTCGCCACCGGATGCTCTGCCGTCGGCGGCAGAGGGAAATCCGGGGTGGAGCGCGGCTCCAGCTGGCTGTGCGGCCGGGCCTGGCCCGATACCCCCACCAGGCTCTCGACACGGGTGAAATAGGGCTCCAGATCGGCATAATCTATGGGCCAGTCGGCCAGATTGGCCCCGGCGATAGGGCCGTATTCGCTGAGCAGGCGAAAGTCCTTGGGTTTCATGCGATGGAAAAAGCCCGACATCAGGTTGCTCGAACCGCCTACCAGGCTGCCGTTCCAGAAATCCCGCCCCGACTCGCCCGTGGGCACGGCATCCCAACCGCCCTGCCCGTCCGCATCCTCCAGCACATGCTGTTCATCGCGCAGATTGGGCGTGTAGTGGCTGCGCCGACAGCAGGCCAGCTCATCCTTGGCGAAGTCCGCCTCGCGGAACCAAGGCCCCTTCTCCAGCACCAGCACCGAATACCCCGCCTGGCTCAGGGCCCAGGCCACCGGACCGCCGCCAGCGCCGCTGCCAATCACGCAGACATCAAAATCCTGCGCCATCAGCCGAGAAACCGCGGATGAGGCCGAGTGTTACAGATCAAGTAGTGTATTTTCATCATAATAAACCGCGGATTACGCCGATTATCGCAAATTAGGACCACCCCCGGATTCCGTTACACTCCATCCGGGCTAAGGCTCTACAACCCTTGCAACCCTTTGCGCTCTTTGCGTTCCAATTTTTGGCCTCCAACCGCACAGGGTCAGGATTGGCCCGCCTTGTAGCAATTATCGCGGTTGGGCCGGGGAAAGCCTGGCCGGTGCCCCAGCCAGCGCCAACCCTGCTCATCCCGGTTACCGCCGTAGATGGGATCGCTCAGCAGGGCCTCCAGCAGATAGCTCAGGTGGCTGTTGATCCAGTTCTCCCCCGCCTCGCTCTGGGCCACCTCGGTGAGCATCTGCCCCTGTTGTTCATTGCTCAAATGAACAAAGCCCTGCCCCAGTCGCTGAACACAGAGATCCTCCAGCCAACCGGCCCCACGCAACAAAAAGGCGCGCTCTTCGGCATCCAGCTTGGTGTCCGCCACCAGCCAGCGCAGATAGCCCAGGGCATTGATCTCCCTGGCACCCGGTGATTCAGGCTCGCTGGGCAACAGGCGCTGCTGCACGGCATCGATGATGCGCCAACTATCCGCCTCGGATAGGGTCGCCTGCACGGGCAGGGGCATGAGCAAGGCCAGGCTGCCACCGGCCAGGCGCAACAAGGCCTGACGCCGGGTCAACAACTCCGAGCGCCACTGGCGTATCTGTTCCACGGGATTGGCCGCAACGGCCCTAGCTGTGCCCATAAGACCGGATTCTAACCCATGACGGGGTTGGGCTGGGGTTCATGCAGGCCATCTATCATCTGGGGTCTGGCGCACTGCGCGATTCGGCAGACTATCAGCGGGTGGACAAGGTTTGACGCAAGACCAGGCTTGGCATCCTGTATCTGTCTAACGATCATGGGGGCGGTCAACCCCCCCCTTTTGCAAAGGGGGGCGGGGGGCCTAACCACCGGAGTAGTTACAAATCACGAACTATGGCCTAACCGCCAAACTCAGCATCAACGCCCCCAGCAATCCGCTGCTGACAGCGTCGCGCCGCTGACCCCCTGACTACCGGCCTGGTTCAGGGTAAAGGTGCCGCACTTATCGCCCACCTGGGGTCCACCACTGACCGGTGCCGCCTGCAGAATAAAGGTGGCCTGGGTCGGCTGACCGCTGGCGAAGGTGATGCTGTAATAGCCCTCCGGCGAGGTCATGCCGCTGGGTACCAGACCGGTGCAGTCCGTTGCCGCATAGTTATAGCCCACCGTATAGCAGCGCTCCATGGCCTGGGCCGTATTGAGCAGGGCGCTCTTGGCATAGGCCCGGTTGGTACGCAGCACATACTCCCGGTAGCTGGGCAGGGCAATGGCGGCGAGTATGCCGATGACGGCCACGGCAATCATCAGCTCAATCAGGGTGAAGCCGACATACTTTTTAGTAGGCATCATTGCAACTGCCTCCAGGAACCACGAACCATATCTTCTTTCCCACCTCGCCCAGATTCGGTTTCTTTATAGAGAGCACCGCTACTGGTTGATCCTACCTTATATTCCTTGGCTCCATCACCGATGATAGCAGGTACTTCTGGGGGTATTGAGGGCTCATCACCATTCCCCGGCATCAGACCAACCGGCGGAACCAGCTCGCCATCTAGCTCTATCATGTCCTCTTGATCAAACTCACCATCATTGTTCAAATCAAATACCACATCCGTCAGCCTAGAACCATCTGTCGCCCTCAGTTCCATCAACCAACCACTTCCTCCATAGCCGCAAGGGTCGGGATTCGGAACCATTGTCACAAAAATTATCCTTCCATTTCTAAGTACAGGCTCGGCAACGACACGCTCGGATTCCTGGACACTGTTGTAGATCAAAGGTAGATACCAACCTTTTTCTGATCCGGTTGGAGTGATCAAGAAAGGCTCCTCTTCTGTGGAGCTGGTAACACGCAGACTGCGATCCAGACCAGTCCCCTGCCAACCAATGCTGTGCTCCAGCAGTTCACTAACCCCGCTGATAGGGCCATCCGCATCACGCAATCCGTAAAACGCCTCAATAGCAGGACTGCTGCCGATTATATTATCTCCGGTTTCGTAAAACTTGCCGGTTCCAAAGAAAACAATATAACCACCATCAGGATGTTTACCAACGGCAGGCCTACTGGTTATTGGCCTATTATCCGGCGTAGTGAACAGTGGTGCGGGATCACCGCCAGAAGACCAACTGGGTTCCCATTGGTTGCTGATAAAATTAGGATTGGTGCCATCACAACTACTACAGAAATCCACGCGCCACATATTTCCCTTAAGATCACCTGCAAAGGCATGAATAATTTGACGACTATCATTGGCCACAGTAACAGGTGCAGACAGACCGTTGCCTCCGCTAGTGTCAAGATCAATCTGCTTGATCAAGCTACCATCAGCCACATCCAAAACAAACAGACTGGCCTTACCTAAACTACTTTGGTATCCATTGCCCAGTATGACCGCCCATTCACCATTACCCATGGGTGCTATGGTTGGTCTGCCGAAGCTGTAACCCAGGTCAGCATGGCTGAACTCCCAGAGTACGTCTGTTTTGCTAAACCCCTCTGGATTGGTTATATCCAGGGCATAGATAGCCTTACCCCCAGCACCCAAACCACCAACCAACACCGTCCGCCAACCGCCTCTAGCAGCAATATAGGCGTGACCAACAAAAATATCTCCATCAACAAAATACTTGTGGTTATAGGCAGACTTACCCAACTCCGCTAAATTCGGAAATACAGCATTGGGTACATAGGCAAATAATTCTTCACCTGTCGTTGCCTTAAAAGCATGCAACATGCCATCATTACTTCCGACATAAATCATTGCGGGCGTGTCTTCAAGCGATGCTTTGAAATCGGCATATCCAGATTGAAGATCATCGGTGTAGCGATAATCGAGATTAACATCAACATACACAGGACTGGAGTTGACAATGTCGCCCAATAAAACACTGCGATCGCGGTAGTCACCACCATTGCTCACTTCTTCGCTGGAATCACCGCGCAAATAGTTCAGCAATTCCTCGGTATCATTAAGCTGGGTCTTTTGCGTACTGTTCAGCTGACTCCATTGGAAATCAATACCTGCATTGGTATCTGGGTTAAAACTTACAATTTTGCGATTAGCAGCCTCTGGTATCTGCTCAGCTGCATTCCATTTTAGGCTAAAAGGATTTTCTGCTGTGGGATCGAAACCATAAGCGATCAACTCACCACTCCAGTCCGTGCTGTCAAAGCGCGCCTGGAATACCATGGTATCTGTCTTAAGCTCTGCAGTACTGGCCGCGACCGCAGAAAAGTTACCCGTGGTTTCTTCTATGATATTTTGAAAAGCACTTTTCAGGCTTTGCACCATAGCCCCAGCCTCACCGGCAAGGAAGAAATTATCTGGACGTTTGAAACTGGCCTGACCATTTCCTCTGGAGCCAAAGGGGGTCAGGGTTTCACCATTGGTATGCCACCAAGCCTCAGGTAAAGAATCTGTGCCCCATGTGGCTGGATCAAAGTCTGCGGGCGGATTGAAACCACCGTACTTGGCTGCAAGTGCAAATTGGTTTCTAGCCATGCCTTCCAGCGAAAGCGCCTCAAGCACATCCACCCAGTAAGTGGAAACCCTTTGCGTACCATCCAAGTCAGGACGAATATCACTGGTCTTGGCATGCCAAGCCAAACCTGCCATAAAGGCTGAGTTATTACGTCCAGTAAAGTTACATTTGCTGCCAATATTGCCTATGCCTTCCATCTGACCTACTTTATTGGTCTCGGTTACCACATTGACAGTGCTATCCGATGATACCTCAGAGGGCTTACTTGGTTCATCACTGGTGCAACTACTGCCTGGAAGATTTTTATCCCTATGGGTATAAATATCCCCTATACCCAGCATCACATTGGCTTGACAACTGTGTTGCATAGGGTCAACCCAGGTAGTTATAACAGGAAATCCATCGGCCCATTTATTTTTGTCGCTGGTTGAAGCACCTGACATGCTGGTATAAGCAGACACATTACCCTGATTTTTAAGATACCTCAGACCGGCATAGTAAAGCTCGCCAACAGGATCATAACTCTTGTTGTTGTTTGTAGTCAGCTGGCCAAATTTATTCAGATAATTGATCACACCACTATTATTGATGGTAATTCCCAAAGCAGAGCTAGAAGCCGATGCATCATCGGCATCGGGGTTACTGATCGATACGCCGGTAACGGGGTCCCACTCCTGGTTTGGGTTATCCTCCACATCCATCTGAGCATTCTTCCGCGTAGGCCCAACCATTTTCTGCTGCGCCCTGAGTACGGCACCGTCTCGTTTCATATTGGAATCATTCAGGTAGCCAAAAATGCCATATCTAAGTTTGGCCGCATTTTGCTGTAGCAAGCCCTCTGGCTTATAGCCCTGACTGTATTGTTTGCAATTCCCTTCCAGCATTCCTGACACGCATACCTTAACCCTTATGCTGACTTCGTAAGCCTTGTCCTTGCTAATAGCCATAGAAGGATTGTAGGCGGTTACGCTAGTGTCAACACCACTATTATCCAACCGAAATCGCATTTTATTACCCAGTCCTTGAATACGCATTTGCAGCCAATTGGCATTAAAGGGCGTGGCACCACTGACTAGGCTTGCACCATTGCCAGACTCTGGCAATCTACGATTGGGATAAAGTCCAGTACCCCCTTGGCCATCATGGCGCGCCTTTTCCAGCCAAGTTTCCGTGGAAGTGTCCTTGACCCTATGACCGCCCGTAAGGGCCGAACGAAAAGGATCTATCGTTTGTGTAGCTGCCCAATTGAGGAAGTTTCCACTCCACTTGCCAGAGCACGTACGTGTTTCCGTGGTACTGCTGGGGTAGAAATGCCGGTCAGCCTCCGTGCTGCTGTAGCTGTAGTCGTAACACTTATAGGAATCAAAATACCCTGTGTATTCATTGTCAGGGTTATAAGCACCCAGATTCGCAACACTATTCACTGTAGGCCATTCCACTGAGGGGACTAGCAACAAATTGCCAGGAACATCAGCGCCCCCAAGAAACAAGGGGGTCTGGGAGACATCACCTGTACTTGATGGGGCGCAAGATGCAGCAGGGCCAGTCAGGGAAACCGTCGCAGCAGCACAGCGCCTATATTTGAGAAGATCATCAGCATCATTAAGAAGCGTAACCTTGCATGAGTTTGAAAATCCTCCATCAACAAAACCTGTATAAGAGGTGACTGACTCAAGATCGGGTACGTCCTCTCTCGCAATTTTCTTCCAGGAAGAATTTCTTTCTATAGTTGTCTCAATAGTAATTTCAGGGCAGCTAGCATAGGCCATTACAGACAGCAGCAATGAACAGACTATAAATGAAATAATTGATAGGTTATAAGATAGCAACTTAGGCCCAACAGTTTGTCTTGCGCTATGCATAATGTAGCTCCCGACCAGATATATTGAGATTTAGGGTGATGTTGGGGGCAGAGCAAAGGTGGATTGCAAAATGACCGACGCGCCTTCGGTGGCACCCACGCCACGGCTGGTGATGCGATAGGTATTATCAAGGCCTTCTTCAGATGGTTGCGCTTCAAAGGCAGCATCAACCACTTCATTGCTGGCACTAGCCCCTCCGCTACCACTTGGTGGATCAAGCACCTCAATGATATAAGCAGGTGCACTGGCTACCTGACTGACACTTACCGACTTGGCGGTATCCTTCTCCAGCTCGGCGTACCAATAGGTTACGCTAGATGGGCTAATCGGTGGGTCTTCTTTACTGACATCAGCAATAACATGACTTTGACTACCCACCTCTATGTCATTATTGCGAACCTCATCCTCTGCTGCTCTCAGCGCCGCCTCTGCCGCCTGAAACGCCAAATTCAGGTCCCTGCTATTACCCGCCATGCGCTCCTGCAGGCTGTTGCCCTGCACCGAGGCCAGGCCCAGCATGGTCATGATGACCAGAAAGATCAGGGTGGTGACCAGCACCATGCCCCCTTGTCGTGCAGGGGTTGGCGGGCTTGATATTTGGGGCAAATACATAGGTTGCACCTCAATTCAGTTTGTTACGGACGCCAACGGTAGATGTCACCACCTGACGCAGGCGACGGTCCTCTTTGGTTATCCCCTTCCATGAATATTTCTTGTCGGTATCCAGCAGGTTACCATTGCTGGCGAAAAGCAGGTTTATCTGAATACCATACACATCATTCCAGTCTTCTCCATCAGCTATCATTTCCTGTGTGGTTTTGTATGCATCTGGCACTGAATCCGCATCTGTATCAATGGCAAAACTGAAGAACATATCTTCTACACCATCGGCCAATTCTTCTGTAGCGCCATCTTTACCTGATCTGATCCGGTAAAGACTTGTCCTGCTGGCATCTTGAGAACCTGGTGCCAAGTAATAGGTATAGGTAATAAATGAAATTAACCTTAAAGTATCATCTTGAAATGTAGCGTCGGGATAATCCTTCAGATCATTCTCAGCAATGATACCTGCATTGCAATCTCCATAATCACCCAAGGCAAAAAGGCTTTTAGTGCAGTTCTGTATGCCATTCACCTCATTCCCATCGTTGTGATTCAAATTCTGCTTATTTGTACTTGTATTCATATATATTGCAGTGTATTTACTACAATCAGTGATCATTACGATGTCACCTTTTTCAAGATCATGATCATCTACAAGGTTTATTGTTGCTGATCCTGGGGAGGGTCCAGGACTTGTGGTTTTATACTCAGCTCCATTAGGGTCCGACATATTTAAAACCAGTACCTCACCTGCTGTAACGCCAAGGGATGCAGGTACTTCTGTTGATCCTTCTGGATAGGCTCTGGTTGCTTGGGATACATCAAAAAGGAAAGGGCTACCCGATGAATCTTGTAGAACATTTGCTATTTTAGTACCGCTGATATCACAGTCGTAATAACCCGCCATGCGCGTATCAAAGGCCATCTGCTCCACGGCAAAGCGGGCATTCTCCTGAATGCGGCCAAACTCGCTTTGAAAGCTGTAGGAGCGCTTGTTCTGCACAAAGAGGTTGCCCACCACCAGGGTGAGCAGCAGGGACAGGGCCAGGGCGACCATGATCTCCACCAGAGAGAGCCCCCCCTGATGACGCCGACCCTTGATTGGAGTTGAGGTATTCATAGCTCGGTCTCAAAGCTGAATTCTTGGAGCTTGGCATCGCCGCCCGCGGTTTCCGGGGTACAGTCCTTGTCCAGCTCATCACACCAGCGCACACTGATGGTGAAGGTATTACCCGAGCGGGCCACCGCGCCCTCGCCTGCTGGCAACCAGCAGGCCAGCAGGTTGCGCCATTCCGCCAGGTCCTGTTGCGCCAGGGTGCCGCTGGGTGCCAGGCTGGGGTTGCAGCTGGGGGCGGTGTTGGGGTAGTCGGAGTCGTAGTCGCCGTTACGCGCCGCCGCCAGATTGACGCGCATCCGGTCGGCGATGTCGTAGCTGAACTGGGTGGCCTGGGAGCGCACCCAGGCGGTGCTGTTCTGTTTCAGCGCCGTGGCCTGGAGGGCGGCCAGGCCGAGCAGGCCAACGCTGAAGATGACCAGGCTGATCAGCACCTCGATCAGGGAAAAGCCGCCAAATCGCCTCATGAGCAGGTCTCCTTGTCTGAGGCAACGCGCCCCATGCCAAGCACGGTGATGGTACGTTGCTCGGTGCCGCTACAGCCGTTGGGCTTGAGAGTAAAGGTGACCTCTTCCAGCGCCCGGCCCCTGGCCAGATAGCTGACGCTGGTCTTGGTGGCCGTGAGGGCGGTGCTGCCGGTGAGTGGCTCGAAGGCGCGCAGGACGCAGGGGGCGGTGCCACCGGCAACGCAAGGGTTGGCCTCATCCAGCACCAGCCAGCCATCGGCCCAGTTGCCGTCCGCCTGGCAGGCGGTACCGGCGGTATTGCGCGGGCACACCTTGATGTCGCGCCCGCCCTTGACGGCCTCGCTGCGGGCGTAATTGAGGGCCGCCACCAAGCTGTTGTTCTGGCTCAGGGCGCGGTTGTTGCGCGTCATGGTCTGATAGGAGGGCACCGCAATGGCCGAGACAATGCCCAGCACGGCCACCGTGACCATGAGTTCTATGAGGGTGAATGCCGACTGCTTCATATTGATTACTTGCTTTGCTACTGCCTACAGCCCTAAGTATGAGCGATTTCGCTGATTTTGCAATGAAATTGCCGGTTTTGCCAACCGCGTCACAAAGGGAGATTGGGGCTGAATGGACTAAAGATAGGGGTAACTATTCAGGGGCGCTTCAATAAAGTGCCCGTCAGAGCCAAGCCATAACTCTCCGAACCAAAAAATCACCTACATTTGCCCTTGACAGCATAGGAAGGCCCATCTATGCTGTGTTCCATCCTCTGTTTGAGAATGGGCTGTTCTCATGAGCAACTACTTTGGTTCCAAAGCGACTTCAGGTCTGTGTCAACCGATCATTGCCCTGATGCCGCCCCACGACACCTATATCGAGACCCATCTTGGCGGTGGCACCATCATGCAGCGCAAGCCACCGGCGCTGCGCAATATTGCCATTGATCTCGATCCGGCTGCACTGGCCCACTTTGAGTGTGACTATCCGATCGAGAAGGTCTGTGGCTGCGCCCATCAGTTTCTCCGCTCGTTCGACTTTCAGGGTCGGGAACTGATTTATTGCGATCCCCCTTATTTGCACCACACCCGCCGTTCCAAACGCCGTTATCGTTTCGAGTACGAGGAAAGTGATCATGTGCAATTGCTGGAACTGCTCAAGCAATTGCCTTGTGCGGTGATCCTCTCCGGCTATCCCTCGGCGCTCTACGACGATCTGCTGGGAGAGTGGCGTACCTTGGAACTGCAGGTGATGAATCAGGCCGGGGTCAGAACCGAGAAGCTGTGGTTCAACTTCACCCCGGACCGGGTGCACTGGCCGAGCTTTGCGGGGCGCAACTTCACGCACCGCCAGAGCATCAAACGCAAGGCACACAGTTGGGGGCGACGCTATCAGGCCATGCCTCCTGCCGAACGGCTGGCGGTACTGTCCTCGATCATGGCGGTGGAAGCCGGCGAAGTGTTCGAGTAGCCCGGCCCATGATAATCGACAACATCCCGGTCGAGCAGACCCTCGAGTCGGTCAGACGGCAGCTCGACGAGGAGAAAAACCTCTCACCGGCGCTGCGTGCATCGCTGGAGCTGCTGCTGACCCTGACCACGTTGCTGTTGAACCGACTGGGTCTCAATAGCCGCAACAGCTCCAAGCCCCCGTCCACTGACCCCAATCGCAAGAAGGCGGGGAAAAACGGCAACAACAATACCCCCGGTGCCCAGAAAGGCCATACGGGCCACCACCTGGAACTGGTCGATGATCCGGACCATGTCGAGTGGCTCCCGGTGGATCGTGCCACGCTTCCCACCGATGGCATCTTCCGGTGTATCGGCTATGAGCGCCGCCAGGTGTTCGATATCCACATTTCCCGGGTGGTCACGGAATATCGGGCCGAGATCCTGGCCGATGCACGGGAGCAACGCGTGGTCGCTCCCTTCCCGGATCATGTCAAGGTCAAGACCCAGTACGCCGCCGGGGTCAAAATCCACTCGGTTTACATGTCGCTGTTCCAACTGCTGCCCTACCAGCGCATCGAGGAGCACTTTGCCGATCAGTTCGGCCTTCCCTTGAGTGCCGGCAGCCTCTACAACTTCAACAAGGAGGTTTACGAAATGCTGGCCCCGTTTGAGGACTGGGCAAAGCGCGAGCTGTCGCGGGCGCTCCTGTTGCATGCCGACGAGACCGGGATCAACATCGGCGGAAAACGCAAATGGCTGCATGTGCTATGCAGTGCCACCCTGACCCTGCTGATGCCCCATGACAAACGCGGTGGCGAGGCCATAGCGGCGATGGGGGTCCTTCCCGGGTACACCGGCACCCTGGTACACGACCACTGGAAGCCCTACTACCAGCTTCTTTGTTACCACGCGTTGTGCAACGCTCACCACCTGCGGGAGCTGGAGCGCGCCTGGGAGCAGGATCAACAGCAGTGGGCCAAACAGGTGCAGGAACTGCTGCTGGAGATCAACAAAGCTGTCGATGAGGCGGGCGGTGTGTTGAACAGCACGCAGGCCGAGGCCTTCCGGGAACGATACCGACAACTGCTCAAAGCGGGACAGATCGAGTGTCCACCACCGGATGAGTCTCAGCGGAAATCGGGACAGCGGGGCCGGCTGAAACGATCCAAATCTCGAAACCTGCTGGAACGGTTGATTCAGTTCGAGACCGATGTCCTGCGCTTCATGGTGGAACGCGACGTGCCCTTTACCAACAATCAGGGAGAACGGGATCTGCGCATGAGCAAAGTTCAGCAGAAGATCTCCGGCTGTTTCCGTTCAGAGCTCGGGGCAAGAATCTTTGCACGCATCCGCAGCTATCTGTCCACCTGCCAGAAAAATGGGGTATCTTCCGAACAGGCATTGCGGCTCCTCTACGAGGGGCGGTGGCCCGATTTCATGGGGATGACCCCTGAATAGTTACAGATAGGGGCTATGTCAGTCCAACCAGAGGACTGGACTATCATACCGGATTGGGCACCGGGCAGGCGGCTTGTTTAGTATCGATAACATCAATAAAGCCCAATAATTTTATCGGACTTGAGTGCAGAATACGGCTTGACAATGCCGCATTACCGGCAACTTGGCTGCGGTATTCACCATTTGTCGAGTCTCGGCAGCTGGTAGGCCGCAACAGGCGCAAGCCTGAGCGTTATCGGCAAGAGCCTGAACCACCGTAATGTCAATACGACCGCGATCTATGCCCGGCTGAGCATCGACCCGATCAGGGCCAGCATGGAAAGGGCCACCGCCGCCATGCTGGCCGCTGGCGGTATCGGCAATGCCGACAACGTGGTGGAACTGAAGAAGGCCAAGGGCTGATACTGGCGCAATATCAGAAGTGAGATACACTCAATTCTCGTTCCCACGCGCTGCGTGGGAACGCAGGTGATCCGCGCTGCGGAACATTGCTCCGCCAAATCAGGGGGTTACATTTCCTGCAAAGGCCGAGGCCAGGAAACCCAGGGGGCAGCCTGCCAATCCTGCCCCAGTCCGTGTATTTCTCTGCGTCCTTTGCGACCTCTGCGTCCCATGGGGAGCAAACGAGCACTGCGCAAGTTTTCTCGTTCCCACGCGCTGCGTGGGAACCCAGCTGATCCGCTGCGCGGATCGATGCTCAGCTGAGCAGGCACCATGAACGGGCTATACTGCGCCTATCCCAATTCCCATCCGGTCCCAACCAGCACCCATGAACCACAACCACCACGACACTGGTTACAAGGAACTCTTCAGCCACCCCGAGTTCGTCCAGCAGCTGATCGAAGGCTTCGCGCCACCCGAGATCGCTGAACTGATGGACTTCAGCACCCTGGAAAACCACAGCGGCAATTACGTTACCCCGCTGTTTCAGGAAAAGTTCGAAGATCGGGTCTGGTCGGTACAGGTCAGCTGGAAGGGCCTGCGCCTGCGCGTCTTTCTCTACCTGCTGCTGGAGTTCCAGTCCACCGTCATCTATCCCATGGCCCTGCGCCTGATGCACTACCTGGTCTGCTTCTACGACCACCTACTCAAGAGCAAAAAGCCAACCTCAAGCGTGGCCTGCCACCGGTGCTGCCCATCGTCCTCTACAACGGCTCCAAACGCTGGAACGCCAAGGAAGACATCTACCAGCTGATCCGACCGGAACCACCGCAGTTTCTGCGGGTCTATCAGCCCCATCTGCGCTATTATCTGATTGATGAGGGTCGCTACACGGAAGAAGAATTGGCGCAGCGCCAAAGCCCGCTGAGCGGTATCTTCGGCATCGAGAATGCCGCCGCCGACATCGACGCCCTGCAACGGGCGGTGGATCGCATCGTTGCCCTGATCCAGGCGGACCCGAACAAACAGCGCATGGACGAAATACTCACCCGCTGGATCAAGCGCCACCTGCACTACCTGGACGCGCAAATCAACCTGAACCAACTCAACAGCCTGACGGAGAACAAAGACATGCTGGCAGAGAATCTTGAGACCTTGAGGGAAAACCTGCTGAACAAGGGCCGCATGGAAGGTCGTATGGAAGGTCGTATGGAAGGTCGTATGGAAGGTCGTATGGAAGGCCGTATGGAGGGTGAACAGTTTGGTGCCGAGAAATCCAAACGTGAAACCGCCCACAACCTGATCGCTCGCACCGACATGAACGATCAAACCATCGCCGAGATCACCGGCTTGCCAGTGACGGAAGTGGCCAGGCTTCGCAGCGAGGCCCTACACTGAAACTAGGTCCCTAACCTCGCCACCTGGCCTAACGATCATGGGGCAAGCCGGCCACCCCGGAATATGAAAGACGTCTAGTCAAATAGGGGACGTACCACCATTGATCTAGAAGGATGGGATCTGGCTTTAAAAGGGGGATGCCCCGATATTCCCCAGTCGCTGCAGGATAGGGGATGAGCAGGCACGTGCACGGTGTGGAGCGCAGCACCTGATCTGTGGTGGCCGTGCTGGCCCGTCCGGGTCCAGCCCGTCCGTCTGTTTGATCCCCCCAGCGTCCCTGCTCGGGGGCTTTGGCGTGGTGCAGGTCCTGCCCGGCCTGCATTCGTCGCACCGCGCCCCGCCAGCCAGGCGGCCCTCGACCGGGGCGAGGGGCTGGAGTCTCACGCCTACGCCTTCATTCACACCGACACAATCAAGACTCGCCTTGCCGAGTTGTTTGGAGCTGACATGCAGTTTGACGTGATCATTGGCAACCCGCCGTACCAGTTGAATGATGGCGGTTATGGCACTAGCGCTGCGCCCATTTACCAGTTATTTGTAAAACAGGCAAAACAGTTAAGACCGCGTTACTTATCATTGGTCATTCCCTCACGCTGGTTTGCCGGTGGCAAGGGCCTTGATGAATTTCGTGAGTCCATGCTGTCCGATGATCGTGTTCGTTCGATCGACGATTATCTCAGTGCGGCCGATGTCTTTCCTGGCGTTGGGCTCAAGGGTGGCGTTTGTTACTTTTCTCGTTCCCACGCGCTGCGCGGATCGATGCTCAGCTGAGCAGGTGCCATGAACGGGCTATACTGCGCCTATCCCAATTCCCATCCGGTCCCAACCAGCACCCATGAACCACAACCACCACGACACTGGTTACAAGGAACTCTTCAGCCACCCCGAGTTCGTCCAGCAGCTGATCGAAGGCTTCGCGCCACCCGAGATCGCTGAACTGATGGACTTCAGCACCCTGGAAAACCACAGCGGCAATTACGTTACCCCGCTGTTTCAGGAAAAGTTCGAAGATCGGGTCTGGTCGGTACAGGTCAGCTGGAAGGGCCTGCGCCTGCGCGTCTTTCTCTACCTGCTGCTGGAGTTCCAGTCCACCGTCATCTATCCCATGGCCCTGCGCCTGATGCACTACCTGGTCTGCTTCTACGACCACCTACTCAAGAGCAAAAAGACCAACCTCAAGCGTGGCCTGCCACCGGTGCTGCCCATCGTCCTCTACAACGGCTCCAAACGCTGGAACGCCAAGGAAGACATCTACCAGCTGATCCGACCGGAACCACCGCAGTTTCTGCGGGTCTATCAGCCCCATCTGCGCTATTATCTGATTGATGAGGGTCGCTACACGGAAGAAGAATTGGCGCAGCGCCAAAGCCTGCTGAGCGGTGTCTTCGGCATCGAGAATGCCGCCGCCGACATCGACGCCCTGCAACGGGCGGTGGATCGCATCGTTGCCCTGATCCAGGCGGACCCGAACAAACAGCGCATGGACGAAATACTCACCCGCTGGATCAAGCGCCACCTGCACTATCTGGACGCGCAAATCAACCTGGACCAACTCAACAGCCTGACGGAGAACAAAGACATGCTGGCAGAGAATCTTGAGACCTTGAGAGAAAACCTGCTGAACAAGGGCCGGATGGAGGGCGAACAGTTTGGTGCCGAGAAATCCAAACGTGAAACCGCCCACAACCTGATCGCTCGCACCGACATGAACGATCAAACCATCGCCGAGATCACCGGCTTGCCAGTGACGGAAGTGGCCAGGCTTCGCAGCGAGGCCCTGCACTGAAACTAGGTCCCTAACTGCTGGTCCGCCTCCGGGTATTCAATACAGAGCAGATAAACCAGGCCGTCTTCGCCTTCCGCCGCTACGAAGATGCCTCGCTGCGCTACACCGGAGTGGAAAGCCACCAGGGGCTATCCCACTATGAGCAATCCCACGGCCAGTCACCCCGCAGCCTGCGGCGCTTGTCGGCCCCTGGCCCGTTGCAAGCACCCTCTGAGACACCCCTGATAGCATGCGGCCGGTCGCACCTGAGGCAAAACAGTACCTGCCGGGTACTAAATCAGCCTTGGCGATGCCTCAGTCACAGGCCAGCGAAGCCGCGCCGGGCTTCTCGCCACACCTCAGCTGGTCCCACTACCGCGCCCTGATGCGAGTGGAGAATCAAGCGGCCCGCGATTTCTACGAGCGCGAGGCCAGCGAATGTAGCTGGTCCAAGATGCAATTGGAGCGGCAAATTCACAGCTTTTACTACGAGCGTACTATCGCCAATCACGGCGACCAGGGCCTGCGGCCCCAGGGCCGGGAGCGGCTGCCGGGTGAGCCAATGCAGCCAGCTGACGTGCTCAAGTCACCCATGGTGCTGGAATTCCTCGGCCTGCCTGATTCCCCCAGCCTGCATGAAAACAAACTGGAGCAGGCCATCATCGACAACCTGCAGCACTTCCTGCTGGAGCTGGGCAAGGGCTTCTCCTTTGTTGCCCGGCAAAAGCACATCCGCTTTGGTGACGAGGACTTCTTCATCGACCTGGTGTTCTACAACTACGTGCTCAAATGCTTCCTGCTGATCGATTTGAAGATCGGCAAGCTGAGCCACGCCGACATCGGCCAGATGGATGGCTACGTCCGGCTCTATGAAGACCGCTTCAAGGTCCCCGGCGACAACCCCACCATTGGCCTGCTGCTCTGCTCAGACAAGAGCGAGGCCGTGGCCAAGTATTCGATTCTGCAGGAGAGCCAACAGATTTTTGCTTCCAAATACCTGCCCAACCTGCCGACGGAAGACCAACTGCAACGGGAGTTGGAAAAGGAGCGCCGCCTGATTGAATTGGCCCTGGAGTATCGTGCCGATGGCTAAACCCAGCATCGGGCCCAGCATCGAGCAAATTCTCGCTCCCAAACCCCAGGCCCGCCCCCGCATCTACGCCTACAGCATTGCCGATGCCGCCCATCAAGGGCTGCTCAAGGTCGGCCAGACCAGCCGTGACGTCAAGCAGCGCGTCGCCGAGCAACTCAAGACCGCCGCCATCAAGAACTACCGTATCGAGCTGGATGAATCCGCCGAACGCGCAGATGGTAGCCTGTTGACCGACCATGAGGTCCGCGCTGCGCTGATCAAAAAAGGCTTTGCCAACGTCGAGCTGGAGTGGATGCGCTGCTCGGTGGAGGACGTGCACAGCGTGCTGGCCGAGTTGTGCACGGGCCAGAAAATCAGCGCCAGACACCATCAAGACTTCCCCATGCGCCAGGAACAGGCCGAGGCCGTGGCAAAGACCTTCGACTACTTCAACTCCATCTGGGCAGAGAACCCAAAGGCCACACCGCGCTTTCTCTGGAATGCCAAGATGCGCTTTGGCAAAACCTTCACCTGCTATCAGCTGGCCAAGCAGCTTGGTGCCCGGCGCGTGCTCGTGGTCACCTTCAAGCCCGCCGTCGAGGACGCTTGGCAAACGGACCTGGAATCGCACAGGGATTTCGATGGCTGGCAGTACCTTTCACGCTCGTCCGGCAGCGATCCAACGCAGATTGACAGCAAGAACCCCGTCGTCTATTTCGGTTCCTTCCAGGACCTGCTGGGCCGGGATGCGGCAGTTAGCGGAGACAAACTCCGCCATTATTTAGATATAATGCGCTGAATTTATTAGCTTATTATCTTGATGGCTGACAGCTAAGCTACCTTCCAAGATACCTTTATGCAGGGATAGGGCAGTTTCCAGCCTGTTTTTGACCGAAAGCGATGAGAGGCTAAAGCGTGTTTTTGGCGCAAAGACTGGCTAGAACGCTGAAAATCTCAATTCGACGCTGTGGGAGGAGTCGAATTAAGCAAATAAGAAGCTGTAAAATATAAGAAATTCACAAGCTGATTTTGAAAAATACCCCCAAATCTACCCCCATTTTGTTTTGCTGCCCCTTCAATTGGTCAAAATTTGATCAAGATAACAGTGGGTTTTCTCTTGGTTGAGGCTGGCAGCAACCCCTGAACCCGCAATACCTGAGCAATTTAGTTGCTTACATGGTGCTTACATAGGTTTTTGTCTGGGTTGATTGTATTACCTAAGTGCCTGATTTTATGGAGCCAATGGCCGGAATCGAACCGGCGACCTACTGATTACGAATCAGTTGCTCTACCGACTGAGCTACATTGGCGTCGGAGGGAGGGGTTGGTGCAAGGGGGTGCAGTATAGTGGCCGCTGTGGGGTTGGGCAAGCTGGCTGCATTTTGCATCAGTACACGCCTATGTCCAGGTAGGAACGGGAGAGCTTGTTCAGGGCGATGACGTAGGCGGCGGTGCGCAGGTCTTCCACTTTCTCGTGGTCATTGCGTATCTCAATGATCTCCTGCAGGGCCATGCGCATGCTGTCGTCCAGGCCGGAGCGGACCAGGTCGAATTCGTCGGCACCACGGTTGAGTTGGTTGGCGATCCAGCTGGGTACGGTGGAGCCGCTGGCCGATTCGATGGCGTCTATGATGTGTTTGCCACGGCTTTCGTCGAAGCGGCGTTCCAGGCGGCCAAAGCGGATATGGCTGAGGTTGCGTACCCATTCGAAGAAGGAGACGATCACCCCGCCGGCGTTGGCGTAGGCGTCGGGGATGATGATGCAGCCCTTGTCCTGGAGTATCTGGTCGGCCTCGTAGGTGATCGGCCCGTTGGCCGCCTCGATGATCAGCGGTGCGCGGATACGGGCGGCGTTGTCGCTGCGGATGACCTCTTCCAGGGCGGCGGGGATGAGGATGTCGGCCTCGTGTTCCAGCAGTTTGGCACCATCACTGTGGTATTGCGCGTCGGGATAGCCCTTTACCCCGCCCTGTTCGTTTTTGTAGCGATAGACCTGATCCACGTCCAGCCCCTGTTCGTTGATCAGGGCACCGTCCTGTTCGATGATGACGGTGATCTTGGCCCCATCCTCCTTGGCCAGGAAGGCGGCGGCGTGGTAGCCGACGTTGCCCAGCCCCTGGACGATGATGCGCTTGCCCTCCAGGCCGCCGACCAGGCCGGCGCGCTTGACCTCACTGGGGTGGCGAAAGTATTCCCGCAGGGCATATTGCACCCCACGCCCGGTGGCCTCGGTGCGGCCGCGAATGCCGCCGTGCTCCACCGGCTTGCCGGTGACGCAGGCAACGTGATTGATATCATCGGGGTAGAGGTGCTTGTAGGTGTCGGCAATCCAGGCCATCTCGCGCTGGCCTGTGCCCACATCCGGGGCGGGTACGTTGAGTGCCGGGCTGAGGTAGCCCTTGGTGGCCAGTTCGCGGGCAAAGCGGCGGGTGATGATCTGTAGTTCATCGCGGTCGTACTGGCAGGGGTCCAGCTTGAGCCCGCCCTTGGAGCCGCCGAAGGGTACATTGACTATGGCGCATTTGTAGGTCATCAGGGCGGCCAGGGCCTCGATCTCGTGCTGATCGACGTTGGGGGCGTAGCGGATGCCGCCCTTCACCGGCAGACGATGGGTGCTGTGTACGGCGCGCCAGCCGGAGAACAGCTCCAGGCGGCCACGGATCTTGACCGGAAAATTGACCTGCAGAACATCCGTGCCCACCTTGATCGCCTCGGCGATGTCGGCCTCCAGACCGGATGCCGTAACGGCGCGATCCACCATGCGGTTGACGCTGTCAAGGAAATGGCTGCCGCTGGGCCTGCTTTTGTTCATGCGCTGCTCCGTTTCGGTGACCTACCGGGTAGAGGAAGGGGTTATACTGCGCCGCTTGATCATGATCAAAGCAGGATTGCAGCATGTTTCTTGAGCCTTTTTACCATGAAGCCGCCGACGGCGTGCGTATCAGCCCAGACCAGGCCAGCCGTTTTGCCAAAGAGGTTGCTGGCGACTTCAATCCCATCCACGACCCCGATGCCAAGCGCTTTTGCGTACCGGGCGACCTGCTGTTTGCCCTCGTCTTGCAACGCTACGGCCTGAGCCAGGGCATGTGTTTCACCTTTTCGGGCATGGTGGGCGGGGATACGGTACTGCATTTTCCCGCCCATGCCGAGCCCCGCTTTGCCGTGACCGACACGCGGGAGCGTATTTGCCTGCGGGTGGAGCGGGAGGGTGAAAGCAGCCGGGACGCCGATCTGGTGCGCGCTATGGCCTGTAGCTATGTGGCCTTTTCCGGGCAGAACTTCCCCCATGTGCTGGTGCCCCTGTTGCGTGAGCAGGGGGTGATGATCAACCCTGAACGGCCGCTGGTGATCTACGAGAGCATGTCGGTACGGCTGGACCATCTGGATTTCTCTGAACCGAAACTGGAGCACGCCGAGCATCGGCTGGAGGTGAAGGGCAAGCGCGGCGATGTGCGCTTGGCGTTCAGCATCAAGGCCGACGGGGTGACCGTGGGGCAGGGCTTCAAGAAGCTGCTGGTGAGCGGCCTCAAGCCCTACGATGAGGCGGTGACCCAGGGCCTGATGGAGAGCTATCTGCGGCAGAAGGCGGCGTATGCCGCGCCGGGCGTGAAGAACGCAAGGGCGCATGGAGTTCGTGGAGTTGAACAGGGAGGTAACGGGTCGGCTTAGCCCAAAGGGCATGGGCCGATGCCGGTGGCCAAGCCTTGCGCGGATGGCGCTGCGGCGGGCAAGGCCTGCCCTATTCTGCTATCCTCTGTCTATTGAATTCCATTGATAAATTGGGGATACTCTGAATACCGTGCCCGACCATAAGGGAATCATGCCATGTCTCAGCCTGACCACAGCGACCATCGGCAGTTTTTGTGTAGGATAATCCGCCGCCCTCCCCGCCCGCCCAGGGCAGCCGTTGCAAGCAGGAGAGATGGCCCGGCCTCCCTGTGCCAGAGGGGATGGCAGAGCGGACAGACACAAGCCCTCAAGGGTGAGTCCAGATGAACCTGCCCCAGCCCCCCGCCGACCCGCGCCGCCTGCTGGTGTTTGGCTTCGGCACCATCATCCTCCTGCTGTTGGTGCTGATCGGTGCCGGTCTGCTGGGTTTTGCCCACCTGCTGGAGCAGTTCAACCAGGCCCAGAAACAGCATGAACTGACCGCCGCCCTGGCCAACCAACTGCGTCATGTCAGCCAGGAGCGCTCCCTGCGCCTGTACGCCTTGGTCCTCACCGAAGACCCCTTCGAGCGTGACGAACTCTTCATGCAGGTGCGCGCCCAGGGCTCGGCCTTCTTCTCCACCCTGGAACAGCTGGAGGCCCAGCCCCTGCAGCGGCATGACCAGGCCTTCCTGCAACAATTGAAAAGCCTGGTGCGCCAGGTCGGGGTACACCACTACCGGGTCATCGAACTGATGAACCAGGATGCGTTCGAGCAGGCCCGGCAGCACATGATCGAGGAGGTCATCCCCGGTCAGCGCCAGGTGAGTGGCCGACTGGACCAGTTTGCCCAGCAACAGCGCGATCTGGCCAACCAGGTCTTGCAGCAGGCCAAACAGAATGGCCAGCGGCAGATCAACATCATCCTGGCACTGTGCCTGCTGGGCCTGCTGGTCAGTATCGGCATAGGTCATCGCGTGGTCCGGCGCATCAGCGGCATACTGCGCGCCCTCAACCACAGCCTGTGTCAGGAACAGAGCATCCGCGACAACATCTTTGCCGCCGTCATCACCGCCAACCGCCGGGGCGAGATCCTCTCCTGCAACAAGGCCACCGAGCACATCTTTGGCTACTCCTGCCATGAATTGATCGGTAAAAACCTGTCCCTGCTCATGCCCGAGCCCCACGCCCAGGCCCACGATGGCTACATGCAGCGCTATCTGCACACTGGCCAGAGGCGCATCATCGGCACCGGCCGGGAGGTGGAGGGGCTGCACAAACAGGGTCAGAGGGTGCCGCTGCAACTGGGCGTCAGCGAGATCCGCATCGATAACGAGCCGGTATTCATCGGCGTACTGGCCGATATCAGCCTGCAAAAGCAGGCCGAGGCCAGCCTGATCCAGATCAACGAACGCCTGGAGCAGGGGGTACGCGAGCGCACCCGGGAGCTGGAAGAGGCCAATCGCCGACTACGCCACATGGCCCGCCACGACTTGGTCACCGGCCTGCCCAACCGGGCCATGCTGCACGAATTCTGCGCCGGCCTGTTCAATCGCGCCCAGCGCGAGAAGACCCTGGTGGCGATCATGTTTCTCGACCTGGACGGCTTCAAGGCGGTCAACGACAACCTGGGCCACGAGATCGGCGATCAGGTACTCAAGGAGACCGGCCGCCGCATCCAGGCCCAGGTGCGGGAGGAGGACATGGTGGCGCGCATCGGCGGCGATGAGTTTGCCGTGGCCTGCGCCCATCTGAGCGACCTGAGCCCGGTGGACCGCATTGCCCAGGACATCATCCAGGCCATAGGCGAGCCCTTTGCCTGCAAGAAAAACAGTTGCAGCATTGGCGTCAGCATAGGCATCAGCCTCTACCCGCAACACGCCTATACCAGCGAAGACCTGCTGCGCCTGGCCGACGAAGCCATGTACCAGATCAAACGCGGTGGCAAGAACAACTTTGCCATCTATCGGCCTAAACAGAAGACAGAAGACAGAGGACAGAAGACAGAGTCTTGTGTCGCTGCGCAAGGGTACTGAGTTGCAGCGGCTCGGCGGCTACAGCAGGGCGCGGGGGAAGGAGCCGAGCACCTTGAACAGGGCCGCCTGGGGCCTGAGCTGGTCCAGGGCGGCGGCCAGTGTGGGGTCTTGCTGGTGGCCGAGGACGTCAATAAAAAAGACATAGTCCCAGGCGCTGCGTCGGGAGGGGCGGGATTCGATGCGGGTCATGCTGATGCCGTTCTGTGCCAGGGGGGCAAGCAGCCGATGCAGGGCACCGGCCTCGTTGCGGGTCGATAGCAGCAGTGAGGTCTTGTCGTTGCCGCTGGGGCCGACCTGCTCCCGGCCGATGACCAGAAAGCGTGTGGTGTTGGCCGGGTCGTCCTCGATGTTGCCGTGCAGTTGCGGCAGGGCGTAGATCTCGGCGGCGCTCTGGCCAGCAATGGCCGCTACCCCCTCACCCTCCTGCGCCGCCAGCCGTGCCGCCTCGGCGTTGCTGGCCACCGCCACGCGCTCGGCCTGGGGCAGATGATGGTCCAGCCAGCCCCGGCACTGGGCCAGGGATTGCTGGTGGGAATAGACCTTGCGCACCGCCGCCAGTTGCGGGCTCAGACTGAGCAGGTGGTGGTGGATGCGCAGCATTACCTCGCCACAGATATGCAGCGGCGAGTTGACGAAGCTGTCCAGGGTGTGGGTTACCACCCCCTCGCTGGAGTTCTCCACCGGGGCCAGGCCGTACTGGCAGTTGCCCGACTCCACCTCGCGAAAGATATCGGGGATGGAGGCCACCGGCCGCGCCTCCACCGCATGGCCAAAGTGCTTGAGGGCAGCCGCCTGGGTGAAGGTGCCCGCCGGCCCCAGGTAGGCCACCTGCAGCGGCCGCTCCAAAGCCAGGCAGGCGGACATGATCTCACGAAACAGCCAGGCCACCGTCTCATCCGCCAGCGGGCCGGGGTTGGCCTGCATCACCGAGCGCAATACCTGGGCCTCGCGCTCGGGGCGATAGAAATTCACCTCAGGGTCCAGCGCCTGCTTGATCCGCGCCACCTCCAGGGCGCAGCCGGCACGCTGGCTGAGCAGGCGCAGCAGATCCTGATCGATCTGATCAATCTGCTGGCGAACGGTGCGAATTTCGTTGTCTGACATGGTGTTTAGATTAGCATGCCGAGCCGCCAGCCTTCAGCTGCCAGCGGTCAGCTTGGATTGGGTGAATAGCAAGCTGGCTGCTGGATGCTGGATGCTGAGGGCTGAAAGCTACCAATGCGTTCATTTGCGGACTTTATTTACCGCAACCCAGGCAGCGTACCGAGAGCACCCCTTCGATACCCAGCAGTTCGTCCAGCAGGCTCTGCTCCGGGGCCTTGTCCAGGTCCAGCAGGGTCGCCGCCACGTCGCCACGGGACTTGTTCAGCAGGTCGATGATGTTGATCCCGGAATTGCCCAGGTCGGTGGAGATCTGCCCCACCATGTTGGGCACGTTGCGGTTGAGAATCGCCAGGCGCACGCCGGTGTTACGTGGCAGGACGATCTCGGGGAAGTTCACCGAGTTGATGATGTTGCCGTTTTCCAGATAGTCACGCACCTGATCGGCCACCATGATGGCGCAGTTATCCTCGGCCTCTATCGTGGAGGCACCCAGATGGGGCAGGCAGACCACGCGGGGGTGGTTCTTGATCTGATTGGTGGGGAAGTCGCAGACATAGGCATAGACCTTGCCGCTGTCCAGGGCCGGCAGCACCGCTGCATCATCCACTATGCCGCCACGGGCGAAGTTGAGGATGACCACGCCATCTTTCATGATCTTCAAACGATCGGCGTTGATCAGGTTGGCTGTGGCCTCGATCAGGGGCACATGGAAGGTGACAAAATCGGCCCGGGCCAGCAGATCATCCACGCTGTTGGCCTGCTGCACTGCGGCGTCCAGCTGCCAGGCACCCTTGACCGTGATGCCGGGGTCGAAGCCCACCACCTTCATGCCCAGGGCGATGGCGGCATTGGCCACCCGCACGCCGATGGCACCCAGGCCTATCACCCCCAGGGTGCGGCCGGGCAGCTCGTAGCCGCCGAAGTTCTTCTTGCCCGCCTCGGTCTGCTTGTTGATGCTGGCGTCATCCCCCTCCAGGTTACGTGCAAAATCCCAGGCCTGGGCGATGTTGCGACAGGCCAGCAACATGCCGGCAATCACCAGCTCTTTCACCGCATTGGAATTGGCACCGGGGGCGTTGAACACCGGCACGCCAGCGGCGGTCATCTTATCCACTGGGATGTTGTTCACCCCGGCACCGGCCCGGCCCACCGCCTTGAGGCTCGGCGGGATCTCCATCTCGTGCATCTTGAACGAGCGCAGCAAAATGGCATCGGGATGGCTGATTTCCGAGGCCACCTCATAGCGCTCCCGCGGCAAACGCTCCAGCCCAGCCACGGAAATATTGTTCAACGTCAAAATCTTATACATTATTTTTAACCCTTAATTTTGGACGCAGAGGACGCAAAGAAGCGCGGAGAGCGCAGAGTTAAAGTTGTTTTTGCGCGAAAACAATTAAGTCTCTGCGTGCTCTGCGCTTCTCCGCGATCTCTGCGTCCTGACGAAAAGATCAACCCTGGGTGCGTTCGAATTCGGCCATGTACTGCACCAGGGCATCCACGCCTGCCTCGGGCATGGCGTTGTAGATGCTGGCGCGCATGCCGCCCACCGAGCGGTGGCCCTTGAGGGTGGTCAGGCCGGCCTTGGTCGCGCCTTCAAGGAAGGCCTTGTCCAGATCGGCGTTGGCCAGGGTGAAGGGCACGTTCATCCAGGAGCGACAATCCGGGCGCACCGGGTTGGCGTAGAAATCCGAGCCGTCGATGGCGGCGTAGAGCTTCTGCGCCTTGCGCTGGTTAATCTCGGCCATGCCCGCCAGACCGCCCTGCCCCTTCAGCCACTGGAACACCAGGCCGGCCAGGTACCAGGCATAGGTGGGCGGGGTGTTGTACATGGAGTCGTTATCGGCATGGGTCTTGTAGTCGAACATGGTCGGCGTACCCTCCTTAGCGTACCCAATGAGATCCTCGCGGAGGATCACCAGGGTCAGGCCGGCCGGGCCGACGTTCTTCTGCGCCCCGGCGTAGATCAGGCCGAACTGGCTGACGTCGATGGGTCGCGACAGGATGGTAGAAGACATATCCGCCACCAGGGGGATGCCCTTGGTCTGCGGCACATAGCCGAACTCGACCCCCTCGATGGTCTCGTTGGGGGTGTAGTGCACGTAGGCGGCATCGGCGCTGAGCTTGAGTTCGTCCTGCGCCGGGGCATGGGTGAACTTGCCCGACTCGGCGGAGCTGTCGGCGGCAACATTGACCTGAGCGAAACGCTTGGCCTCGGCGATGGCCTTTTTGCCCCAGGAGCCGGTCTTGATGTAGTCGGCCTTGCCCTTGTCGCCGAGCAGGTTCATCGGGATCATGGCGAACTGGCTGGAGGCACCGCCCTGCAGGAACAGCACCTTGTAGTTGGCGGGGATGGCCATCAGCTCACGCAGATCGGCCTCGGCCTGGGCGGCGATGGACATGAACTCCTTGCCGCGATGGCTCATTTCCATCACCGACATGCCGGTTCCCTGCCAATCGGACATCTCCTCTTGGGCCTGCTTGAGCACAGCTTCCGGCAACATGGCCGGCCCGGCACTGAAATTGAACACGCGCGACATCAGATTACCCCCTTGAATTGTTGAGATTTATTAGATTATTAGTCCGCAAATGAACGCTAAATTGGGACGCAGAGACCGCAAAGAAGCGCAGAGGACGCAGAGTAATATGAGTGAATCTGCATCATCCCAATCCCGGATTCCGCTGCGCTCCATCCGGGCTACAGATTTGCAACTTTTCTAACTCTTTGCGTTCTCTGCGCTCCTCGACTCGGGCATCCTACTTCGTTCTACCTCCTGCATCCATGCAGTCGTTTGCGCCCTCTGCGTCCCAAAAGATTTATTCCTCTTCGTCGCCGCTGGCCTCAGCTTCGCCCTCGTCGCCCTCGCCTTCGAGCATTTCGATGCGTTCTATGCCGATCAGGCGCTCGTTCTTGCTCAGGCGGATCAGGGTGACGCCCTGGGTGTTGCGGCTGAGGCGGGAGACGTCGCTGACGCGGGTGCGTACCAGGGTTCCGCCGTTGGTGATGAGCATGATCTCATCGCTCTCGTCCACCAGCACCGCGCCCACCTGCTCGCCGTTGCGCTCGTTGGTGATCAGGGAGATCACCCCCATGGCACCACGGCCCTTGCGCGGAAACTCTTCCACTGCGGTGCGCTTGCCGTAGCCCTGGGCGCTGGCGGTGAGCACATCGCGACCCGGTTCGGCGATGATCAGGGAGATCACCCTCTGGCCCTCGCCCAGGCGCACGCCGCGCACCCCGCTGGCCGTGCGGCCCATGGCGCGCACCTCGGATTCGTGGAAACGCACCGCCTTGCCGGCGGAGGTAAACAGCATGACGTCGCGCTCGCCATCGGTGATGTCCACGCCGATGAGTTGATCGTCCTCGCGCAGATCGACGGCGATGATGCCGACGCTGCGCGGGCGGGAGAAGTCTTGCAGGGCGGTCTTCTTCACCGTACCGGAGGCGGTGGCCATGAACACATAGCGGTCTTCCAGGTACTCGCGCACCGGCAGCACGGCGTTGATGCGCTCGCCATCTTCCAGCGGCAGCAGATTGACCATGGGCTTGCCGCGGGCGTTGCGGCTGCCCTGGGGCAGATCATAGACCTTGAGCCAATAGACCCGACCGCGGCTGGAGAAGCAGAGGATGGTGTCGTGGGTGTTGGCGATGAACAGCTGCTCGACGAAGTCCTCATCCTTGGTGGTGGTGGCCAGCTTGCCCTTGCCACCGCGCTTCTGCGCCTGGTAGGTATCCAGGGTCTGGGACTTGGCATAGCCGTGATGGGACAGGGTCACCACCACGTCTTCCTCGGTGATCAGGTCTTCCAGGGTCAGATCCAGGCGGTCCTGGATGATCTCGGTGCGGCGCTTGTCGCCAAATTGATCGCGGATCGCCTCCAGTTCCTCGCGGATCACCTGCATCAGGCGCTCGACGCTGGAGAGGATCAGCAGCAGCTCGGCGATGCGCTCCAGGATCTCGGCGTATTCGGCGAGGATCTTGTCCTTTTCCAGGCCGGTGAGCTTCTGCAGGCGCAGATCCAGGATCGCCTGGGCCTGCGCTTCGGTGAGGCGATAGCCCTCCGGGGTCAGGCCGAAGCCCTCGGCCAGGTCCTCGGGGCGGGAGGCGTCGGCCCCGGCGCGCTCCAGCATGGCCTCCAGGGTGCCGGACTGCCACAGCCGTCCGACCAGGCCCTGCTTGGCCTCAGCCGGGCTGGCGGAGGCCTTGATCAGCTCGATGATCTCGTCGATGTTGGCCAGGGCCACCGCCAGGCCTTCCAGGATATGCGCCCGCTCCCGCGCCTTGCGCAGCTCATACAGGGTGCGGCGGGTGACCACCTCGCGCCGGTGGCGCAGGAAGTATTGCAGCATCTCGCGCAGGTTGAGGATGCGCGGCCGGTTGTCCACCAGGGCCACCATGTTGATGCCGAACACATTCTGCATCTGGGTGTGCTGGAACAGGTTGTTCAGCACCACCTCGGCCACCTCGCCCCGGCGCAGCTCTATCACCATGCGCATGCCGTCCTTGTCCGACTCGTCGCGCATCTCGCTGATGCCTTCGATCTTTTTCTCCTTGACCAGCTCGGCGATCTTCTCCAGCAGCCTGGCCTTGTTCACCTGATAGGGCAGCTCATTGACCACGATGCGCTGGCGGCCGGAGTCCATCTCCTCGATCTGGGTGCGGGCGCGTACATAGATGCGGCCACGGCCGGTGTGATAGGCCTCGTGGATGCCACGGGCACCGTTGATGAAGCCGGCGGTGGGGAAGTCGGGGCCGGGGATGTGCTGCATCAGGCCATCGACGCCGATCTCCGGGTCTTCGATCATGGCGATGCAGCCGGCGATGATCTCGTTCAGGTTGTGCGGCGGGATATTGGTGGCCATGCCCACGGCGATACCGGCCGAGCCGTTCACCAGCAGATTGGGATACTTGGCCGGCAGCACCGCCGGTTCGTACTCAGAGCCGTCGTAGTTGGGCAGGAAGTCCACCGTCTCGCGGTCGATGTCCGCCAGCAGCTCGTGGGCGATCCTGGCCATGCGCACTTCGGTGTAACGCATGGCGGCGGGTGCATCGCCGTCCACCGAGCCGAAGTTGCCCTGGCCGTCGATCAGCATGTAGCGCATGGAGAAGGGCTGCGCCATGCGCACTATGGTGTCGTACACCGCCGTGTCGCCATGGGGGTGGTATTTACCGATGACGTCACCCACCACGCGGGCCGATTTCTTGTAGGCCTTGTTCCAGTCGTTGCCCAGCTCGCTCATGGCGAACAGTACCCGGCGATGTACCGGCTTGAGTCCGTCGCGCACATCCGGCAGGGCGCGCCCGACGATCACGCTCATGGCGTAGTCCAGGTAGGACTGCTGCATTTCGTCTTCGAGATTGACCGGGAGGACTTCTTTGGCAAATTCGCTCGTGGAGGCGGTCATGGAGGGGAAATGTCCTGAATCAGCTGTTTTATTTGATTTATCGAGCTGCGAATTTTACCACAGACCGACCGGGATGACAGTCTGGATATGCCTTAGCAGCGGCCTAAGCCGGACGCAGAGAGCACGGAGTTAGGATTAAACATCCGTGGCAAATTTCGAGTCCCGAGTCCCGAGTCCCGAATCCCGAAGCTTAAGTCCCGATCACCCCTTCTGCACCAGCCGCGCCAGCTTGCCCGCGTCCGGCTTGAGGACTATGCCCTTCTCGGTGACTATGGCGTCCACCAGCTCCGCCGGGGTGACGTCGAACACCGGGTTCCAGGCGTGGGCACCCTCGCTGGCGACGCGCTGGCCGCCGCAGCTGAAGACCTCGTCCGAGGCACGGGTCTCGATGGGGATCATGCCGCCGTTGGTCAGCCCCATGTCGATGGTGGAGGTGGGCGCGGCGACCATGAATTTGACCCCGTGATGACGGGCGGCAATGGCCAGGCCGTAGGTGCCGATCTTATTGGCCACATCGCCATTGGCGGCAATGCGGTCCGAGCCCACCACCACCCAGCCGATGCCGCCCTCGCGCATACGCGCCGCCGCTGCGCCATCGGCCATCAGGGAGACCGGGATGCCGTCCTGCACCAGCTCCCAGGCGGTGAGTCGGGCTCCCTGCAGCCAGGGCCGGGTCTCGTCGGCATAGACCCGCTCCACCTTGCCCTGGGCATGGGCCGAGCGGATCACCCCCAGGGCGGTACCGTAGCCGCCGGTGGCCAGGGCACCGGCGTTGCAGTGGGTGATGATGGCGGTGGGCTTGCGGATCAGGTCCGCGCCCAGATCGCCGATGCGCCTGTTGGCGGCGATATCCTCGGCGTGGATGCGCCGCGCCTCGGCCAGCAGCGGTCCTTCCGGGTTGCCGTCCAGGCCCTGGGCCAGGCCCCGGATACGCTCTATGGCCCAGAACAGGTTGACCGCCGTGGGCCGGGCTGCGGCCAGCTGGTCAAAGTCCTGCTGCATCAGCTCAAACCAGCCGATGGGACTCTCGGCATAGCGCTCACGGGCCGCCAGCACCAGGCCGTAGGCGGCGGTGACGCCAATCGCCGGGGCACCGCGCACCACCATGTCTCGGATCGCCTTGGCCACCTCGGTCAGGCTGCGCAGGGGCAGGAAGGCCCCGCGCTGGGGCAGCAGGCGCTGATCCAGCAGGTAGAGGTCATCCTCATGCCAGACAATGGCGTTGTCGGCCTTGAGTTCCAGGCCCAGTTCGGCGGGCTGCAGCAATTTGCTCATATCTACCTCATAACAAGCGTTCAACGCGCACCCGGATGACCGATCGCTCATCGGCCTCCAGCACGGTCAGCCGGTAATCCTGTTCTTCTATGAAATCACCGGCGCTGGGGATCTTGCGCAGGCGGCTGATGATCAGCCCCCCCACGGTGTGGGCCTCGCCCACGGGGAAATGGACATAGAGGATATCGTTGATCTCGGAGATGGGCATACGCCCGCTCATCAGGTGCGAGGTCTCGGATTCATGCTCTATGTACACGCGCTGCTTGGGGTGGTATTCGTCGAAGTCGTAACCGACATCGATCTCGCCCACCACCTCCTCGAACACGTCCTCCATGGTGAGTATGCCGATGGCCGAGCCAAACTCGTCCACCACCACCGCCATGTGATCGTCCCGCGCCTGCAACTTGGGCAGGGCGCGGTCTATGGTCTGCTTGGGGGAAAGAAACAGCGCCGGTTGCACGTAGTTGGAGATGGGCTCGTCGGCCAGGTCCGGCTTCATCAAATCCCAGGTGCTCAGGGTGAGCACGCCCTTGACGTTGGTGATGTTACCCCGGTACACCGGCAGGCGGTTGTAGCCGTGGCGCATGACGATGCGGATCGCCTCTTTCATGTTGCGCGACTCGTTGAAGCCATAGACATCCGCCAGGGGGATCATGGCCTCGCCCACGGTGGTATCGGCAAAGCGGATGATGCGGCGGATGCGCTTGCGATCAATGGTCGAGGGGCCACTGGAGGTGTCCGATACATCCAGCAGCACGCGCAGTTCATCGCGGGTGATGAACAGGTGCTGGGGCACGGTGCCATCGCCGACCAGGCGGGTGAAGGTACGCGCCACGCCGCTGAAGACGAAGATCACCGGATAGAACAGCAAAGAGAAAAAACGCAGGCCGTAGATGGCCTTGACCGCAATGCCATCGGCCTTCTGCTGGAAGATGCTCTTCGGCACCACCTCGCCGAGGATGAGCAGTATGGGGGTCATCACCAGCACCGAGATGAGGTCGCCATTAGAGCCGAACAGCTCGATGAACAGCAGCGCCCCCAGGGTAGAGATGGTCACCGTGGCAATGTTGGTGCCCACCAGGGTGGTGCCGAGGATCACATCGGGCTTCTTGAACAGCTTGAGCACCAGCTGGGCACCCTTGTCGCCGATCTTGGCCTGGTGGCGCAGCTTGAGCTTGTCCGAGTTGACCATGGCGATCTCGGAGCCGGAGAAGAAGCCCTTGAGCAGCAGAAAGACAATGATCAGGGGGATGACAATGGCCAGATCCATCAGATTTTCTCCTGCTCGCCAGGGGGCGTGTTGGGGGGCTCGCTGGGGGTCTCATTGGCGGTCTCGGCGGTTGCCAGCGCCGTTTCATCGGCATCCGCCCCATCCGCTGCTGGGGCCTCTTCATCGACCCCTTCCTTGGTCACCTTGCGGATCAGCAGCTGGCTGATGCGCAGGCCCTGCACCTCCTTGACGATGAACTCGCAGCCCTCGTGCACCTCCCGATCCCCCTCGCGGGGCAGGCGGTCAAACAGGCGGAAGGCCACGCCGCCGACGGTGGCCATCACCGGATCGTCCAGATCGATGTTCGCCAGGTTGTAGAAATCGCCCAGGCGCATGTCGCCGGGCACCAGCCAGCCGCCCTCCTCGCCGGTGCTGTAGTCCTCTTCCTCCATCTTGCCGGAGATCTCGCCGAAGATGAAGGTGAGCACGTCCTTCAGGGTCACCAGCCCCAGCACCTCGCCGTATTCGCCCAGCACAATGGCGATGCGGGTGTTGTGCGCCTGAAAGTAGTCGAACATCTCGTCCACCTTCTTGGTCGGCGGCACGAAGTGGGCCGGCTTGAGGATCATCTCCAGGGTCACCTGGCTGAGATCGCCGCCGCCGCGCACCAGCTTGAGGATCTGCTCGGAGTGGATGAAGCCGATGACATTGTCCCAGTGACCCTGATACACCGGTACCCGTGGGTGGCAGTATTCGCGGAACCGCTCGATCATCTCGGGCACCGGCAGGTCGGCATCCAGAAAACGGATGCGCGGCCCCGGCGTCATGATGCGGGAGATGTCGGTCTCGGTGGCCTCCAGCAGGTTGCCGATCAGCACCCGTTCGGTGGCGTCGATCACCCCGGTCTCCTCACCCTCTTCCAGCAGGGTGCGAAACTCGTCGGGCTTGAGGATATTCTGCCGACTCACGCCCTCACCCACCAGCCAGGTGGTGATGCGATCGGCGACCATGCGCACCGCCTCGCGCAGCGGCGTGATCAGAATAATCCAGCGCGGCAAGATCCTGGCCGACAGGCGGGTAGTGAACTCCAGCGGGTAGTTGACGGCGATGGTCTTGGGGGTGACCTCGCCGATCAGCAGCAGCAGCGGCACCATCACCAGGATGTTGATCCATACCGTATCCTCGCTGCCGTAGAGCAGCAGCAGGATGCCGGTCATGTTCACCGCCGAGGCGATGTTCACCAGCTCATTGCCGCAGAGGATGGAGATGATCAGCCGCCGCGGCTCGTCGAGCATGGCGTGCACGCTCTCGGAATACCGGTTGCGGGTCTGGCGCAGGCGCTGCAGATCGATGCGGCTAAGCGAAAACAGCGCCGTCTCTGAGCCGGAAAACACCGCCGAGGAGGTCAGCAGCAACACCTGAAACAGGACGCGCAGGCCCAGCTCCAGCTCTTCCGGGCTGATTCCCAGGGAATGGTAGAAGGCGAAAAGCTCATTCATGCGGCGCGGATCCCCGAACGGTACCCAGGACCCCAGGCCACAACGACCGGCTCGACCCTGGCAAGCAGCCCGGTATTATGCCACGGAAAGCCGCTCAGGAGTTATTCCGAGCCTTGTCCAATATGAAATGAGTCTATGGCTAATGCTCCCCCTCCGTGCTCTACCCTCTGTCTTTTGCCCTCTGTCCTCTGGGTTAAAGCTCGCGAGTGGCCAGAAAGTGGATGTCCGGCCAGCGCTCCTGGGCCAGTTGCAGGTTGACCCGGGTGGGGGCGAGATAGACCAGCTGATCATCGCCGTCCAGGGCCAGATTGTCGTGGGCCTTGCTGCGGAATTGCTCCAGCATCTTGCTGTCATCGCATTGTATCCAGCGGGCGGTGGCTATGCCGACTGCCTCCACCACCGCCTCGACGTTGTATTCGTCCTTGAGCCGTTGCGCCGCCACCTCGAACTGCAGCACGCCGACGGCACCAAGGATGAGGTCGTTGTTTTTCAGGGGTCGGAAGCTCTGGGTGGCGCCTTCTTCGGAGAGCTGCAATATGCCTTTGAGCAGTTGCTTGCCTTTCAGCGGGTCTTTCAGCACCACGCGGCGGAACAGCTCGGGGGCGAAGAAGGGGATGCCCTCGTACTTGAGGTTCTCGCCCTCGGTGAAGGTATCGCCGATCTGCATGGTGCCGTGGTTGTGCAGGCCGATGATGTCACCCGGCCAGGCCTCCTCCACCTGGGCGCGCTCGTCGGCCTGGAAGGTGACGGCATTGGCCACCTGCACCGTCTTGCCCAGGCGCACATGATTGAGCTTCATCCCTTTGCGGTAGCTGCCGGAACAGACGCGGAAGAAGGCGACGCGGTCGCGGTGCTGGGGGTCCATGTTGGCCTGAATCTTGAACACGAAGCCGGTCATTTTCTCCTCGGCAGGATCGACCAGGCGCTGCACCGTCTTGCGCGGCAGCGGTGGCGGCGCGTAATCGACAAAGGCATCCAGCAGTTCCTTGACGCCAAAGTTGTTGATCGCCGAGCCAAAAAACACCGGCGTCTGCTCGCCGCGCAGGTAGGCGGCATGGTCGATCGCGTGGCTGGCACCGCGCACCAGTTCCACCTCGGTGCGCAGTTCATCGGCCTGATCGCCCACCAGCTCATCCAGGCGCGGGTTGTCCAGGCCGATGATCAGCTCGCCCTGCTGGATCTTGCCGCCGTGGGTGGGGCTGAACATGTGGGTGGTATCGGTGCGCAGGTCATAGACGCCGCGAAAGCGCTTGCCCATGCCGATGGGCCAGCTGGCCGGGGCGCACTGGATACCGAGCACGCTCTCTACCTCGTCCAGCAGCTCCATGGCATCGCGGCCCTCGCGGTCGAGCTTGTTGATGAAGGTGAGGATGGGGGTGGCACGCATGCGGCACACCTCCATCAGCTTGATGGTGCGCTCTTCGACACCCTTGGCGACGTCGATCACCATCAGCGCCGAATCCACGGCGGTGAGGGTGCGGTAGGTGTCCTCGGAGAAGTCCTCATGACCGGGGGTGTCGAGCAGGTTGACCACGCGGCCGTTGTAGGGAAACTGCATCACCGAGGAGGTCACCGAGATGCCGCGCTCCTGCTCCATCTTCATCCAGTCCGAGGTGGCATGACGGGCGGCCTTGCGCCCCTTGACCGTACCGGCCAGCTGAATGGCACCGCCGAACAGCAGCAGCTTTTCCGTCAAGGTGGTCTTGCCGGCGTCCGGATGGGAGATGATGGCGAAGGTGCGGCGTTTGCTGAGTTGTTCGATGAATGGGGACATGGGTTAAGGGCCAGAAAGGGTTGAAGATAGCGTTGAAGTTGAGGTGGTTATTAGATTTAAGTCCGCGAATGAACGCGAATGAACACAACTGGCAGCAGGGCATGGCCCGCTCCAGGCCCAATGGCGTCAACTTAAGACATTTACGGGCTGCTTAAGCCGTTCGCTCAGCCAGCGCTTTCGCGCTAAGTTGACGCCATTGTCCTGGGAGCTCCGAGCCCCGGAAATTCCGAACTGGCGCTCAGAGGTGCAAAGTGGTAGCCCGGATGCAGCGAAACGAAATCCGGGCTACGGAGCCTGCCGAGTCCCGAGTCCCGAGTCCCGAGTCCCGAGTCACCAAATTATAACAACCGAAAATAGGCCAGCTGCTCGGGTAGATTGATCTCGCGCACCTTCATCCGTACCGCCTGATCCAGGCTGTATTCAGGTTTGAGGCGCATGCGGGCCTCAAAGGCCAGCTCGGGGATCATCACCACCATGTGCCGTTCGCCCTGCTCCACCACCACCCCCTCGCCCTGCCAATCGGCATTCTGCCGCAGCCAGACCAGCTTCCAGTGCTGGTTGGACAGGCGCTCGGTGCGGCGGCGCAAAAAACTGCCCTCGTCGGACTGGCTGGCACGCAGGGAGACCTGCTCCAGGCTCAGGGGCTCGCGCCCGGCCAGATGGGCACGCAGCTGCTGATGCGTCAGCAGGTCGGGATAGCGGCGCAGCGGGCTGGTGGCGCGCACATAGCGCTGCAGGCCCAGCCCGGAGTGCAGGCCCGGCTCCGTCTGCGAGCGGGTCGGCTTGAAGAAACGCCGGTAGGCGTACATCTGCGCCAGGCTGCCGGGGCTGCGCAACTCATCCGGCGGGGCCTGCACGGCAAAGGGCACGGCAATCTGGTGTTGCAGACAATAACTGGCCACCGCCTCGCCGGCCATGAGCATGGCGTCGGTGACCATCTCCCGGCTGTCCAGCTTCTCCTGGGGTTTAATCTGCGGCCTGCCGTCGATCACCCGCAGGCTCACCTCGGGCAGGTCCAGCCCCACGGCACCGGCCTGCTGACGACGGGCGCGGTAGCGCTCGGTCAGGCTGCGGATGCTGGCAAAGGGCTCCTGCTCCAGGCGTCGGTTGGCCTCGGCATAGCTGATGCGCGTGGCGCGGATGTGGCTGGCGCAGATGGCTATGTCCACAGGCTCGGCCGCCTCCGACAGGCGAAGGCCGATGGATAGGGCCGGTGAGCGTTCCTGCAGCCCCAGTCCCAGCATCTCGGTCAGGGGCGGCGGCAGCATGTGGCTGATGGTTTCCGGCAGATAGAGATTGGCGCCCCGGCTGCGGGCTTCCTGATCCAGCGCCGAGTCCGGCACCACCAGGGCGGCGACATCGGCCACATGCACCCAGAGGCGGTCGCCATCGAAGCTGATGGCGTCGTCCGGGTCATTGCTGTGTTCGTCGTCTATGGCCCAGGCGGTCAGCTCGGTCAGGTCCTGGCGCGGCTCCTGCTGCAGCTCCCCCGGCTCCAGCTGGGGCGAGTCCAGCGGCACGCCCTGACGCCCTGGATGGGGGTTTTGATGATCGGGCCAGTAGCCCAGCTCCACCAGCAGACGGTGGGCGTTTTCCGGCGTCGCGGCAATGCCCAGCGCCTCCAGGATACGACTCTGCGCCAGCTGACCCAGGGCCAGGCGCTCCACCTCGCTCAGCTGGCCCCGATCTTCCGCTAGTATCTGCCGCTGTTGCAGGCGCTGCAGCAGATCGGCCCATTCCTGCTCCTTGCGCGCCTTTTCCTCGCGGGCGGCGCGATCAGCGGCGATCTGTTCGGCGCTACGCGGCCTGAGGGCGTTGATATCACCCTCGAACCAGAGCCCCTCGGCCAGGCTCAGCCAGAGTGACCAGGCCTGGGCCGGACCGGGCCGCTCGAACACCAGCTCCAGCAGATCGGCAAAGCGGCTCTCTTCACCCTCCAGCAGCTCCCAGGCCTCGGTGACATCGGCGGCCTCGCCGGGCAGGCCCTGCAGTTGCTGCAGCGGACCTGGGTGCAGCAGGATCACGTCCTTGTCGCGTACCCGTTTGGTCTTGCCTCCCTCCAGTTCGATTTCCACCTTATCGGCAAGGGCTAGAATGCGTGCGGGATGGCCCTTATACAGCACCAGGGCGTTGATTTGCAGCTTTTCCGGACTCATGTAATCTCAGTATTCTCAAGTTTGGTCGGCTATCATACCGCACTCGCCCCACCCACCCTGACCCGAGGGAGCAAAATCCATGAACACCCCCCCATCATCCAGCCTGCCCGATTGCGTCCTCTATGATCTGAGCCACCTGGGCCTGATCCATGTTGAGGGCGAGGACGCCCTGAGCTTTATGCAGGGCCAATTCACCAACGACAGCCGCGAGATTGGCCCCCATCGCAGCCAGCTCAGCGCCCTGTGCTCCCCCAAGGGGCGTATGCTGGCGCTGTTTCGCGTCATCCCGGCGGCTAAGGGCTGGCTGTTGCAGCTGCCGTCAGAGCGGCTTGAGCCCCTGCGCCAGCGCCTGCAGATGCATGTGCTGCGCGCCAAGGTCAGCCTGCGCGACGCCAGCGCCGACTGGCGCCAGATGGGCCTGGCCGGCGCGGGTGCCGAGGCCCTGCTGCAACAGCTGTTGGGCCAGGTGCCAGAGGGGGTGGATGATTGTATTCAGCAAGAGGGCCTGTGCTGCCTGCGCCTGATGGGAAGTCTGGCGGAGAACCCAGCAGAGAACCGGCCGCGCTTTCTGTTGCTGGCCGACCCCCAGCAGGCCGCCGGACTCTGGCAACGGCTGAGCGAAGCGGCCCGGCCGGGGGATGTCGAGAGCTGGAAGCTGCTGGCCATTCGCGCCGGCGAGCCGGTGGTGCATGAGGCAACGGTGGAGGCCTTCGTGCCGCAGATGGCCAACCTGCAGCTGGTCAATGGCCTGAGCTTTACCAAGGGCTGCTTCACCGGCCAGGAGGTGGTGGCGCGCATGCAATACCTGGGCAAGCTGAAGCGTCGCATGTACCGCGCCCGGCTCGCCAGCGCCGAGCCGGTGCTGCCGGGGATGGAGATCTTCTCCCCCCACAGCACCTCGGGCCAGGGTGCCGGGCGGGTGGTGGAAGCGGCAGCGAGCGAGGCCGACGGCCAATGGGAGCTGCTCGCCGTGCTGGAGATCAGCCAGGCCGATGGCCCCCTGCATCTGGCCAGCCTGAGCGGGCCTGAGCTGAAAATTCTGCCCCTGCCCTACGCATTTGAGGAAAAATCCACATAAAGCTGCTAGATTATTGCGCTTATTCGATTAACATAGCTGATATTCGCCCCTGCAATGCCATGGGACGAGGGATGATTGGCCTGAGTGGTTGCCAATCCTGACTCTGAACACAGCACCCAAGATCCACACAAGCTACTAATGGCAATAGATAACCCTTTCATTGGCCTAAAATATCTGGCGGTGGACGACTTCCCCGCCATGCGTTCTATGGTCAAATCCATCCTCCAGGGGCTGGGCGTACCCGCCAAGGACATCAGTGTTGCCACCACAGGTGAGGAGGCCATAGCCCTGCTGGCCAAGCGCCGTTTTGATGTCGTCCTGTGCGACTATAACCTGGGTCCGGGCAAGGACGGCCAGCAGGTACTGGAAGAGGCCCGCCACCGGGGGCTTTTGGGGCTGCACTCCATCTTCATCATGATCACCGCCGAAAATACTCGCGAGATGGTCATGAGCGCCGTCGAGCACGAGCCGGACAACTATCTGTCCAAGCCCTTCAACAAGGAACTGCTGCGCACCCGCCTGACCCGTCTGTTCGAGCGCAAGCACGTACTGCAACCGGTCAATGACGCACTCACCAGCAACAACTACCCCAAGGCGCTGGCGTTGCTCAACGCCATGATCGCCAAAAATCCGAAAAACCTGCCCGACCTGCAGAAGATCAAGGCCCAAATCTCGATTCAGGCCGGTCGCTATGACGATGCCCTGGACATCTACGACCAGGCGCTACAGGCCCGCGACATGGCCTGGGCCAGGCTGGGCAAGGCTAAGGTATTGTTTTCCAAGAAGCAATACGCCGAGGCCAAGACCCTGTTCCAGGGCATGATCGAGGAATACCCCTACCTGGTTGCCGCCTTCGACTGGCTGGCCAAGATACAGACCATCGAGGGCGACCTAGCCACCGCCGAGGCCACCCTGAGCCGAGCTGTCAAGCTCTCTCCCAAGGCGGTTCGCCGTCAGCATCAACTGGGGGATCTGGCCCTGCAGAACGGCAACTCCGAGCTGGCCGAAAAGGCCTACAACCGGGCCGTCAGCTTTGGTCAGCATTCGGTATTCAGCCACCCCTCGGCCCTCTCCGGACTGGCCAAGTCCAAGAGCGCCAACAACAAGCACCTGGATGCCCTCAAGGTAGTCCAGGATCTGGCCAAGAGCTTCCCTGACGACCCCGAGGCCGAATTCTATCAGGCCACCACCAAGGCCGTGATCAAGCAGAATCAGGGTGACACCAAGGGTGCCGCGGAAGAACTGCAAAAGGCCGAGGGGGTCTTATCCCAGTTCGAACACGGTGCCACCGGTAAACTGGGGCTGGAGATGGCCTCGGCCTGTTCCCAACTGGGCCAGAACGACAGGGCCAACAGCCTGCTGCGCACGGTGGTGGCCAACAACCACGACGATGACAGCCTGCTCGGGGCCGTGGGTCAGGTGCTCAAGGCCAGCGGCCTGAGCGATGCCCCCGAACAGATGATTGAAGACATCCGCAAGGACGTGTTCCGCAAGAACAACAAGGGCGTCAAGCTGATTCGCGAGGGCCGCCTGGACGAGGCCATCCATCTGCTGCACGATGCCGCCGATGAGCTGCCCAGCAACAAAACCATCAACCTCAACGCCGCCAAGGCCTGTCTGATGAAAATGGAGGCCCAGGGCAACAACAAGGAGGATCTGAATGCCGCCAACCGATTCATCGAGCGGGTCAGGCGCATGGCCCCGGATGACTGGCGCCTGAGCAGCCTGATTCCCCGCCTGCAGCAACTGGCGCACAACCAGTGAGACCTGGTTCGAGGGAGACCCGAGCGGTCCATTTCAAAACTAAAGAACCCGGCACGATCAAGCAATGACAAGGAGTGAGCGACCATGAACTTTTCCGATATTCTTGCCTCCAGCATCCATGACATCAAGAATTCCCTGGGCATCATCAGCAACAACCTAGATGAACTGCTGGACAATCCGGACAACAAGATCCAGGACAAAGACAAGGGCTGCATGCTGAAAAACGAGGTGCAGCGGGCCAACAACAACATGATCCAGCTGCTCACCCTGTACAAGATGGGGGTCAATCAGATCATGCTCTCCATCCAGGAGATCAACGTGGACGACCTGCTCAGCGAGCTCATCGCCGAGAACCAATCCACTGCCGACTCCCTCGGACTGACGATGGAATACGACTGCGACCCCTACCTGTGCGGCTTCTTTGATGAGGACATGGTGCGGGGCGTGCTCAACAGCACCATAGGCAACGCCCAGCGTTACGCCAAGGGCAAGATTCGCCTGAGCGCCAGTCAGGAGGACGACTATCTGGTGATCCGTATCGAAGACGACGGCAACGGCTACCCCCAATCCATGCTCGACGCCCTGGAACAGGACAGCCACGAGGAGTCCTTCAGCAACGGCCGCACCCAGCTAGGCCTCTACTTTGCCGATCAGGTGGCCCGACTGCACAGCGCCCACGGCCGCCAGGGCAGCATCAAGCTATACAACAACCGGCAACTGCCGGGCAGCTGCTTTGAACTCAGGCTGCCCTGAGGATTGGCAAGTGGATATGATACAGCCAAGCCGCATCGGCCTCACCCCGGCCTTGATCTTAGCCCTGGGAGTGGCCCTGACCGGCTGCGCCACGCCACCGGCCCATGACAATAACTTTGATTCCGTCGTGCTCAGGCCGGGCGACTCGCGCATCTGTACCGGCTCCCCCTGTGAGGTCTTTCTGCGCACCCCCAAGGGAAAAAAGGACTGGCTTATCTCCGGCCAGAATGTCTATCCGGGCCGCTACCCGCCAGGCAAGACCGCCTATCTGGGCCGCTTCGAGCCCGGCAGCTACAGCTTTCAGATCCAAGACAGCAAAAGCCCCACCAGCTACCTGCACGTAGCCGGCCACGAGCATGAGTGAGCCGACCAGCCTCCTCCCGGCTGCGTACTAAGGATCAAGGGCGAGCAGACGTTCATTTTCTGGGGCGGCCCTGCTCGCCCCGTGATCCTTAGGCTGATCGATTCAACCCGCGCAACAGATCGTTCCAGATATCCTCGATGGACTCCAGGCCCACGGAGAGGCGTAGCAGGCCTTCGCCCAGGCCGATTTGCTGACGCTCCTCAGGACTCAGGCGGCCGTGGGTGGTGGTGGCGGGGTGGGTGATGGTGCTCTTCACATCGCCCAGGTTGGCGGTGATGGACAGCAGGCAGGTGCTATCGATCACGCCCCAGGCGGCCTCGCGCCCGCCCTTGATATCAAACGCAAGCACGCCGCCGGAGCCCGCCTGCTGCCGCTGCGCCAGCCCATGCTGGGGGTGGGACTCCAGGCTGGGGTGATAGACCCGCTCCACCTGGGGATGGTCCTGCAGCCGCCGCGCCAGCTCGTCGGCATTGCGGCAATGGGCCTGCATTCGGACCTGCAGGGTCTCCAGCCCCTTGAGAAACACCCAGGCATTGAACGGACTCATGCTCGGGCCACAGGTACGCAGTACGCCGAACACCTCTTCACCCACCTGTTTGGCATCGCCCAGCACGGCCCCGCCGACGCAGCGGCCCTGGCCGTCCAGGTATTTGGTAGCCGAGTGGATGATGATGTCTGCCCCCAGCGCCAGCGGCCGCTGCAACACCGGGGTGCAGAGGCAATTATCCACCGCCAGCAGGGCACCCTGGTCGTGGGCCAGGTCGGCCAGCTGGCGGATATCCGCCACCTCGGTGAGGGGGTTGGAGGGGGTCTCCAGGAACAGCAGCCGGGTATTGGGGCGCAGGGCCGCCTGCCACTGGGACAGGTCGGTAAGATCGACAAAGCTGGTCTCTATGCCAAAGCGGGCCAGGTATTTGTTGAACAGGATCACCGTGGTACCGAAGATGCTGCGCGAGGCGACCAGGTGGTCTCCGGAGCGCAGCAGGCCCATGCACAGGGCGAGGATGGCCGCCATGCCGGATGCCGTGGCGACGCAGGCCTCGGCCCCCTCCATGGCCGCCAGGCGCTGCTCGAAGGTGCGTACTGTGGGGTTGGTGAAGCGGGAGTAGATGTTGCCTGGGATCTCGCCGGCAAAGCGCGCGGCGGCCTCGGCGGCGCTGGCGAACACATAACTGGAGGTGGGAAAGATGGCCTCGCCATGCTCGGACTCCTGGCTGCGTACCTGACCGGCCCGCACCGCCAGGGTGGCCATATCCCATTCGCCATCGTTATCAAACATGTTGCTACCTTTTGCTGGTTGAGTAGGGTCGGCAGTCAGCCATCAGCGGCCAGCTTTAACGGAGTCTGTGGGAGGGCAGCTTGCTGCGCGACCTGGCAGTGCCTCCTTCGCCCGGCAGAGCCGACCTCCCACGCGCCCGCCGCCAAGCCAGCCGTGATTGGGTTGCGCACCGCAGGCACGGCGGCCACGGGCCGCCCTATGCAAAGGCTGGCCGCTGACGGCTGAAAGCTGGCCGCTGAAAGCTGGCAGCTTCTTCAAGCCTTATTATGCAAATCAATCACCTTCTGCCCGGCCAGGTCGTTGCCAGATTTGACCTTGTCGTTGCGGTCCATCTCCAGCTGCGCCAGGTAGTCGGCGGTGACGTCGCCGGTGACGTAGTCGCCGTTGAATACCGCCGCCTCAAAGCGGTCCACCTTGGTCTTGCCCTTCTTCTGGCAGGCCAGGGTGAGGTCTTCCAGGGTCTGGTAGATGATGCCATCGGCCCCCACCAGGCGGCCGATCTCATCCTCGCTGCGATCAAAGGCCACCAGTTCCCTAGCGGCAGGCATGTCGATGCCATACACATTGGGGAAGCGCACCGGCGGTGCCGCCGAAGCGAAGAACACCTTGCGCGCCCCGGCCTCGCGCGCCATCTGTACGATCTGGCGCGAGGTGGTGCCGCGCACTATGGAGTCATCCACCAGCAGCACGTTCTTGTTCTTGAATTCCAGATCGATGGCATTGAGCTTTTGGCGCACAGACTTCTTGCGCACCTTCTGTCCGGGCATGATGAAGGTGCGGCCGATGTAGCGATTTTTGATGAAGCCCTCGGTGTAGCGCACCCCCAGGGTATTGGCCAGCCGCAGGGCGGCGGTGCGGCTGGTGTCGGGGATCGGGATGACCACGTCTATGTCTTTGCCTGCCCAGCGTTTTTCTATGCTGTGGGCAAGCCGCTTGCCCATCCGCGAGCGGGCCTTGTGGACGAAGATATCGTCGATCACCGAGTCCGGCCGGGCGAAATAGACAAACTCGAAAATGCAGGGCGAGAGCAGGGTCTGCTCGGCGCAGATGCGGCTGTGCAGGTTGCCCTGGATGTCGATGAACACCCCCTCGCCGGGGCGCAGGTCGCGGATCAGATCAAAGCCCAAGGTGTCCAGGGCCACGCTCTCGGAGGCAATCATGTACTCATCGCCCGCGTCGGTCTCGCGTCGGCCAAATACGATGGGGCGTATGCCAAAGGCATCGCGAAAGCCCAGGATGCCCACCCCAGGGATCATGGCCACAGCGGAATAACCGCCCCGGCAGCGCCGATAGACCCCGCTCAGAGCCTTGAAGATATCGTCCTCATCGACATCCATCTTGGTCACCGCCTGCAGCTCGTGGGCGAAGACATTGAGCAGGATCTCGGAATCGGATTCGGTGTTGATGTGGCGCAGGTCCTCGCGGAACAGCTCCTGCTTCAGCTCGGCGGCATTGGTCAGATTGCCGTTGTGCGCCAGGGTGATGCCGAAGGGCGAGTTGACGTAAAACGGCTGCGCCTCGGCCGACGAAGAGCAGCCCGCCGTGGGATAACGCACATGGCCTATGCCCATGTTGCCGCGCAGGCCGAGCATACGCTCATGGCTGAATACATCCCGTGCCAGGCCATTGTCCTTGCACAGATGCAGGCGCTTGTTGTCGCAGGTGACTATACCCGCCGCATCCTGACCCCGATGTTGCAGGATCTGCAGGGAATCATAGAGCGACTGACTGACCGGCGAACGGCCGACGATTCCAACAATACCGCACATACTTACCTCGCACCTGTTGGTGGCTGTGGGGGGTGAGGAGGGGGCGGCGCACCGCCAGGGGAAATCAGCTGCTCGCCGCCCAGGCGAATGCGCTCGGCGATATCCGGGGGCAAGAGACCGCGCAACCAGGCCGCCAGCTCCTCGAAATGGCCCACCAGTTGAGACTGCTGCCACCAGGGGTCCTGGGGGATGGCCGTCAGACCCGCCAGCAGCACCAGACCGGCCACCAGCAGGGCACCCCGGGTCGCGCCGAAGAGCACGCCGATAAGGCGGTCGGTACCGCTCAGGCCGGTGGCGTCGATCAGCTTGGCGATGATGTAGGTGATCAGCCCGCCCAGCAGCAGTACGCTGAAAAAGATGATGGCAAAGGCCGCCGCCAATTGCAGCGAGGGCACCTGAATCCACTGCCCCAGGGGTACGGCCAGCTCGCGGAAGAACATCTGCGCCACCCAGAAGGCCAGCACCCAGAAGGCCAGGGACAGGGCCTCGCGCACAAAGCCGCGAAACAGGCTGACCAGGCTGGACAGCAGAATGATCGCGATGATGCCATAGTCAAGCCAGTTGAGGGTCACTTGTATCTCCAGGGGTGGGCATGGATTTTTGATTGCCAATTGTGCCGATTATCACCGATTGGCGTGCAAGTCATAGCAGCAACGGGCAGGTTGTAGCCCGGATAGAGGGCAAGGGTCCCTTCCGGCATCCTCGGCTTTGGCACCCTTCGACAGGCTTCCTGTGCTGAGCACTGTCGAAGCAAGGACGGCGCTTTGGCTACATCCGGGCTACAGAGGCCATTTCAGGGCGCAAGCTCCAGCTTGCGTACCCAGGGGCCGCGTTGCTGCACCGCACGGGGCAGGGCCTGCATGGCATCCAGAGCCTGGTTGAGCGTCCCGTAGCGGCCATAGAACAGGCTGAACCAGGGCGCGCCGTTGCGCTGCTCCTCGTGGATCCAGGCCTTTGCCCCCAGACCCAGCTGAGCGCTCAGGGCCTCAAGCCCGGCCCGCTGCGAGGCCGACTGGATCTGTACCACATGGATCTTACGCTCATCCCCCGGCAGGGGCTTGAACTCGACCGGGGTCGGCCTGGGTCTAACCTGGGGCCTGGCCTGGGGTCGCGACTGAGATGGGGCCTGGGATTTGGGTCGAGATTGGGGCGGCGTTCTGGTCTGAGCTTTGGCCGGTGCCCTGACCGGTTCCTGGGGGGCGGCCCCCTCCACCACGGGTGCCGGGCTGTCCGACCGGGTCAGGGGTTGTGTGGCAGGCTCCAGACCCATCCAGCGCTTCAGGGTTGTCCAGGGGGCAAAACCACCGCCCTGCGCACC